>JAMDBG010000175.1 GCA_023487865.1 Deltaproteobacteria bacterium | reverse complement strand
TGCGATAGCAATGCTGAGCGGGATGCGGATCAATTTCAGTCGCCTGGCATCGTGCGATGATCCGCGAGAATCCAAACAGTGGAGTTTTGGCTTTATTGGGGCGGAACAGAGGCTATGTCTTGAAAATTACGCAGAGGTCCCCAATATATTCAGTAGCTATATCAGGAATAACTCCAGGATACTCTGTTTCTGCGGATGGAATGACGAAAAGCTGGACTTCAGTAAGAATATGGTTCCTAACTTTAGGGAAGCCTACTATCGCGCAGGTTTTGCTAGGTCAAGAATGTGGTCGCAATATGGAAGAGAGCGTACTTGCAATGCAAGAGGCCATACCGGCATTTGCCTTGTTTTCGATAGGACGCGACTGGAAGAGGAGTTTGAACGATCATTTGAAACGAACAAGAAATTCTCTGGGAGTGTGGAGTATCAATATTATTTAGAAAGTTTCGTCAAGGCAAAGAAGATTGAATGCAGGAATATTCTCAATCATAGTGTTGATGAAGCATTGGGGATGCAGATAGACACGAATTTCCATGAGTATTTCTTCCTGAAATCAATGGACTACCATGATGAACATGAATACAGATTAGTCATAATAGTGGACGATGGCGATTCAATAGGCTTGCCCATTGAATCATCTCTTAAGGCCGTCATTGTGGGTGTTGATTTTCCACCTGAAGAGTATGAATGTGTAGATGCGTTAGCTCAGAACTGCAGCAGTTCTGTCGAAAGGTGGTTCCTATCATGGCAGGAAGGACAACCTCAGCTCTGGAATTTATGGGAAGTAATGAAACCAAAGAGGTCAGCCTGAAATATTCACAATCGAACGAAAACATAACATCAGCTATAGAGGGACGTGTGTTACGCTGCCGCTCCACACACGCCCCTCAAGCTAGACGTTGGGCCAAAAAGAGAAAGACTTACAACTTATTTTTTGTGGTATAATAGCATGTAGGATGGTGTAAATGGAATTTGCGTGGGACCCCAAAAAGGCTGCTGCAAACATCCGAAAGCACAATGTCGCATTTCAGGAAGCGGCAACCGTCTTTGGAGACCCGCTGGCTATTACGTTTGAAGATCCGGATCATTCTGTGAATGAAAACCGGCAAATAACTTTCGGCTTGTCACTCCAAAAAAGACTCATCATTGTTTCTCATACGGAACGTGGTGGCCGAACACGAATCATAAGCGCACGTCTGATGGATGGTAACGAAAGGAAAATCTATGAAGAAGGTTAAGCAATCCGACGAACTCCGACCGCAATACAGGAGAGAAGATCTGGGGCGGGGAATCCGCGGTAAGTATTTTGACTCTTACCTAAAAGGAACCAACCTGATACTCCTCAACCCCGATGTGGCAAAGGTGTTTCCGACAGAAGACGCAGTTAATAAGGCGTTGAGATCCCTCATTGCCGTTGCGCAGAAATCGACTGGGTTAACTACTCCCACCACAACCGGACGCGCAAAAAAGCTGCGCGCCGGTTAGCTCCGCGTTACACCTTTTTTAAGTTTTGCAATTGCCTCAATCCTACTTGCCGAAGTTCCCCGCCGGAACATTGACCAGAGTGGGAATTTTCCCCCGTTCGGCTTTTTTTATGGCGGGATGGATTTTCCCCAGCGCCAATGCCGCGGCATTCTTCTCGTGGAAGGATGCGGGTTCGTAAGTCCATCCCGCGGCGAGTCTCCCCTCTTCCCGTTTCAAGGTAAAATAGGCAAACCGGCCGATAAGCGGGGTAATACACCTTGTGACCCAGCCAAATTCCGCATAGATGTCCCTGAGCAATTTCTCCGCCTTTTCCCGCAGCGGTGGATTGTTTCGGTACCATTTCTTCATCGCCCAGACCGCTCCGGCATAGCTCGAGCGCAATGGAAAGACCTCCCAGGCGATCCGCTTCCGTACATGGTCATAGGGATCATCCTTGTATTTCTGCCAGCCGTTCAGAAGCACCCGCATCATCCGGAGCACACTCGGACCGTTGACGGTAAAGTCGCGTTGGAACGCCTCCAGGAGATATCCTTCTTCCCGGCCGTCTTTGATATGCGGATGGCGGTAATTGAAGCGGTACTGCCCGTGGGCGTCGGCGGCGGGAAATTCCGCCTCCGGAAGGAGCGATCCGTCCTGCCGGTGCTTTTCATAGAGGGGCGTCCCTGGAATGGGTGTATAGAGCATGAACTGATGGAAGACGGTCTCGTGGCTGACGGCATAATCGATGATCGCGTCGATATTTTCCGGCCGGTGGTCTTCGAGGCCGATGATCGAGGAACCCAGGACGCGGATGCCATGCGACTGCATCAGGTTCACCAGGGCGCGTGTATCCACCCCCTGGAGCTTGTCATAGGCGCTCTCCTGGCCTTCCAGGCCCATCCAGACCCAGCTGATGCCCAGCCGCACCAGCTGATCGATGGCATAGGACTGCAGAACCCGCGCAGAACTGAAGACATAGATGGCCCAGCTTTTGTCGTATTCCTCCATCAGTTCCAGGAGCCTGAGCGCCCGCTTCTTGTGGAGGAGAAAATTTTCGTCCAGGGTGAAAAAGGATTTCACCTTGAGTTTCTCTTCCATTTCACACATGACGTGGAAGAGTTCGTCGCCTGTTTCATAAAAATGGATGAACTTTCCCTTGCCGCCGAACAGGGCGGATGTCGAACAGAAGTTGCATCCCATCGGGCAACCGACGGAAGGGATCAGGATCGCCGCCGTGCCGCCGCGCCGGTTGCCGAGATCGATGCCCATCATCTTTCCGCCGAATCCCGAGATGGCCAGGGGGTGCTTGATCGGCGCCCGGTCGTCCTGACCCAGATAGCGCTGAAACCAGCGGATGCCCTCACCGCGGATGATCAAGTCTGCGTCCACCATGCGATCGAGCCCCTCTTTGTTGCTGATGTGCCCGCCGATGACGATCGTGGCGGCCGGTTGATACTTGCGGATCAGCTCGCACATCTTCTTGACCTTGCCGATATTGGGGATGATGGCGCCGATACCGATCACATCATAGGCGTTTTTACCGATCTCTTCCGTGAAACTCTCGAGCGTCGGGAAATCCAGGAGGGTGCAGGGGGCATCGAGGTTGGTCTGGATCATTATCAGTCCGAATGACCGATGAAACATCCGCAGCGAGAATCCCCCCTGGACGCGCGTCACCTGATTCTGATACAGTTCCATCGGGTTGATCCTGCGGCTTCCATACTCGTCATCCCGCGCGTAAGGGCCGAAGACGCTCGTGAGCAGGACGCGGGCGCGGCTTCCGAGGGGATGGACTGGCTGATTTTTATCGATCATGCTATTCTCCTTATTATTGCTGCCATAGATGGCGGCATAGAGGCACCTTAAGAAATCTTTCGGCAGAAGAAAAGGCCCAAGTTGGCGTTTTACAATACTTTTACAATTCCGGAAGGCGTATCCTTCCGTCTGAAGGGTGAGTGCATAGGGATGAGATACTCAGCGCCAGCCATGTCAGAGGTGTCATGAAACAGACGAAATGGTTCCTCCATCCGATCACCGTCTTCATCCTGTCCACGGCGGCCTTGGCGATCTCCCTGTTCCTGTATATCTACTGGTATGTCCAGGTCAGCGCAGAGCTCAAATCGGTGATCGACTACTACCGGCTCGATGCGAGCCAGTTCTTCGAGGCGCAAACCTGGGTGGTGATCCTTATCCTCTCGCTTCTGGTCGGCGTCATCCTGGTGGGGATACTCATCATCTTCATTTACAACCTCAAGACGCTGCAGCTCTATCGCCTCCAGCACACTTTCATCAACAACTTCACGCATGAGCTCAAAACCCCCGTCACATCGCTGAAGCTCTATCTCGAGACGTTTGCGAAGCACAAGCTCCCCCGTGATGAGGAGCTCAAATATATCGGATTCATGCTTCAGGACGCGGAGCGTCTCTCCGGAAACATCAACAGCATCCTGAATCTCGCCCGGATCGAGAGCCGGGTTTACGAAGAGAAAGCCACGCCGGTCGATCTGATGAAGACGATCCGGCAGTTCATCTCCGGCAACACCCACCTGTTTCGCAACTGCGACATCCACATAGAGAGCCCTTCCAACGAAACCATCACTTACCCGGTCATCGTCCCCCTCTTCGAGATGCTCCTGATGAATATCCTGACCAATGCCATGAAATACAATGTATCGGGCAGGCCCCGGGTTGACATTTCCTTCGAACCGGGCGACCATGAACTCATGATACGCTTCCGGGACAACGGGATCGGCATTGCAAAAGAAGAGCGGAAACGGATCTTCAGGAAGTTCTATCGGGGTCACAGCGATGATCACGTCGCCGTGGGGGGAAGCGGCATCGGCCTCTATCTTGTCCAGCAGATCGCCAGGCTTCATAAGGGAAAGGTGGTCGCCGACAGCGAAGGGCCGGGAAAGGGTTCCGTTTTCACCCTGATCCTTCCAAAGATGGCGCCTAAAGGGAGCGGAGATGAAGCAGACTGAAAAATCGCGGATTCTCATCATCGAGGACGATGCGCACATCGCCGAGGGATTGAAACTGAATCTCTCCCTGCAGGGTTATGAGGCGGCGATCGCCGGCAGCGGCACGGAGGGGCTGCGGATGTGGAAGGAGTACAATCCGCATATGGTCGTCCTGGATATCATGCTGCCCGGACTGGACGGTCTTGCCGTTCTGCGTCACATCCGTGTGGAGGACGAGAAACTCCCCGTTCTGATCCTCTCGGCCAAAGGGGCGCCCGACGACCGGATCAAGGGCTTTTCCTGCGGCGTTGACGATTACCTCGCCAAGCCCTTTCATCTCGAGGAATTCCTTTTGAGGATCGAACGCCTTTTGACAAGGGCCTCCTGGAACCGGGACCGTTCCGCCGTCAGCGGCCCGGGAGATCCCGAAGCGATGCAGAGATATGCCTTCGGCGGCAATCTGGTCGACTTTACGACGCTGACGGCGGAATGCCGACAGGGAACGATCCATCTAACGGAGCAGGAAGCGAGGTTGCTTAAGATCTTCATCGCCAACCGGGGCAAGCCCCTGTCACGCAAAACCCTTCTGGAGGTGGGATGGGGCTACTCCGGTGTGACCACCACCCGGACGGTCGACAATTTCATCGTCCGTCTGAGAAGATATTTTGAGGACGACCCGCAGCATCCCCTTTACTTCCGGAGTCTCCGCTCCGTCGGTTATCTCTTCGACCACCCATAGCGGATTTCCCCATCCCGGAACACCGCCACAGATTCTCCCTTCATCGATAGATTTTCATCCAAGGCGAGATCGGCAAAAACCTCTGAACGCCGGATCCCGCGGCGAAAATCTCATTGACACGCCCCTCTTTCTTTCTTATAGTCCCATTGTCCGCAAGGGATTTTTTATCGACTGACTTCTGGAAAACCGAGGATTTATGAACATCATTGTATCCGGATCGCTGGCCTATGACAGGATCATGAATTTCCCCGGACACTTCTCGGAACATATCCTGCCGGAGAAGATCCATGTCCTGAATGTCTGTTTTCAGGTCAACGGGGTGAAGGAAAAATTCGGGGGCACGGCGGGCAATATTGCCTACGCCCTGACCTTGATGGGCGAAAGGCCCTTGATCTCCGCCGCGATCGGCTACGATTATCACCGGTACTTCGAATGGCTTTCGCGAAACGGCATCAGCACCGATGGCATCAGGATCATCGAAGACGAACTGACTGCCGGCGCATACATCACAACCGACAAGACCGACAACCAGATCACCGGATTCAACCCGGGCGCCATGAAGCATTCATCCTGTCTGGATTTCGATAGACTCGATCCCGGGGAGACCCTCCTGATCGTGTCGCCCGGCAACCTCGGAGACATGGTGAATTACCCGCGACTCTGCAAGGAGAGAGGGATCGACTATATCTTCGATCCCGGGCAATCCCTACCCATGTGGGATGCCAAAGACCTGATCCGATCCATCGAGGGGAGCCGAATCCTGATCGTCAATGACTACGAGCTGGATCTGATCATGAACAAAACCGGGCTGAACAAGAAAGAATTGCTGCGGTTGCCCAAGACCATCATCACCACTTTGGGAGAGCATGGATCGCGGATATCGATGCCCGACGGCGACATCGGCATTCCGGTCGTCAAGACGGACAACGTCAAGGATCCGACGGGCGCCGGCGATTCTTACCGGGGCGGCCTGATCAGCGGCCTGATCCGCGGCAAAGACATCGAACAATGCGCGAGGATCGGCAGCGTATGCGCCTCATTCGCAGTAGAGTGTTACGGTACCCAGGAATACTGCTTTACCGCCGACGAATTCAATCGAAGGCTCAAGGGCTGACACAAACAGAGTCCTGCAGAATCCGACACCTCAAACTTTCTCAATGACGCTAACAGAACCGGAACAGGTATCTGTGTCTTGATTCATGCAGGCAAATCCTTCATAATCAGCAGGAGGCGACACTGGGCATGAAATCTTTCCGGAAAGAGCTCTGGTTCGATGTCCCTGCACGGCGGGGATTTATCAATATAACACGGCAAGTGGGACAGTGCCTCAAGGAGAGCGGCATATTGGAAGGTTTGATTCTTGTCAACGCGATGCATATCACGGCATCGGTTTTCATCAACGATGACGAATCCGGTTTGCATCAGGATTACGAGGAATGGCTGGAACGGCTCGCACCGCATGATCCGGTCTCGCAATACAGGCACAACCGGACGGGAGAGGACAACGGCGACGCCCATTTGAAGAGGCAGGTCATGGGGAGGGAAGTGGTCGCCGCCGTGACCGGCGGCAAGCTGGATTTCGGTCCCTGGGAGCAAATCTTCTATGGGGAGTTTGACGGCAGGCGGAGGAAGAGGGTTCTGGTCAAGATCATCGGAGAGTGACTTTTACGGCCGAGGCTTGTAGAAGTGAACCGTTACGAAAAGATGAACTTTAAAGGACTGGTCGGATATGAAGCTTTTTAAAAAAATATTTGTCTCCCTGATCGTTTTCCTGGTCTTTATCGGGGTTGTCGGTTTTTTTATTCTGCCGGCGGCTCTCAAGCCGGTTCTGATCAAGAAGATTTCTTTGGCCTTGCACCGGGAAACGTCTATTGAGCAGATCCGTATCAATCCCTTTGCCCTTTCCGCGACGATCAGGGGCCTTAAACTTGGCGATCCCGGCTTGTCAACGCCGTTTGTTGCCTTTGATGAGTTATACGCCAACGTCGACACGATCACATCGATTTTCCGCCGGGCATTGATCCTGGAAGAGATCCGTCTCGATCACCCTACTGTCGGCCTGATCCGTAAGGAGGACGGTTCCTATAATTTTTCCGACCTGATCCCTAAGGAGGATGAAGGGAAGAAAGAACCGGCGGCACCTTTTCTTTTTTCTATCAATAATATTCAGATCATCAAAGGAAAAATACATTTTCGCGACATGCCCAATCAGACCGATCACACAGTGGATGAACTTCAATTGGCGATTCCTTTCATTTCCAATATCGAACACTATCTGAAAAAATATGTCGAGCCGAAATTTTCCGCCGTTATCAATGGGCATGCCGTCACTATCGCGGGCAGGACCCAGCCGTTTCTCTCATCACGGGCCACCAGCTTCGATATCGACATAAATGATATGGATATCCCCCATTATCTGCAATACGTTCCCGTGCAAATGAATTTTAAGCTGATCTCCGCGCGCCTTGATAGCCATCTAACCATACAGTTTCTGATGCATTCGGACCAATCGCCCCGCCTCCAAATCACCGGAAACGCCTCCTTGAGAAAGGTTATCCTGGACGATTTGCAGGGAAACAAGGTACTGCGGCTTCCCGCTTTAACAGTGCAGCTGGCCTCTCTCGAGCCGTTGATTCCGAAAGTCCATCTGGCACAAATTGCGCTCGATGCGCCGGAACTTGTCATCCGGCGCGACAAGCAAGGGGAACTCACCCTGTTGAATCTTATCCAACCGGACAAAAAAGACGATAAGCGCCAACCGCCGGAACGTCAGGATAAGAAAGAGGATCACGCCAAAAAGAAAAGTGAGTTCAGCTTGCTTATTGACGATTTCCGGATCGACAAGGCCGACGTGACCTTCATTGATGTCCAACCGGTCCTGCCGGTACAAATCCGGATACATCCATTGCGCTTGTATGCGTCAAAGCTCTCCATGAAAAAGGGAGACCGCGCCGCTGTGGATCTGGCCCTGACCGTGGATAAAAAAACCGACATCACGGCTAAAGGCTCGCTCGGCATCCAACCGCTCAACGCGGATCTGGCGCTGGATGTAAAGAATTTGGCCATCCGCCCCTTCCAGCCTTACTTCACCGAATGTGTTCAACTTGATGTCACTCGCGGTTCGGTCTCGACTGCCGGAGCACTCTCTCTGACACTGGATGAAGAAAGCAAAACCCGTGTAGCGTATCAAGGCAATCTTTCGGTTTCTCAACTGGCCACCGTCGATCGGGCCCACAGACATGATTTTTTGAAGTTCAAGCAGCTTGGTGTTCTTTCACTGTCCGCCGGTTACAATCCCCTCTTCGCGCATATCAAGGATATCTCGCTTAACGACTTCTTTGCCAAGATCGTCATCAATGAAGGCGGCAGCACCAATATCCAGGATATCTTCAGCGCGGCGAGGAAAGACCCAGACAGACGCGAAACTCCGCCGGACAAGCAGCCTCCGCAACCCCTCCAGAGCGAAAATACGGCCCAGACGCCGCCGGATATAAAAATCGGTAAAGTGAGGTTTCAAGGCGGCACGGTCGATTTCACCGACCGCAACATCAAACCGAATTATGCCGCTACCATGCTCAATCTCAAAGGCAGCATCACGGGGCTGTCGTCGCAGGAAATCTCCCGTGCCAGTGTGGACATCAAGGGGAACCTTGGCTACGGGTCACCCATCGAAATTTCCGGCAGCGTCAACCCGCTGATAAAAGACCTTTTCGCCGATATTAAACTCAGCTTTAAAGACATTGAAATGAGTCCAGTCACACCCTATACCAGCAGATATCTGGGCTATCCCATCACCAAAGGCAAACTCAATTTCGCTGTTTCCTACCTGGTCGAAAAAAGAAAACTCCATGCCGATAATAAGGTTTTTTTCGACCAGCTCACCTTCGGCGATAAAGTGGAAAGCCCCGAGGCCATTAACGCCCCGGTAACGCTGGCGGTCACCCTTTTAACCGATCGCAACGGACAGATCAATCTGGACATTCCTGTATCCGGAAGCCTCGACGACCCGCAGTTTAAAATCTGGCCGATTGTCTGGCAGATTCTGGTAAATCTGATTACCAAGGCAGTCACCTCCCCTTTCTTGCTGCTGTCCTCACTCACCGGCGCCGGAGAGGAGATGAGCTTCATCGAATTTGATTTTGGCAGCGCGCAGCTGCCGGAGACGGGTCAGAATAAAATCAGCGCTCTGGCCAAGGCGCTGTATGACCGGCCCCATCTCAAACTGGATATCGAAGCCTATGTCGATCCGGCGCATGATACAGAGGCATTGAAAAAGGCCGAATTCAACCGTTTACTGAAAGTGCAAAAACTAAAGGACATGGTCGATAAAGGTCAGGTGCCGGGGCCTCTGGAGGATATTCAAATCAATCAGCAGGAATATGAAAAATATCTAACCCTGGCGTATAAAGCGGCAGACTTTCCCAAACCGCGAACGGTCATAGGATTTCTGAAGTCATTACCGCCACCGGAGATGGAAAAGCTGATCAATGATCATATATCCATCACCGACAGCGATTTGATCCAACTTGCCGCCGGTCGCGCCCAGACAGTTCGCGAGCGGTTGCTGCAGGCGGGCATTATCGAGGCCACACGGATATATATAGTCAAAGCCAAATCGCTGCGGCCCGAGAAAAATGAAAAACTGAAGGACAGCCGGGTAGAGTTTAAATTGAAGTAGATGTCCGGGAGCCAACGCCTGTGTCAGTTTAAATCCGGCAATCAATGACCTGACGGGCTTCGTTCTCAGCCTCTCTTGCCGTATAATACAGATCAGATTGGAATCGTTTTCAGATGAAGCCAGAGGTACCCAATGCAAAAGGCCGACTGTTTCTCCCCCGAGTACCACGAATATTCCCGGAACCTCCTGGAGACGGCGTTAAAAGACCTCTCTGCATACAGATCCTGGCGGGCATTTGACCCCGGTGACAGGCATCCCGTCGACGCGCGCTATGCGGCGCTGCCTGCCCTTACGAAAAAGGACATCCGCGATCATTTTCCGGTTGGATTCGTCCCGCCGGACAGGGACATAAAACGGGGTCTTCAGAGCGGTGAGATCGAGTTTGTCAAGACCAGCGGGACCAGTAACGTCAGCGTCACCAACATCTGGAACCAGAAATGGTGGGATGGGTCGGAAAGAGCCTCCTGGAGGCTGAACTCCCATGCGATAAGGCTGGCCAAGGGAACTCCCCTTGAGGCCATCCTCGCCAACCCGCTCAATGTGGGCTTTGTCTCGAACGACGAGGATCTCCCGATGGAGAAACGGCGGCTGGCGCGCTTTCTTTATCTCAACGAAAAGAGTGACCCGGCGCTCTGGACCCCGGCGCTGATGGACCGGATGAGCGACGAGCTTGCAGAATTCAGACCGGCGATCCTTGAGGCAAATCCGTCCCTCCTGGCCAAACTCTGCCGTTACCTTGCCGGCTGCGGGAAAAAGGTTTTCCAGCCGGACCTCATCGTTTTCACCTATGAGTACCCGTCGGTTCTTCATGACCGGCAAATCCGGCGCGTCTTTGCATCGCCGACCGCCAGCTCCTATGGCTCCACAGAGACCGGCTATGTCTTTATGCAATGCGAAGAGGGGAAATTCCATCAGAACAGCGAGTCCTGCCGTGTGGATTTCCAGCCGCTCAAACCCCGGCACGGCGGGCACGGGATAGGCAGAATCCTGGTCACCCCGTTCGACAATCCCTGGTACCGCATTATCCGCTTCGACGTGGGAGATCTGGTACGGCTCGATCAAGGCGGCGCCTGTCCCTGCGGCCGCAATTCCGGCATCATCCTTTCCGCCATCGAGGGACGCATGGCAGCGGTCACCCTCACGCTGACAGGGAGACTCGTGACCCTCCGCGAATTGGATAACGTCATTGGCGGAATCTCGGGGATCGATGAATACGCGCTCGAACAGACGGAGAAAGACTCGTACGATTTGGCCATCGTCAGTCAGGTAAAGGATAAAAAAGCACTTGCCGGGGAGGCAAGGGCCCTGTTGAGGAGACTCTATGGTGACGGGGCAAAAATTTCCGTCCGTTACGAAGATGCCATCTCCCCGGACAGCACCGGAAAATACCGGCTGGCAAAGGCGGATTTCCCGTTGAACGGGGAGGATTTCCTCGATGAAAACGGACTCCCTGAAAATCAATAACAGGACGGATGACAGATGAGAAAAATGAAACCGGTGTATCTGCTTGCCGGGGGAAGGTCCGCAGATCGCAGGGCAACGGATCTGTTGATCCGACAGGCCTTTCGCGAAACCGGCAAGGACTCTCCGTCGGTAGGCTATGTGGGAGCGGCAAGCGGCGACGACAAGGATTTCTTCCATCGCTATGCGGACATCTTCAGGGAAAACGGGGCGGGCGAGGTGAAGCACGCCCTGCTCGTCCCTGACAATGCCGACATCTCCGGAGCCAGGGCCATTTTAGAGGAATCGGATATGGTGTGCCTCAGCGGCGGGGATGTGGCTGCCGGGATACAGATCCTCAAGGACAGAGGGATGGTAAATTTCCTTGCCGGGCTTTATCGGGGAGGCAAGCCCTTCTTCGGTCTTTCCGCCGGAAGCATCATGCTGGCCGGAAAATGGGTGCGCTGGCAAAACCCGGACGACAACCAGACGGCTGAGGTATTCCCCTGCCTGGGGCTCGCCCCTTTGCTCTGTGACACCCATGATGAAGAGGGAGGCTGGGAAGAGCTCAAGGCGCTCTTGAGGCTCGAAAAAGAGGGGCTCATCGGATACGGGATCGGCACCGGGGCCGCCCTGAAGGTCATGCCGGACGGCTCTGTGGAGGCCCTGGGAGGCGCCATCCAGCGATACGTCCGTCACGGCGGTCAGGTGAAAAGGCTTTCCGACATGACGCCGTCTTAGAATAAGACACCGGGGTGCCCGCCGGCAAGGACATCGCTGGACTTCTGAACTTTCGTCACCAACGGATCGTGTTCACTTCTGCTTCTTGTTCTTCGCGAATTTCGCATACAGCTCCTTCGCAAGGGCGAAGAAGGCCGTGTTCGCCTTGGGTCCGCTGATGTTGGTAGTGATGACCATGGCGAAATCACGTTTTGCATCAACCCAGATATGGGCCAGGTTCATACTGTTGGAGCCGCCGTGATAGAGCAGGGGCTGGGGGGCCCAATCAACGGTCAGCTCGCCCCACCCCAAGGCGTATCGTCCGCCCGGAGGCGTACCCGGCGCGGCATCCTTTCTTTCGGGCATCGAGATGACCGGCTTGTGGAGTTTGCGCATCGTCTCCGGCCTGATCAGGGCCGGCTTTCGCTTTCCCTCACCGGCATTCCACCCTGCCCAATAGGCAAAATCGAGGATGGACATGTGCGCAATGCCGGCAGGGCCGATGATCGGGGGACCGTCGCCGTTGGGGCCGGCCAGGACCGCCTTCACCTTGCCGTCAACCGTGATATGCCCGAGAGGCGCATCGATCCTGCCCAGGGAAGACTGCGGCCCGAGACCGGCGGTCTCTAATTTCAGAGGGATGAAGATCCTCTCCGTGATCACCTCGTCCCACGTCTTTTTCTCGATGCGCTCGATCATCGCACCGATACAGGTATATCCCATGTTCGAATAGGCGAATTTCTTGCCTGGATCGGACTCCAGAGGACGCTGACTCCATTGCCGGACGATCCAGTACCGCAAATCGTCGAGGTTTCCATCCTGAGACATTGCTTCCAAGTAAACCTTGAAGATCTCTTCAGTGTCACTCGGGATACCACTCGTATGCGACAGCAGTTGCTCCAGTGTGACGCGCCGCATTCCGGGATCCATCTTCTCAGCGAGCTCGGGAAAGGTCTTGCTAAGGGTTGTATCCCAGCGAAGTTTCCCTTCCTCCACCAGGATCGCCGCCAAAAGGGCCGTCATCGCCTTGGTGTCCGAGCCGAGATGGAACCGGTCTTGGATCGTCACCGGAATTGTTGCGCCCATCCTGCGCGTGCCCACGGCGCCGGCTGCAATCACCTTTCCATTCTTGACTGCGGCTGCGGCGATGGCCGGCAGGTCGTACCGGGCCAGATATGGATTGAGCAGGGAATCGAGAGAGGTTTGAGCCGTTGCGGTCCCGGAGATGAAGAAAATGGTGAATGCGATAAGTGTTGCAAACAAACTTCGATGGATGCCGTTCACGAGAGATACCCTCCTGTTGAAAAATCTCATCGGTATGCCGGGACAGACCCCAGCCTATAACAAGCCTTCACTTCCCATCCTCATTTGGACGTTGATGTTTGTTTCTGCTTAAAAACACCGATTTGCCGGCCTTGCGGAATCGTAATGGAAGAGATGCCCTGCTCGATCAGCGTAATGACCAGGGAGCCGCCATAGGCAAAGTGACCAAGCTTCTCACCCTTACAGACGGGCACGGGGCTTTCCGGGGTCACCTGCTTCCACTTGTCTTCATACACCACAGAGCCGATAGTGTCCAGGCCCACCGGAATCAGATAATGGGTCAGTTTGAAATTTAAAATTTGACAGGGAATCGAAATAATGAGAGTAAATCTCAGTAATTTAAAATGGAGAAAACTTTTGAATCCAGTTGATTGGTTAGTGTGGATTTATGGAAAGTTTTTTCTCTCCCATCCTCTTCGTGGATGGCTCGTATGCGTTTGCGTGACTGTCATCTTTGTATCTATCTTTGTATCTATCTTATGGATAAGGGCAGTCGATAAATATAATGAAGAGCATCTAGAGAATAAACTTGTAGCATCGCAACCCACACAAAACAATCCTTTACCTGCCCCAATTAAAACACAAGAAAATATTTCCCCAATACCTACAACACAAGCAAGTAGGTTTCCGTTTATTGACATAGAACTGGTTGATGTTAATGAATATTCATATGATATTTATGTTCACAACAAAAGCAGTGTAGCTCTATCGCGAATTATAATTTCAAGGATGGTTAATCCAGAAAAAAACAAACAAAAAATGGCCGTTCAAAACGAAACACCTAAATTAAGATCTCTTCAAAAAAATATTAGTGTACTTGCTTCTGGAGAAAAAAAGAAAATCCATAGGGAAAATATACCCTCTTGGGAATATACCGTATTTATTGTTTTCTATTGGGATGATACAGACAAACAATATAGATGTGTTTTTGAGGGAGATAGAAGTGGTTTACGTCTTACCGATAAATCGCTCATTCCCAAAATAACAACCAACTAAATATTTATTGTTTATTTTTAATTAATCTCACAACGTCTTCAATACTCCATACACGATCTGCAATCCCCGCTTCCATTGCCGGTGTTACTCTTAAAGTCTGATGGACTCGGCAGAAATTGTAATACATAAAATAGAGCGCCATTGCCGCTTCAAGGTTTTTAATCTTCTTACTAAAACCATTGGTAAGTCTTGTTAATCGCCTCATTGACATTCTCATGGTGAGGTTTTGCCGTTCAACGTAGCTTGTGGAAATTTCTTTCTTATCGGGATTTCCGCAAATGGGAAATTTATCTATTCCAGTGCATTCGGCGGGGCTGTATCGTCTTTGATCCTTCGTTGATTCAGGTGCGCCATAGGTCTTAATGAGCATCGCATAATCAATGTCGGTAGCAAAGGCTTCATCTACGGCCATCAAATAGGCTTTATGCCCGTCAGTCGTAAGCTGAACACGATTCTTTAACCTACTCGCCAGATCAAGCATGAACACCCGCGCATATTCGGCATCACGACGACCGACAAGGAAGGCCGGGATTAGTTTCGTGTCTGCATCAATCGCCGTCCAGGTATAAACATCGCCATATCCCCATTCGCCCTTGTGATCTTTGGGAACGTTCTTTTCCTTGGCATAACAGAACGACCAGATCTCATCACATTGAATTTTTTTGCAATGGAGATTGACGAGCACACGGTCTTGATATTCCCGGCAGGCTGAACCAAGTTCAACGACAAGTTTCGTGACGGTATTTTTAGCCGCGCCAGTGATCCGCACCGTTGCTCTAATGCTCATGCCCTCAACCAAGCATTGAACAATGTGTGATCTTTTTTCGATAGTTAGCTTGTTCATATTTCCACCTCAAGCATAAAGTTTAATTTGATTATACATGAATAAAACTAGATTGCAAGCATTATTTTTATTTTTGCTTGCATTATACAAAAAATATGCTATTATGCAAGCAAATACTATGGAGGTGCTTGCATAATGGACGGTGAAATAAAAGGAAAAGCAATAGGCGGTAGGGCACGCGCAGAAAGCCTTTCACCAGAAAGAAGAAAGGAAATAGCCCAAAAAGCTGCTCGTGCAAAATGGCAACTAGAAAAAGAATCTGACGCGATACTTAAGGCGACACATGGCTCTCCCGATCATCCTCTTAGAATTGGTAGCATTGAAATACCCTGTTATGTATTGGAAGACAAGAAACGGGTTTTGATGCAAGGGGCAATGCTTACTTCGCTGGACATGAAACAAGGAACAGCCGGACGAGGGGTGGGTGATCGAATAGAAAAATTTCTATCTACAAAGGCTATTAAACCATATGCAATTAAATACTTGGGAGATATGATCATAAACCCAATAAAATTTAAAACACCTTCTGGAAGTATCGCATATGGATACGAGGCCACCATTTTGGCAGATATATGCGATGCTGTTTTAGAAGCACGAAAAGAGGGGAAGCTTCATTACCAACAAGAACATATCGCTAAACAATGTGAAATCCTGGTTAGGGGTTTTGCACGAGTAGGCATAATCGCCTTGGTTGATGAGGCGACCGGATACGAACGAGACAAGGCTCGACTTGAATTATCAAAAATTTTAGAGGCATTTATTGCAAAAGAATTACAACCGTGGATAAAAACATTTGATGATGAATATTATCAAGAATTATTCAGATTAAGAGGGCTTTCTTATCCTACGGATACCGTTCAAAGACCTTTATATTTTGGGATATTAACTAACGACATTGTTTATAGGCGGTTAGCTCCGGGGGTTTTGGATGCTCTTAAAAAAGAAATAGGGAAAAATTCTAAAGGGCGACCAAAGTCTAAACTATTTAGAAAATTAACCAATGATATTGGCTATCCCAAGTTACGAGAGCATCTTGCTTCGGTGATAACTATCATGAAACTAAGCGAAAAATATCATGACTTTTTAGACAAACTGGATAGGATTCATCCGAGATATAAAGATACTCAGTTGCTTCCTTTCGGGGAATATGAAGCTAAAGAAGATACAGGGAAAGGGATTTAATCTTTATTCCATCGCGTCTGAGCTGCCTTCTTTGCAATCGCAGATCGTTGCTCAGGTGTAAGCTTGTTTGCCCTTGCCTTGCCGCCTTTTTTACCTCCACGGCGACCAGAGGCCACGGCTTGGGGATTCTTTGCGCTATCCTCTACCTGTTCGCTTTCATCAGTGGCCGCCTCGACAATAGCGGCGGCGAGCTGGCAGAAATCAGGGTGTTTTACTTTTACCTTTTTCATGCTTGCAGATTATCACAGGGCGGCAAGCATGACAATAGTGTAAATATCCGCACCCATAGGGTGCGGCTTTGATCAATCCCCCCATAGGGGGGACAAGGCCCTGCCCCCAAAGGAGGCAGGGCTCCATATTGTGCCGCAACCAGTGACTCTCAACAAAGTTGAAGCT
>JAMDBG010000057.1 GCA_023487865.1 Deltaproteobacteria bacterium | reverse complement strand
GGTCCGGATAATTGCGCTGGTAAAAACAAGAAAGGACGAGAAGTCTTGGCTCCTTTTGAAGAAAAAAGACCGCTATGCGACCACAGAGGACATCCTCACGGAGAACCGCTCCGTACTGTCCGATAAGACCCTGGAGGATGTTTCCAAAGCCGATCCGAAGAAATTTTCCCGACGGAAAAAAATGGACCGGATTCGACTTCAGGAGGCGATGGAAGGCAGGGACTTGGCTGATGCGCCGGTGACCCCGATGCCGCACAACGTCAAACCGATGCTCGCGACCTCGACAGAGGAACCGTTCGATCATCCGGATTGGCTCTTCGAGGTGAAATGGGACGGGTACCGGGCCATTGCCGAAATCCGGGACGGAAGCGTCTCGCTCTATTCCCGAAATAGGATCTCGTTCAACAAAAAGTTCGCTCCCATCAAGGATACTCTTGAGAAATTCAGATTCGATGCCGTTCTGGACGGTGAAATCGTCGTCGTGGATGATCGGGGCCATGCCGATTTCCAGATGCTGCAGGATTACCGGAAAACCGGCCGCGGTCATTTAATCTACTACGTCTTCGATCTCCTCCATTTCGCGGGACACGATCTGACGAACCTGCCTCTCATCAGGAGGAAGAAACTCCTGAAAAAAATCCTCCCGTCCCTGCCGAACATAAAATTCAGCGATGACATCGGGGAAGAAGGCGTCCTGTTTTTCAAGGTCGTCAAACAAAAGGGCATCGAGGGGATCGTCGCCAAACATTCCCAAAGTACTTATCGCATGGGCATGAGGAGCCGGCAATGGCTGAAAGTGAAGACGCACCTCACGCAGGAGGGAGTGATTGCGGGATTCACGGAACCCAAGGGGGTTAGAAAGCATTTCGGCGCCCTGGTCCTGGGCGTGTTCAAAGGGGCCGAGCTGGTTTTCATCGGTCATACCGGGGGCGGATTCACTACTGAGTCTATCAGAGAAATCCGCGCGAAACTGGATCCCCTGATCCGGAAGAAGTGCCCCTTTGCGGTAGAGCCGAAGACGAATACGCCGGTCATTTGGGTAAAACCGGACCTGGTTTGCGAAGTGGTTTTCCACGGCTGGACCGATGAGGGGCTCATGCGGCAGCCGGTTTTCCTGCGACTGCGCGAGGATAAAGCCGCCCGCGAAGTGGTGCGCGGATAGCGACTGCCGCTAAAGGAGCGGGCATGAAGGAACAAAAAATATGAAAATCCATGTCGGTACGAGCGGGTATGGCTACAAAGAATGGCAAGGAAAGTTCTATCCCGAGAAGATCTCGCCCAAGGAGATGCTCCGTTTCTATTCGGAACGCCTCGGCGTGGTAGAGATCAATAATACCTTTCATCATATGCCCACCGCGAACGTCCTTAAATCCTGGGCGGGACAGGTCCCCGATGATTTTGTTTTCGCGCTCAAAGCGCCCCAGGTCATAACGCATCTGAAGCGGTTGAGAAATGTGGACGATGAGACCGAGTACTTCTTCGGGACGCTGTCGGTTCTGGAGGGGAAACTGGGACCGGTCCTTTTTCAGTTTCCCAAGAGTTTTCATGCGGATCTCCCGGCACTGAAATATTTTCTCGGGCTGATTCCCGGCAAGATCTCCTGCGCATTCGAGTTCCGCAGCCCCTCCTGGCTCGACCGTGACATTCTGGATCTCCTCCGGGAAAGGGGATGCTGCCTGTGCATCGAGGATACCAATGAGAATCCGGTAAACGAGATCCTCTCGACGGCATCATGGGGGTACCTGCGCCTGCGCCGTTCCGATTACACGGAGGCCGATCTGTTGCAATGGAGAGAGCGGATCCTCGCGCAAAAATGGAAGAGGGCTTTCGTTTTTTTCAAACACGAGGAAGAAGCCAAAGGACCCGAAATGGCGATACGTTTTAGAGACATCTCGCATTCATAAGAATTTCAAAGCAGAGGAGATGGTCAAGGAGCACCCTGATCTGCTTGCCGTGGTCGATCGCTTCGGTATCGGCGCCGCACCGCAGGTCCCGGCGCCCTCCAGGTTATTTCAGACTGTCTGCCAGTTTGTCGAAGGATTCGTTCCATCCCTGTCCGGCCATTTTTCCCATCTCACCGGCTGGAATACCGACATGACGCAAGGTCATTCTTGTCTTCTTGCCGGCATCTTCAAACGTTACCGTCACCAGCAAGTCCATCGGCCAGTCATCTCCGGGCATCCCGTAGTGGGAAGCCGGAACGACGTTTCCCTTCTCATCCGCGAAACTGTCCGTGCAGACGATCCGTTCGAACGGAACGATCTCCTTATAAATACCTGTACTCCAGAAATCCTTCCCCTCCGGCGATCGCATACAGAAGAGATACTTTCCGCCGACGCGAAGATCTATCGTGCCGGAAGGCGACGTGAAGTTTCTCGGTCCCCACCAGCGCGTAAGATACGCGGGATTTGTCCATGCCCGCCAGACGAGTTCTCGCGGCGCGTCAATGACACGCGTTATGATGAGTTCATTTTTTGCTGCCGACATTTGGCTTCTCCTTTTCTGCCAATGGGAGCCATTCATCATTTTTCATAATGAATTGACTCCACAGGGCATGCCTCCGCTGCCTCGATGATTTTCTCATCCAGAGACAGGTCGGCTCCATTTTTGACCGAGGCGATATCACCCTCAAGCTCAAATACGTCGGGGCAGATTTCCACACAGGTTCCGCAGGCAATACAGGTATCATCAACCGATACTTTCGTCATGTTGTCCTCCCTTGGGTTAGTTGATCATTTTCCGTTGTTTCATTTGGGTGAACTGTATTGAAACAATCGAGGGAAGGCAATAAGGAACCATTGGAAGAAAAATGGTAGGTTGTCCCTATCACAGAGCTTCCATTTAAATCTTATTCTCTTCCCGCGGCAACTGTATTATCCTGTCCAGCAGTCTTTCCCGGACGGCTTCCAGTGTGACAACCGGCGATTTCCATTTCTGTCATTGTCCAGGGCAAGGCAACGGGCAGTGCGTGAAACACACCTTGGCAGAAGCGCAATAGCAGGGAAGAAATAGATGTGTTAATGTCTCACAGATGAAAGCAGGTGGAGGTATGGTTCTCAAGCGCAGTGTAACGGTCCTGGTCATTCTATCGTGCCTTTGCGCCGCCTGGTTGCGCGAGGGTCTGCCGATGGGCTCTTCACCGCAGGCGGGAAACATCACCCTGCCGCCGGGATTCCGGATCGCCGTTTATGCCGGCGATGTTCCCGGCGCGCGGTCGATGGCCCTCGGCCCCAAAGGCACCCTTTTCGTGGGCAGCCGCGGAGAGGGAAAGGTCTATGCCATCATCGACCGGAACGGGGATTACATCGCCGATGAGGTGATCACCGTCGCCAGGGGGCTCAATATGCCCAACGGCGTTGCCTTCCTGCAGAACGCATTGTATGTCGCGGAGGTCCATCGCGTTCTGCGCTATGATGCAATCGAATCCCGTCTCTCCGATCCTCCCCCGCCGGTTATCGTCAACGACAGTTTTCCGAAAGACCGGCACCACGGCTGGAAGTTCATCCGTTTCGGACCTGACGGACTCCTCTATGTCCCCGTGGGCGCCCCCTGCAACATCTGCGAGAGCGAAGATGCCCGTTATGCGTCCATCATGCGGATGAAACCGGACGGCAAGGGGCTGGAGATTTTTTCCCGGGGCGTGCGCAATACGGTAGGATTCGACTGGCACCCCGTCACGAAGGAGCTCTGGTTTACCGACAACGGACGGGACTGGATGGGCGATGACCGGCCGCCGGACGAGCTGAACCACGCCCCGAGGAAGGGGCTGCACTTCGGCTACCCTTACTGCCACGGGACGGGCATATCCGATCCGGAGTTTGGAGAGGATAAATCCTGTAAGGCGTATACGCCGCCGGCGCTGGAGCTTGGCCCCCATGTCGCTTCCCTTGGAATGCGCTTTTACCGAGGCGACATGTTTCCGGCTGCATACCGGAACCAGATCTTCATCGCGGAGCATGGATCGTGGAACCGTACGGCGCCCGTCGGCTATCGGATCACTCTCGCGAGGCTGGAAGGCAACCGGGCCGTAAAGTACGAGGTTTTTGCGGAGGGCTGGCTCCAGGACGGACTCGTATACGGACGCCCCGTCGACATCCAGGAGATGCCGGACGGCTCTCTGCTCGTCTCCGACGACCGGTCCGGAGCCATCTATCGGATCAGCTATCAGAAATAGTGGAAGAGGGTTTGTCCCGTGACGTTATTTGGCCCTGATGTTCTTCAGGGTCTCGATGTATTCCTCTTTGCGGGTCAGGTTTACCGCTTCTTTGAGATCCCGCATCAGGATATCGAGCGGCGGGCGGATGTCGAACCCCAGTTTGTTGAGGCCCTGTTGGTTGGCCTGATCCAGAATGAGGATGCAGTAGTACTGGGTCAGCATCCGCACCCGGGAGTCCCGCCGCATCAGATAGGCTGTGCCGCCCAGGGTGTTGAGGAAGAACATGGCGTAGGGGTAGACATCCGGCAGGGGTAGACGCAGCGCGGGGCCGTCCGCCTTGCATTTCTCCTGCAAGGTCATGGCCCGATAGAGAATCGCGAAGGAAGACTCCAGGATATCGCCCTCTTTCAGGAGAATGTCCCGCAGCAGCAGGGTGTCCTTCTTTCCCAAAACCCTAAAGAAGTGCGCCCTGTTCTGGACAACCTGCACCAGACTGTCCGTCTCCCGCAGCACGAAAGGCGGCGTCTTGAGCAAACGGTCCAGGAGGCCCTTGAAGTGTTCGGAGGTCCCTCCCTTCAATTGACGGGACGCGACATAGTCCTGCCGGTCGAGGTAGGCGAAAAGCCCCTGCAGCTTTTCCCGGCTCTCCCTGCAAACGTCCGCCGCTGCCGGTGTGAGGCCCGCAGCCGGCGTTTTCACCTCGGGCGGGACCTGGACGGCGGGGCCTGCGCTCACCGCAGTTTTTTCTTTTTCAGCCGTCTCTTTGATCAGACGCGACTCATCCCTCCCCCGGCTCCAATAAACGTATGCCGCCAATCCCAAAACAATGATCAGGGTGATGATCAGGATCTTCTTGACAGGCGCTTTGGGTCGTGTGTCCATGAGGTTACCTCCATCAAAAGCCTATAGCGACATTGAGAGGTAATTGAATTGATCTTGATAAGAAGAGGCTCTTGTGGCGAGGATACGGAAAGGATTCCTGTGTGTCAAGGAGATTTTATTACAGGAGAATATATTGCAACCTGTTGGGCATTGAGCGGTCTATTCCCTGAACAGGGGAATGACCGTCCGGCAGGCGGTTTTTCTTTCTCAAAGAATGGTCGGGGCCGAATGTCTTTTCTCGGGGGGTGATCTGTCTGGTAGTTATACCCTACCAAATGCCTGACAATTTATCATCATTGTATTTCCCCGCCGATCTCACCATAGTAAAGTCTAGCGAATCAGATTCTGGTTTCGTGGCGCGTCCTTTCCTCGCGGTTCAATGTCGGAGTTTACGGAAGGAGAATAAAATATGAAAGTATTGGTCGTTGATGACAATCACCTTTTGGCTTCAACACTTCAGGAGATACTGGAGCACGAAGGCTGCGAAGTGATGACCGCAAAGGACGGTGTTGATGGATATTCAGCCTATCTCCTCTTTGAGCCCGATCTTGTCATTACTGATATCCAAATGCCCGGGAAGAACGGTTTGGAAATGATGCAGTGTATCAGGACCCATGATCCGATGATACAGACAATTTACATGAGCGGGGACATCAGCCCCTTCCAGGCGCCCCTCCTGGAGGAGGAGAAAAAATATCCGGTAAGCATTTTTGAAAAACCCTTTCCTCTGGAGCAGCTGAGGAATTTCGTCTCGAGAACAACAGCCGATCCGATACAGGAAAATGCGGTTTACGGATACTGACACTTCCATTTATTACATGCTTTACCCTCCTTTTCATTGTATAATCCTGCCCTCGGCACTGATTCACCGCTTCAGCTGATTTCCCGATCGGCAAAGGCAGTGCCCGCCGTCAGGGGAATCGTCGATCACTTTCTTCTCGTGCTCACGGCGGGGGAAACTCTATTGACCGGAGGGCATCATGAAAAACCAGCAGATTGCGAAGATATTCACCGAGATTGCTGAGCTTCTCGAACTCAAGGAAGAAAACATTTTCCGCGTCAGGGCGTATCGCCGGGCCGCCCAGAATATCGACGGGCTTCCCAGGGATGTTGCCGCCCTGTCCGAGGAAGAGCTGGCGGCGATCCCCGGGATCGGAAAGGACCTCACGGGAAAGATTCACGAGTACCTTGCGACGGGAAAAATCGCCAAACATGAGGAACTGAAGAAGGAAGTCCCCGCCGGCGTGCTCGAACTGCTGCGCGTGCCCGGCCTGGGGCCGAAGACGGCCAAATTGCTCTATGAAAAAAAGAAAATCACGGGGATCGAGGAACTGGAAGCCGCCACACGCGCCGGGAATCTCGCCGGCCTGCCGGGGATTCAGAAGAAAACCGAAGAAAATATATTGCAGGGAATAGAACGGATAAAACGCGGGAGCGAGCGCCGCCCGCTCGGCAGGGTGCTGCCCCTCGCCGAGGACATCGTCAGGCGGGTCAGGGGCGGGGCCCCCGTCGGCCAGATCGCGGTTGCCGGCAGCATCAGACGGTGGAAGGAGACGGTGAACGACATCGATATCCTCTGCACTTCGCGGCAGCCCGAAGAGGTCATGGAGACGTTTGTGAAACTCCCGCACGTCAGCCGCATCCTCGCACAGGGGCCGACGAAATCATCAATCATCGCCGAGGACGGCATCCAGGTGGACCTGCGCGTCGTCGAGGAGGATTCCTTCGGCACCGCCCTCCAGTACTTCACCGGCAACAAGCAGCACAACATCAAGCTCCGTGAAAGGGCGGTGCGCGCCGGGCTCAAGATCAACGAGTACGGCGTGTTCACGGAACCCGAAGAAAAGAAGATCGGCGGGAAAAAAGAGGCGGACGTTTACAAGGCCTTGAAGTTGCCGTTTGTCCCGCCCGAGCTGAGGGAAGATACGGGTGAGATCGAGGCCGCCGAAAAGGGTACCCTCCCCGACCTCGTGGCGATCGGGGACATCAAGGGCGATCTCCACGTCCACACGAAGTGGTCCGACGGAAGCCACGACCTGGACGCCGTCGTGGAGGCGGCACGGAAGCGGGGCTACCGGTATATCGCGATCACCGACCACAGCAAGGGTCTCGGCATCGCCCACGGCCTCGACGAGGCGCGGCTAGCGGAACAAATCAACCTCATCGACGAGACAAACAGGAGGCATGCGGACTTCGCCATATTGAAGGGGACCGAGGTTGACATCCGGTCGGACGGCAGGCTCGACTTGTCCGACGACGCGCTTGCAGCGCTGGACATCGTCGTGGCGTCCATCCACTCGGGCTTCAAACAACCGCGGGAACAGATCACCAAACGGCTCCTGTCGGCAATCAGAAATCCCTGTGTGAGCGTGATCGCCCATCCCACGGGCCGGCTTATCGGCGAGCGTGACGCCTACGATGTCGATCTGGAGGCGGTGCTCAAAGAGGCGGCACGGTACGGCGTGGCCATGGAGATCAACGCCTATCCCCTGCGGCTCGACCTGAACGACGCACAGGTCAAACTGGCAAAAGAGTATGCCCTCTCATTCGTCATCGGTACCGATACACATGTCATCAGCCAGTATGATTTCATGATCTACGGCGTTTCCGTCGCGCGGCGGGGCTGGCTCGAACAAAAGGACATACTGAACACGCTGGAATACGGGCAGCTCATCAGGAGATTAAAGTCCTGCAGGGCTGGAAAGGCCCAACGCGCGAAGTGACCGAAGAAGATCCGTACCGGTTCACTCACCTCACTGTATGAATGGCCGGTATTCCCTAGTCAATGGACCGGAAAGGTTTCTCCCGGCCTTTGGTCCGGGCGATGGGTCGTTATGCGTGGATATATTCCGATGCCGCCCTTCTCTCTTTCGGAAGGATCATCACATGACCGGCTTTCATCAACTGTCTGTTCTTTAAAATCACCGGATCAATGACCTCCCCGCAGATCACGCATTTCAATCCCGTAAACTGCTCGTCGAGACCAAAAAAGCTTTCCTGGACCATGTTGCCGCCGCAACGTGAGCATCTTGAATAAGGCGATCTTCCCATTTGCTTCCCTCCCTGTAGGTCTTGAATAGAAGAGCGAGTCACACCGCAGTCAGCCCTTCGGGGAAATTCATCGGGCTCTCCGGTTTTGTAAGAAAACTAGTGGAATGAATCTTGAAAATCAATGCGGGTAAAGTAGAGGCTGATTGGTAGGCAATTACTACGAAAGAAAAATAAATGACACTGAGGGGAAGCCAGGGATGGAAGGCAGGCAGGCACCGTCCTCACTAAATCGGGATGACAAAACTGAACCGGCTTCCCTTGCCTGCTCCATCACTCTCGGCCCAGATTCTCCCCCTGTGCAACTCCGCCAGTTTGCGGCTCACGGAAAGACCCAGCCCTGTCCCCTGATAGCGGCGGCCGAGCGAATGATCGACCTGCTCGAAGGGATTAAATATCCGTTTCAGGTCTTCATCCTTGATGCCTATCCCCGTATCACGGACCGAAATATTCACCCATCTTTCGCAGTGGACCGGGAGGTCATTCCCGTCCCACGGCAACCCGACGGGCTGCCCCTCCCGGGTGAACCAACGGTCATCCCTGTAGGTGAGATAACGGGCCGAAAGGGTCACCTCTCCCCCATCCGGCGTGAACTTCACCGCATTGGAAAGAAGGTTGTAAACAATCTGTTTCAGCTTACGTTCATCCACCTGGATCGTATCGGGATTGTCCTCTATCTCCGTCAGGAGCCGGATTCTGCCCTTTCCAGCCTGCGCCTCGACCATGGCCAGGCTATTCTCCAGGAGTGGTCCTAGCCGAATCTCGGCAGTTTTGAGATCGAGCTTTCCGGCCTCCACCTTGGAGAGATCCAGAATGTCGTTAATCAGGGAAAGCAGGTGTTCGCTGCTTTGCAGCACGTCTTTCAGGTATTCCTCCTGCACCGCATTAAGATCCCCAAAATGCTTATTCGCCACCAGTTCCGTGAACCCCATGATATGATTCAACGGCGTCCGCAGCTCATGGCTCATGTTCGCCAGAAAATCACTCTTGATCTGATTGGCGGATTCCAGGGCCTCATTTGTCCTTTCCAATTCCCTCGTTCTTTGCTGAACCCGTATCTCCAGTTCATCATGGGCTTGGCGAAGCACTTCCTCGGCCTTCTTTTGGGCGGTTATATCGCGTCCGATGGAACTCATGCCTACCACCTTCCCCAGCTTAAAGATGGGGGCTCCGCTGATCTGAACGATCAGGACCGTGCCGTCTTTGGCAATCACCTCATAATCAGTCGAAGAGATCGATTCGCCACCCAACACCTCCGTGATCTGCCTGAAGGCCTTTTTTACATATTGGGGGGGGAGCAGATTCAATTCGATGAGGTCCCGTCCGATCAGCTCTTCCGGTTTGTAGCCGAGAATTCTCTCTACCGATGGGGAGATGCTGACCATCCTGAACTGATCGTCCAAGGAAAAGACGACATCGAAGGAGTTCTCGAAAACGAGGCGGTACTGCTCCTCGCTGGCGCGAAGCAATTCCCCGGTCTTCAGATGCTCGGCTATTTCCCTCTGCAGCTCTTCATTGGACTTGATGAGTTCCCTTGTACGATCTTCCACCCGCCTTTCCAGCTCCTCCTGATTTTTCTTCAGCGCCCCTTCCGCCCGTTTCAATTTGGCGATCTGCCTGTCCAGCTCGAGGTTGCTGGTTTCGAGCTTTTGCAGGGTTTCATTTCGGAAGTGCTCGTAATAACATGCGGAAAAGGAAATGATGGAAAAGGAGACCAGGAATCTGGCGACCAGATTGATTGAGTAAACGGCCGTTCCCTGGAAAAGATCCACCAGCCACAATACAATCACGCCGGCCAGCAAAGCGGAGATAGCGATGGCCCCCTTCCTGGCGCCTAAAAGAAAAGCGGCGACCAGGGGGAAGATGTAGACCCAGAGGTGACCGGTATGCTCTATCCCTCCGGTATTGAAAAGATAGACGAACAGGACACCCGTGGAGATGACCCAGAAGTATTTGACATGATTGTAATTTCCAGTCTTTCTCAAATAAATTTGGGTGATGAAGAAGATGAGCGCGACAGAAAAGTCAAAATAACCCAGCGGCAACTTCCCTTTTTCAAGGGCAGTCAAACCGAAGAACGTGAGGATCAGGATAGTGATGGCGCTGATGATATTGATGACCCTGATCCGGAGACGAACCTCAAGATCGTGATCTTCCCGAATCCCTCCCGAGAAAAATCCCACCACCATCCGTATCAGATCATGACCCAAGAAATTCATTTTCCCTATAGAGACCTCAGAGGAGCCAGAACTCCTTCCATTCCATCAGAAGATCGTCGCCAAGTCATTGCCTTCGGAGCAGAGCTCCTATCACTTATAGGCGCAGAAGTCCACACTCCGATTCCGGCCTTGTTCCTCGAATCAGGTTTCTTCGCCTGTCTTCCCAAGAGCCCGGATCTCGCGATCACATTGAGGGCTCTCCGGCGGCGGATCTCGGGGCGGGAGAAGAAACGGGACCGCCCCTGTGTTTCCTTTGGATGAAACCATAGGGATGTTCGCGCGCCACTCCATCGTTTTTCTGATACTCAGCGGCCTCCTCGGCCGTCAAAAAATTACCGAGCAGGATCCGGTGCCAAACGCCACGCCCCTCGATAGAGACAGTTTCCATCGAAACATCGGGCGCCCTTTTCCGCATATCCTCCAGAAACATCAGCGCGTTCTGTTTTTGGTCTTCGGGAAAGGCCCGGATCTGCAACCCGTATCTTCCCTGTCGGTCCCCCGGCGGGGCCTGTGTGAGAGGCGGTTCTGCAAGGACCTTCTCTTTTTCTTCGGCAAGCGGGGGGGCGACGATTTGATTCCTCGGTTCTTCCGCCGGGAGTACGATGATCCCGGTGTCGACGGGAGGTCGGAGCCACTCTTTTCCGTTATAGTAGCGCGCTTCTCCCGTCAGCCGGTTGGTCTTCAGTGGATAGGCGGTCCCCCTGAACTGAAGGATCCCATAATAATAAACCCCCGGCCAGTAGAATAAACCGATCGTAACGAAAAAAAACAGGGTGAAAACGAGGCCCCAATAAAAGGGCGAAGTGCGGAATCGGCGCTTTTTGTTTTTTGCGGAGCGGGCTCTGCTGGGTTTTTGAATATTCGCTTTGTCTTCCGGTGAATCGAGACCGGCAACCTTCTGATAGAGACTATCCAGTTCCCGTTCGAGTTCACTGTCCCCAGGTTTTCCTAGACCCATATGGTATGTCTTTTCTCCACGAGGCCATGGCGGCATCGCTCACTGTAATCCGAGTTTCCTGAGATAGGCATCAAGAACAGCACGTTCATCCAACTCAAGACAGCGAATATAGGACCTCAGGAAACCTTTCAGATAGACCCGGGGAGGGAAGAGATCCACATTCTCCGTTTCTATGGCGCGGAGGATATCGATCCGGATGTTCGTCATTTCGGCAATCACCTCCAGAGGCACCTCCAGGGCCATCCTGATATTCTGCAAATCGGACCCCGCAAGGGTATCTCGGGTGAGGAGATCGCGAATCATCGGATTTTGTTCAGCGCGGGACTTTAATTCGTCGGATCGCCTGGTCGGAGCAGAGCTCTCCCGACCGGTTTTCTGAAAGTCATAGATCGCTATCGGCTCCTTTGATTTGTCCCGATACGACTTCTCCTCATCCAGCAGACCGGATGCAACGAGGCTTTGATCGTAAGCAGCACGCGCTTCGGGATTGATCAGCGTCAGATAGGCCTGCTCTATGCAAGACAGGATTTCTTGTCTTTCTTCCTCTGAAAAGAACGAATAACTCGCGATAGAGTCGCCCTGATAAAGCGTAAAGGTTTTTTTATAGGCGCGGCGGATTTCCAGCGGCACCGCATCGGGGGATATCTCTAATACCTCATAGTAATTCTGCTCTTTGAACGGTTTCACATCCGGCTCTTTTCAAACACAATCAGTCCGCGACCCCCTGCAGGGGCAGACGCGTCTCTTTTGCCGGCAACAGGTTACGACAGCATTCCCGAAGATCGAGGGCGGTCTGCGTATAGGGATACAGATCGAGGAACGGCATCCGTTTACAGATCGCATTGTGAACACGGTCATCGAAGGTGACGTCACCGATATGCCGCATCCGCAGGGCCAGGTGTTTTTCGATGATCTTGCAGATCAGGACGCCGATGTTTTGGCTGTCTTGCTTCCTCTGCTGATTGAGCGCCAGCTTGAAATGAAAGCTCCCCAGCTCCTGCTTCAGGAGCGCACCCTTCTCGGGATCGAGCTCGCCCATGACATGCAGGAGGAGATCCGGATTGCTCACGGTGGCCCTCGGATTTCGCCGTTCCGCCTTATCAGCCAGGGCCCTGAAATCATATGTCTTGAGCACCTGGTGGATCTTGCGGAAATAGACCGATCGGATGAGACGGTAAATGTTTTCGATGGATGTCGGTTCGGGTGTGGTGACAAATATCCCCGTCTTTGAGATCATGAAAAAATCGATCGTGTTAAAGGAAGTCCCGGCGCCAAGATCCAGCAGGATGTAATCATAGGAAAGCCTGGCCACGCTCCTCAAAACCTTCATCTTCTGCTCATGGGCGAGATTGGCCACATCGAGATTGTTCATCGCCCCGCTGATGAGAAAGAGGTTCGGAAGGGAGGTAGTGACGACCGTTTCCTCGAGTGTACCGACCCGCTTGTTGATGAAGTCCGAGATACTCTTGGGGGGATTGGGGACGCCGACGATCGTATGCAGATTTGCCGCACCCAGGTCCACATCGATGAGAAGCGTCTTGTAGCCGTGTTTGGCCAGCAGAAATCCGAGGCTGCCGGTAAAAAAACTCTTGCCGGTACCCCCCTTCCCGCCGCCGATGGGCCATATCTGTGATACGGAACGCTCCATGCCTTTTCGCCTATGCAGCAAAAGGTTTATGGTGACTCGACATCATATCAACCCATTCTCGACGCTTCTTCTGCCGAAAATGACGGATGCTTGTGGATATGGATCCGGAGTGGAACGGTCAGAGTATACGAAGGGGCAGCTCGTGTGTCAAGATATTTGAGCTGTTTATTTAAGCTGTTGGACATTATTGAAGCTCAACTGGAGTGATGAGGCATGTTCTCCGAGGCCCGCTGGTTGTCTCAAAAAAATTCATCTTCCGCCTTTTCTGCACTTAGGAAGGTCGCCCCGCAATGACGGCCGGGCGCGGAAATTGCTCCTGGAGACAGCGCCGATCAGAGCCGGCGGCTCAATTCTTCCCGCTCCAGCATGAGAATCTTTTTCCCCAAAACGGAATTGATGTCTCTCCCAATTTCAACGAAAACGGCGGCAATATGGCGTGCGACCCTGGTCTCTGAAACCCTGATGACGTCTGCCTCGAGCGGGTAACTCCGTCCATCGATACCCAACAGACATGACAGCCTGTCCGCCGTCCTGAAAGGAGGATCGAAAAAGCGCTGAATAAAACTGATCCCCGTAACGGATATGTCCAAGATGGCGTATTCTCTCCCGCCGATTGTCAGGGAAATTGCACTCTGACGCGGAGGACGGACACGATAACCCCGCCTGAGGCTTGCCTCCTTCGGCTTACCGGTCGTGTCCACGATGAGCGCCTGGACACGGGTCCCCGAAGCAAGCCTGTATTCGTTGTCGAATCCCGAAATCACGGCCGAAACGCCGAACCGCCGCGGGGAATTCCCTTCTTTAAGGATATAGGAAATGTACACGGGTCTTGTGGCAGGGGGGGGTAGGGTCGGCGGCGACGTCTGCGAAAGGATGAGTCGTTTCCCTGCCACATCATATATGACAGCCTTCAGCCGTGTACCTCTCACGGACGATGAATCGAGGTTGATCTCGACAATACTGCCGGGTTTAATGGACATGGATATTTCCGCTCTGAGACAGGCGCGATTGTTGCCCATAAGAACGTCTGTTATGGGGGGGAAGAATACAAAGAACAGCCTTTGATGTCAATAAGTATCTATCTAGCCGTCGCGCCGGTTCAGAACGATTCCTCACCAAAAAAAACGGGGCGCCCGCCGCCCCGTTTCAATGTATCTGATCGTGTTAAATGTATGGTTAAAAATCCATTGGATTCATTTCATGTGATTCCGCCCGGTATACTCGAGAATGGTAACGATGACGGTAATCAGGAAGGCCTGCACCACGGTCAGTATTCCGTCGATGGGACGGGCGTTCCGCAGGGTGATGGCGCTGATTCCGAGGGTGGCACAGAGAAAGAAAATGAAAAAGACCACTTTTCTCCTGTCGCCGAAGATCGCCAGGAGTCGGTGATGGATATGGTCGGTGCCCACATAATCGATCCAGTCTTGAAAGTTCTTCACCTTGCCGGATACGATCCGCTCTATGGAAATATAGGCCATGTCGTAGATCAGGACCCAGAAGATGAGGACCGGAGTGGCAAACGATACGATGGGATTGTTATCCGCCCATTCCGCTTTGATGGCCAGTGCCGAGAGGACAAAACCGAAGAAGGTGCTTCCGGCGTCACCCAGGAAGATCGAGGCCTGCCTGTGCAGTCTGAAATTAAACGGGAGAAAACCGAGACAGCTTCCCAGCATGGCGATGGCGATCCAACCCATGAACGGCTGACTGGTCTGGAAAGCCACAAGCCCTAAAAAAAGGGAGATGATCGCACTCACCCCGGCAGCCAAGCCGTCCATGCCGTCTATGAAGTTCATGGCATTCGTCAGACCCACGACCCATATAATGGAGAACAAGGCATTGAGCAAATAGCCCCATTGAGTATACGGAGGGAAGAGATTAAGGATGATGCCGGAGCGGATCAGGAATATGACGACAAGCACCTGGACCATCAGTTTGTAGCGGGCCCGGATGCCCTTCCAGTCGTCGATGAGCCCCACGATCGCCACGACCGCGCCCCCGGTAACCAATGCGATATCCCGCTCATCGAGGATCATATTGGCCAAAAGACCCGAGACAAAGGAGACGATGATTGCCACCCCGCCGAGCAGAGGGGTCACGATGCCATGGATCTTCCGGCCGCCGGGGGTATCGACGATGCCGACCCTGGCAGCGATGATCCTCATGATCGGCGTAAGAAGGGCGGCGGTAGAAAAGGCAAAAAGGAGGATATAGAGCCAACGTCCATATTCATCGAAAAAGAGTCGGCGAATGAAGGGAGTCATCAGCGAGAAAAACAGGACAAAGGACAATGCCCAAAATATGTATAGAGGAGAGATCGTCCGCACCTTATTGCCGAAGAACATACCGGTCACCTCATTTCACAAAGGACTGAATATGATGGAGGATGGTTCGCACATCCACGTCGCTCAGGGAAGGATAGATGGGAATGGAAACAGCGGTATGGAAAGCTTTCTCGGTTTGCGGATAACCGGCCAGTCCAAGGTAGCGATGGAGTGGTTTGAAGACCGGACGGCGATAAGCGATGCCGGCGGTATGACCGGCGTTGAGAAGCTCTCCAAGCCGCTCCGTCCGGATGACGTACCGATAGTAAATAGGCTCGCGATCCGACGGACACACAGGCAAAGACAGGCCATATTCCCGGAGGGATTCATCATACTGACGGGCGATGGCCCGGCGGCGGCCGATGAGGGCCGGGAGTCTCCGGAGCTGAACCGAACCCAGGGCCGCCTGCAGGTCCGTCAGCTTGTAATTGTACCGCAGCCCTCCGTCCTCCTTTTCGTCATAATCACGCAGATCCCTTATTTTATTTATTAAACGCAGATCTTTGGCCGCGATCATTCCCCCCTCGCCGGTGCAGATCACCTTCGTGGCGTAGAAGGAAAAAACGGACAACACGCCAAAGCTCCCGGCCGGCGCCCCCCGATAGCAACTTCCCAGTGATTGGGCGCAGTCCTCGATGACGGGGATTCCCAGGGCGGTGATCTCATCGATGTCCGCCGGCACGCCGAACATATGGGGAACGATGACGGCCCTTGTCTTTCTCGTAAGACACCGCTTGATATCACGGACTGCGACGTTGAATGTATCCCCGTCAATGTCCGCCAGGACGGGTGTGGCGCGTACATAGCGGATCGCGTTGAGAAGGGCGGTGCAGACAAAGCTGGGGATCACCACCTCATCACCCTCCCCTATTTCCAGGGCCTGAAGGGCCAGGTGCAGGGCGGCCGTGCCCGAGCTGACCGCCGCGGCGCCGCTGGCACCGACCAGCGTCGCCAGGGCCTTCTCGAAGCTCAGGACCTCCTTGCCCTGGGAAACCTGCCCGGATGACAGGACGCGGGTTACGGCAGCGGCCTCTTCCTGATCGAGGGTGGGACGGGAGTGGGAGATCATGGCAATTCGGTGATGTTGATGAACAAACGCAGGGGCACGAAGGCCTCCGCAAACTGGACCCTTCCCTGGATGCCGCGAAAAACAGCGGTCGAGCGGACGATGTCCGTGATGGAGAGCCCCTCGATGTTGGTCTTCTCGACCTGGGATTGATGCGCCAGGAGCGTGGCGAATTTTGTGTCCATGGTTTCCTTGATGTCCACGAATACCGTGGGGGAGAAATTTTGGGTCGTCGGTCCCTCGTAGAAAAGGACGTTGCGGACGTAGCGGGTGGCTGAGACCGTCGCTTTTGCCAGGGAACGATGATCCTGGTGGGTATCGTCCGCATACTGGACAAAAATGAAATCGGGATCGATCCCTTTCAACACGGCCTCGATCTCTTGAACCATCCTGTTCATGTGGAGTGACAGCGACGTATCTTCAAAGCCTCCCCAGAGCAGCGCCTGGGGCTTGAGAATCTTCGCCGATTTCAACTGCTCCTTTTTTCTGACCGCCCGCCTGCCGCCCATATGCCCCTCCGTCATAACGAGCAGATAGATATCGTGGCCGGCCTGTCCGTACTTGGCCAATGTGCCGGAGCAACCGACCTCAATGTCGTCCGGATGGGCGCCGATGGCTAAGATTTTCATCCCTTCCCCCTTAGAATTTTCAGACTCTCCTCACCGTGGTTGAAAAGCAGGTCCACGACCGACAGGCATGGCTCAAAAGCGCCGAATTGCCA
>JAMDBG010000032.1 GCA_023487865.1 Deltaproteobacteria bacterium | reverse complement strand
GACGTCGGCCTCGCGCATAATTTCTTCTTTGCATCGATGGATGTTAGTAAGATTAATGATATAAATGCCAGTCTCCTCCGCCATCGTAATGCCGGGCGTCAGGGTGCGGTAATAATAGTCCCCACATTCTTCGTTTTGGGCCGGTTCAACTTGAGCGATTAAGATAGGTGGTTTATCCATTAACAACCTTTCATCATCCGTTCTTTATCTATCGAGAATATTTCAGCAATATATATGCCACTGTTAAAGGAATTGACGATTTACAGGAGTACATACGGTAGCATATTTTTTACTCAACATTAGGATATAAATCCTCTCTTTTTCATTTGTATCTAAAGTATTTCCGCAATACAGCCGATAATGTGTCAGACAAAAGGAGCCAAATCCTCGAAAGGAGGTGAGACAGGTTTCGCACGGAAAAGGTTCCCAGCAGGCAATCATCAGATTGCAAAAAAATCATTGGCAAGGATGCCACAAAAAACACATCAAGGAGGATAAAAGATCATGGGATTAAGAATTCAGAACAATATCGCGGCGCTCAATGCACACAGGAATTTGAGCATATCGGACTCAGGGCTTTCCAAGTCACTGGAGAGGCTGTCTTCAGGTTATCGTATCAACAGAGCAGCGGATGACGCGGCAGGACTCTCCGTTTCTCAGCAGTTCCGCGCAGACATCGCCAGCTACAAGATGGCGAGCCGGAACGTCTCCGAGGCCAATTCGCTTCTGCAGGTAGCGGAAGGCGCTATGGATCAGGTTTCCAATATGCTGACTAGGCTGAAAGAGCTCGCCACCCAGGCCTCTTCATCCAATGCCAGCGCCAACCTCGGCAAGATCAACGCGGAAGGTAATGCCCTCATCAACGAAATCGACCGGATCGCGAACTCCGCGGAATACTCCGGTACGAAACTGTTGGATGGCAGCTTCGGCGTTTCCAATGCCGGCACCGGTACCTTCACGGCTGTTGATGGATATTCGGCGGTCTCTGGACTGGAATCGGGCGTAACGTATAACGTCGTGGCGGCATCAACAGCTACAGGAGTGAAAAGCATCACGATCTCCGCAACTCTCGGCTCCGGTCGTGTGAGCGAAACCATCTATGGCGTGAGCGATCCGGCTTCTGGTAGTACGCGCGAAGTAAACTTCGCGTCTCTGGGCTTGACCTTAACAGTCAACTCCAGTATCTCCACCGCCGGCGGCACGATCATCGCGGCTGCTGCCACCGCCTCTAACTTCCAGGTCGGTGCAAAAAATACAGTCAACGACCGTATCGGTATTCTGCTCTCCGGCATTAACACCAGTGATCTGGGCCTGAGCTCGGACAAACTCGATACGGCCGCAGAGGCGCAGACCTTCCTGACCACGATTGACAGCGCGATCAGCGTCCTGAACACGCGACGGGGCACGATCGGCGCAGCGCAGAACCGGCTTGGTTACGCTGCTGCAACACTGAGCACAACCGTTGAAAACGCCACGGCGGCAGAATCGGTCATCCGTGACGTGGATATGGCTGCCGAAATGACCTCGTTTACCAAGAACCAGATCCTGCTCCAGGCCGGTACCGCCATGTTGGCACAGGCGAACTCGGCGCCGCAGCAGATCCTGGCGCTGTTCCAATAGTAGCCGGTCTTTCGGGTTCAGAAATGAGTTAACAGACAACATAACCTTTCAACCGAGGAGCCCCGCATCGTAGAATAAGGATGCGGGGCTCCGTTGTTTGTTGATGAGTTATCCTTCGGTGCTTGTTTACACGCACTACTCGTCTGGCAGGCTTTTTGCTCTTTTCGTCGTTAAGGAACAAAAGGTTAAAGTTTCAGGCAAAGATTGCCGATAATTAATCTGAAGTCAGCATTTTCTTCCCAGCGAAGTTCAAAAAGGAGAATACCGTGTCACTCAGTACAAACCTGATTTCCGGACTTTCGAGTGGTTTCGACTGGCGATCCATGATCGACCAGTTGATGGCTGTGGAACACCGTCGAGTGGATATTGTGACCGCGAAGAAGACGGATACAGAAACAAAGCTCACGGAATGGCAGACTGCAAATTCCAAGCTTTTGGCCCTCAAGACTTCGGTTGCGGGGCTGAAAAAACCTGATATCTTCCAGATCTTCGCCGCAACTATGTCCACGAACAGCAGCACCGTCAAGGGAAGCGACCTGCTTTCCGTTTCCACCACCACCACATCAGCACCCGGCACCTACAGTCTCAAGGTCACGAACCTGGCCCAGTCACAGAAGCTCTCCTCTAACCCTTTTACAAGCCAGACAACAGCGCTGGGGGCGGGCTATGCCGGTGACATCGTCATCAACGGAAAGGTTGTAACCACCAACGCGACGGATACGCTTGCCGGCGTCGCGAACAGCATTAATAATCTGAACACAGGAAGCAGCCCTTCCGGGGTAACTGCCTCCGTCATTAATTTTGGCACCAACGATTACCGGCTGATCCTCACCAGCGATAAAACCGGCGCCGAGGGTATCAGCCTCCTGAACGGCTCATCTGTAAATCTGGTGCAGGCCTTCGGCTGGAAAGACAATCAGGCGGCCACGATAAAAAACGCCATCACCCTGGGCGCGCAGGGAGATCGCTTTACTTCGGCAACGTCGGCCGTCGGCTCGCTATTGGGCCTCGCTGCGGGAGAATCCGGTAGCGTCACCATCGGCGACAAGAGCGTAGCCATCAATCTATCCAGTATGTCGCTCACGGACATCAAAATAGCTATCAACACGGCGGCTCCGACCGGGGCAAGCGCTTCCGTCATCGAAGAGAGTGTCGATAACATAACCTATTATCGCCTGCAAATCGACGGCACCCAGACCTTCAGCGATGCAAACAACATCCTAAATACCCTGGGGATACTGGACCGGGGCAGCACAGACGTCTCAGGCAAGGTTTCGGGCGTCTCAATGACTTCCAACGGCACAAATATTACAGCCGCCACGGTTCTCGTGGATATTGACGGCTACAATACCTTTACAACCGGCGGATTTCCTGCCGGCGATTATCTCACTCTGACGGGGACGGATACCTCGAACGCCGCAGTCAACACCAATTTCAGCATTACAAGCTCCACGACCGTCCAGGATCTCCTTGATGAAATCAAGACGCGTTATGGGAACGTCTTGGCCTATGTGACCAATGACGGCAAGATCCGGGTGGACGACCTGTCCGGTGGAAGTGTACTTGCGGTGAACCTTACCGACCATATCGCGGATACGAACTCTAAGCTTGAATTCGTGACGGCGGATGCGGATTTCGGCACTGCTGCCGACCGCCAGAGACAGATCATTGCCGGTGAAGATGCCGCCATCGTCTTGGACGGAGTGACCGTTACCAATGCTTCCAATACCATCAAGGATGTGATTACCGGCACGACCTTGAATCTCATCAAGGAAGACGCCGCGACCACCATCAACCTCACATTGGGGCGAGACCTGGACACTATTAAGAAGAGTATTCAAGATTATGTCGGCAAATACAATGACCTGATGTCTTACATCAATACCCAATTTTCCTACGATACGGAAAAAATGACAACTGGCGGCGTTCTCTTTGGCGACGGGACCCTCTCCTCCATCAAATCCGATATTTCCGCGTTAACGACCCAGACCATCTGGGGGGTGAACAGTAATTTCTCCATCATGGGTATGATCGGCATCAACCTTGACAACAACCAGCTCTTGACCATCGACGATACCTTGCTGACGGGATACCTGCAGACCAACTTCAACGATGTGAAGGCCCTCTTTACGGTCCAGGGAGCCACTTCCAGCACCGACCTCGCGTATATAGCCTCTACGAAAGACACAAAGGCGGGGGATTATACCGTTCACATCACCACCGCCGCAACACAAGCCACAACGACCGGCAGCGTAGACCTCTCCGCCGGCGGTGTCACAGACACGCTGACAGTAGCCCAGGGCAGCGGAGCGGCAACCATTGCCGTCACGGGCGGCATGATCATAGCCGACATTGTGAACGCCATAAACACGGAATTCAATGCCGTCTATACGCAAACGCTCACCGGAAGCCAGGAGTTAAAACAGGACGACAATGTGACAGCAATCACGGCGGGAACCGCTTTGGATAACATCTACGGTACGACACTGCAAAACGGAGATGTCATCAACTTTTCCGGAACCTCCCGGAGCGGAACGGCGATATCGGGGAGTTATACGATCACGAACACGGCGACCGACACGGTGCAGGATTTGCTTTCCGCGATAGAAACCGCCTACTCCAACCAGGTGACGGCCTCAATCAGCTCTTCGGGGCGCATTACGCTGACCGATAAGTTTACGGGGACAAGTCAACTGGCCCTGGACATAACCGAACCCGTGGGAAGGGGACTTGATTTCGGAACAGCGCTTACCTCAAACACGGGCGGCATAGTGGGACGCTATGCTCTCGCCATGATCGCGGACGACGACGGCAGCGGTCATCTCGTGCTCAGGAACACCGACTACGGCAGCGGCAGCAGCTTCACTATTTCCCAAGGTTTGGCATTAGGCCTAACATACGGAACCTATAGCGGCCTGGATGTAACCGGTACCATCAACGGGGAAACGGCAACCGGGTCCGGCCAGACTCTGACCGGTGCTGTTGGTAATGCCAATACCGACGGATTGTCTATAAAATATACGGGAACAACGAACAATATCGATGCGGGCAATGTAATGCTTACGCTCGGCATAGCCGCGCTCCTCGATAACACCCTTTTTGACATTACCGACTCCGTCAGCGGCTATGCATCGTTCAAGCAAGAATCTCTGCAGGATAGCGTGGACAGTTATGCTACGCAGATCAGCGAGATGGAAGCACGGTTGGCCCTGAAGCAGGAAGCGATGGTGAACCGTTTCGTGGCCATGGAAATGGCCTTAAGCAAAATACAGAGCCAGAGTAGTTGGCTTACTGGCCAGATCAATGCCGCCTACAGTGGGTGGGTATAATAAAGTGAAGGGACAGAAAAAAAGTAAATATTTCATCAAAATTTGCGGAAGCAATACATCTATGGAAATCCGGAAAAGGAGATAAAGAAATGGTGGAAAAAGGCATGGGTACCTATCAGGAGATCAGTTTCTTGACGGCTGATCCGAAGAAATTGATCCTCATCTGTTACAGTCAGGCGATTCTAAATTTGAAAACCGCGCGAGAACACTACGTGGCCAAGGAGTACGAAGCAAAAGCAAAGAGCCTGCAAAAGGCGCTTGACATCATCTGTGAGTTGAACAATGCCCTGGATTTTAAAAAGGGTGGCTCCATAGCCAAAAATCTTGACGAACTCTATAAGTACATGACACGGAGCCTCCTAGAAGCCGATATTAAAAAAGATATAAACATGTTCGCAATAATCATCCGAATGCTGGAAGAGCTTGAATCGGCATGGAAAGCGATCATCATGCCCTCTGACAGGAGTGAGGCCAGACCCCAAATGATGGTCGAGATGCCGGCCCGTATTGGTGCCCCCCCGGTCGCAACGGCAAGAATGTGGAGCGCTTAATTCGATCTTGTATTTGGAGATAGATGCAATGAAAACAGCGAGTCCTGCAGAGGAAATATTTGCGATGCTCGTAGAAAAAGGCAAGGCATACGACGAGTTCCTGTCCGTCACAGAACTTCTTAAAAATGCGATTGAAACAGAAGAGATGGAAGAGGTGGACCGGTTTATCAAATGCCGCGAAGAATTAATAGGGGAGATTGATGGACTGGATCGACGAATCAGTCGTTACCAGCATTCAATCCCGCTCGATCAGCGTTCGGCGATCTTTCAGCGGGTGGCAAGTATGTCCGATGATCTCGGCGGTAAGCTGAGACAGATCAATTCGACAAATCAGGTTTGTACTGCCATCGCGGCCCGCAGTTGTGAAGCTTTACGGAATGATCTGACTGTCATTAACCAACAAAGACAAGGAATCCAAGGGTATGTCGACAAAACGCAACGAATACCGAAATTCCTTAGCGTGCGCTCTTGATCGTTCATAAGAGTGATTCAAGTTTTTATCGCGGAATACCGATAGCAGATATAAAGAGATAAACGAGAGGAGGTGAATAAAGTGGACATCAGGGCCGTGGAGACAAATAGCGCAATAACGGGCGAACCGGCAATCGCAGCCGTACCTATACCGCAGATGGGACCTGGCCAGACACGACAGGCCTCAGCTGAGGATGCAGAAGTTAATAATGAAAAGATGAGACAGATGATCGAGAGTATGCAGGAACAGATCGACAGTATGAACGTCAGTCTTCAGTATTCCACTTATGGAGAACGTGGTGAAAAGATCTCAGTCACTGTCGTGAATAAAGATACAGGCGAGGTGGTTCGTGAAATCCCTGCGAAGGAACTTCAGAGTTTATATGCCAAAATGAGCGAACTGGCAGGAATGATCTTCAACAGGAAAGTTTAATTTAAATTATTAAAATTTCGCAACATCCTGTCTGTAAACTTCTTCGTAATCAGACTACCGCCTGTGGTGCAAGACGGCTTGCACTTCCTGTTAATTCCCCGTCTGTTACTGATAAGCCTTTGTTCACATCCGCCTTGTGATCGCTGACGTCATACTGAATCGGATATTCGGGATCGTCAAGAACGACCTGACGGGCCGTTCTGGTTTCGGCATTGATCAGAAGAGGCGCCCTGATATTGGCTGTCACCCGGAACGGCTGAGACCGGACCGTGACAATGACGAGCAAGGCGATGTCTTCACTGTTTTTAATACCCACGATTTCAAGATCCTCCGCCAAAATAGCCGGGTTGTAGTCCGGCCTTATAATGCGCGGATTGATAACCACAAAGGCGATGGAAGGATCCTCAACGGACTGTAACCAACAAAGCGGTGTGGCTTTGTCACGAATCAGCAGTACAAAGCGACTGAGGTGTTCAAAACCTAAAATAGGGCCCTTCATCACAATCAGTTCGGATTCTTTTATGTCGATCTCGCCAAAGCGTGTTGTTTCGATTTTCACGGTTCTTACCCCTCATATATTATTCGCTATGCATTCACCTTTTTAGTGCTGATCATTCTGAAGCGGTATGGTAATCTTGGCCAAACTACAGACGGCAGTCAAATTACTTCTCTGTCAATTTTTCCCAGACATTCGATATCTGGATATCGGATGCGGCGGCCTGGAGATTTTGTTCCTGAATAGCCTGGTAGATCTCATCGCGATAGATGGAGACATATTTAGGAGCGTCTATCCCTATCCGTAACTGTTTCCCCTTGATATCTAAAAAAGTGATCTTGATGTCATCGCCGATGGTTATGGACTCTCCCAACTTCCTTGTCAGGATCAACATTTATTTGCCTTTCCGCACTTTATTCAAGAATATCAAGGATTGTCGTGTTGCCGATTTTTGAGGCAATAGCGTAAGACGCCTGTAATGCAATCTCTTTCATGGCCAGCTTGGTTGAAAGATCCGCAAGGTCTGCGTCTTGTGTTTGGGAAAGCAGTGAGTTCAACTGCATGTCGACTTCCTCCAGGTTGTTTTTCGCCACTTCAATGTAGTTCGCTTTCGAACCGCTGAGGGACTGGTTCAGTGTGACCTGGTTTTGCGCGTTTTTCAGGTTGTCTATTTGGGCGGAAATGCCCTGTGCGTTATTGCTGCTCAGGGCGTCCTTCAGGTCATTGAGCGTCTTGAAGATGTCTACGCCATTGCTTCCCGCTGCGGTGAAAGCTTCAGAACCAGTGATATTGTAGTCGACAATCGCTCCGCGGCTGATTGGCATCGATAAAGTCCCGTCGTTGCCTCGATAGTAGCCGGGAGCAACGGCATTCACATAAAAAATATCATTTTCACCAAAGCCCGCCGTTGCACCGAGATCGTCAAATGTGAGGGTAACGCCTTCACCTAGGTCGACCGAACCGCCCGCCGGGAGCGTCGCGGCCGCACTCCACGTTTTGCCACCATCCGCTGAGCTCTGATATTCTGCCTGACCAAGGAACTCGCCAATGGTCGTCACATCCGTAATCTTGACGACATAGGTCTTATTGGTACTGCCTGTGAATGTACCGGATGATACAACGGTTCCCTGAAATGAATTGTTCGCAGCGGCGGCGGCGGCCTCGATTGTTGCATCCATCGCTACTGTTGAGAAGGGCGCGACGTCGTCACGTGTTCCGGAAAACAGATAACGATATCCCATTTTCGCGTTGGCCAGTCTTCCCATTTCACCGATGAGCGACTTGACGCTCTCGGCCATGATTTTCCGCGTCGTTTCACTAGCTGTTGCAGTGGATTGTCCTACAGCGATTTCCTGTGCCTTGACAAGCAGATCATATGCACCGAATAAATTGGATTCAGTTGCCGTAATCCAAGAATTGGTGGAATCCATATTTTTCTTGTACTGTTCATTTGCGGCTTTGTCCCGTCGTATCTCGATGAGCTTTGTGGCCGCGACCGGGTCATCCGACGCCCGGTTAATATTTTTCTGACTTGCAAGTTTCTCCGAGATATCGTTGTACTGGGCCTGGGCATTGAAAATATTGCTGATGGCCGTGTTGTATCTCATAGTGTCAGTGACTCTCATAGATCACTCCTTACTTGATAAGTTCTATCAATGTATCCAGCATATCCTCCGCTGAAACGACAAGCTTACCCGCAGCTGTGTAGCCCATCTGATACTTGATCAACTGGATCATCTCTTCATCGATCGACACGCCGGATATGGACTCCCGCTGGTTCTCCAACTGGTTCATGATAATCGTCTGGTAGTCGCTGTCCATTTCTGCGTCGGCCACCTGGCTCCCTATCTCTCCGACCATGGCAGCGAGGAAGTTGTTGAGAGTCGCGGTTCCGCCATCCATGAGCAGTTCGTTCTGAACGGCGGCGATTCTACGGGCAATTTCACCATCCCCTGTAACTGTCTCGGAGCCGGCAATCCTGTTGGGATCGTCCGTAATGATGCTGTTGACACCGATAGTGCCGGATGGGTTGTCTATGTCTGCGATGACAAAAAAGTCAACTCCTATGTTCTTGTACGCATCATACCCACTGGTGTGCAATTCATTCGTGCGGGTTGAAAGGGCAACTGAAAAATCGTTCATATATGTTACGTATTTAGGGATGACCGTATTCTGTAACTCGATAAAGGCGCCGAGCTCGCCTTTGGTCAGGGTGCCATTGAGTGACTCGGCTGGCTTATTGGTCAAGTAGATGTTGCTTAATAGACCGCTGACATCCAGTCCGACAGCGAGAGTCTGGCTTGTCTTGCCCTGGACGAGGGGTTCCCCGTTGGGAAGAAATACATTGATCGTGCCGTCAGAATTTTCCAGCTCGCTGATGTTGATCAGGTTGCTAAGGTCTTTCAGTGCTTGGGAGCGGTTGTCGAGTAAGGAGCTCCTACTCTCAAGCTCATTACTTCCCGTTCCTAAGATCTTTTCGTTCAGATCTCTGATCTCTTCAACCTTATTATTGATTTGGAAAACGGTTTCTGTGATGCTGCGATTCATGTCCGCGTTGATAGTATCGAGATTCTGTTTGTAGGAATTAATCGTTTCGGCAAGGTTTTTCGCAGCAAAGAGCAGGTCGTTTCTTTCCACCTTCCCTGTGGGGTTGTTGGACAGGTTTTCCCAGGAAGACCAAAACTTGTTCAGACGGTCGTTGAGTCCATTGCCGCTTGTATCATCAAGCATACGCTCTATGTTCTGGAGCCCCTGCAGCATGGTGTCGCTGTAACTCAAATTCTGATTTTGTTCGATGACTTGGGTTTCGATGTATTGGTTATAGATTCGTTCGACATTGTTAATGGCAACGCCAATCTGGGCGTTGGCGTCTCTGATATTGGCGCTGCCGACAGATCTCAGGTCCAGCCGCTGGCGTGTGTAGCCTGGTGTGTTGACATTAGCGACGTTTCCACCGGTGATGTCGATGGCCATTCTGTGGGCAAATAGGGAATCTCTTGCTGTCAATAAAAGGTTGCTGATCGACATGTCAATATCCTTCCCGCAGGGAGCATCATCCTGCCTGTGATATTAACCTGCCATGCAAGTTCCCGGCCTTTATTTGGCCGGCGGGGTTATAATTTAGGTGGGAAGATGTCAAGCTGTTGATATAGCTAATAATATTGTTTACATTGGCAAGAGAAAAGGTAATAAGGTGTTTGTTATTGTTATTGACTTTGTTGATCCGCGTAATCAAATCGGCAAATTTTTCCTGATAATCCATCAGATTTTGCCCGATACGGTTGTGCGCGTGGGCAATGATTTCGGATATGGATACAGGTTTATCGATATGTAAGTACTCAGCAATCTTATTGATGGCGCTAATCCGCATATCTAATGCGATGTTTAATGAAAGAAGGATCATCTCTTTTTTTGTGTTGCAGTTAAGAATATCCGCAAGGACGCACTTTTTTAAAATTTCAGTTTCATCCTCAATCGTTATGAGAAGCTCTTGATAGCGCTCATATTCCTGTCCCATTGCAAGTAATAGTGAATTATACAGATAATCAAGATCTTTGTTCATGGCTCACTTCCAGTGGAAGATTTACCTCCAGCCGCTTTGATGGGAATTTTATAGTAAACAGGGCATTTAACCCTAGCGACCCACTCTTAGACAATGATGTCAATCAGAGATTCACCCAACATTTTATCTGCGATTCTGCCCGGATCGATTGCATAGCTTCCAATTTCAATTTGGTGCTTCAATTCCTGGACTTTTTCATCGCGAACCTCGGGTGTTTGATCCAGAACCTGCTTTATCTTTTGAATGTCTTTAGCCTTGTTGGAGAGATCAACCCTCTCGGCCGCAATAGTTTTATCTGCTCCGACAGGCTTGTCATCCTCGTTTTTCGCGGAGTCGATCTTTTGATACTGCTGGACTATTTGCGCGGAAGCGTCTTTTACTTTTGAAATCATAGATCACCTCTTATTAGTCTTAATCCAGGTATCGACATTTTTTCACAAAGACTTTAATCTTTTTTAAAATTTTGCCTGGTAATCTGGTTATAGAGTATCGTTTGCAGACCCAGTCCCTGTCCTTTGTTGGCCAGATCATCGGCTATCTTTTGATCCAGCATCATCTGGTATGTCTCCTTGCCCTGCGATGGTTTCAATAGTCCGTTCTTTGGTACTGTTTGTCGCATGGTTTTGAGTAACTGGAATACTAGCATCGACTCGAAATCGGCACATACTTTTTTTAGTTTCTTTTCTTGTTCAGGATCAATTGTTCGGCCAGTCGCAATCTGCGAGGCTTTTATATCTGCTGTTATAATAGAAGATATTTCGTCCATAATCAAATAATTCTCAGATCCGCCTGCAATGCACCGGCAGCTTTAATCGTCTGAATAATGGTAATCAGGTCGCGCGGTGTAACGCCGATGGCGTTAAGGGCCATGACCACATCTTGGATCGTGACACCCTTGGGGATGACCATCAACTGCTTTTTTTCTTCCTGCACGTTCACAGCGGTATCTTTTGTTATGACCGTCTGTCCGCCCGGCGCGACAATGGTTCCTTCTTTGCGGTCCGCCACAGGCTTACTGCCTTCAGTTGGACGGGGTGCGAAGGGCAGGGGCTGAGAGACATTTATGTTTTCCTTGATTTGTATGCTCAGGTTGCCATGTGAAACGGCAACCGTCGAAATCCGCACATTTTCACCCATAACAACGGTGCCCGTTTTTTCATTCATGACAACAACTGCAACGGTTTCTACGGATACGTCAATATTTTCCACTGCCGCAATCGTTAGGGCCATGTTGCTCTCATATGAAGTTCCGAGGCTGACGGCGATGGTTCCGGAATCAATGGCCTGTGCTTCTATTCCCTTGATTGTGTTGACGAGGGTAGCGGCCAGCTTTGTTGCAGTCGTGAAATCCGGCTGAAATAGATTGATCGTAAATTTACGATCTTGACCAAAAGGATATTTTACTTCTCGTTCAACAAAGGCACCGTTGGCGATGATCCCAACATTTGTCTGGTTCTTGGTCACACTTGCGTTTGCACCACCGGCGGAGAAGCCGCCCAGAACAAGGGGCCCCTGGGCCAACGCGTAGATCTCACCGTCCACGGCCCGTAAAGGAGTCATCAGGAGCTGGCCGCCGGAAAGGCTTGTCGCATCTCCAATGGAGGATACCGTCACATCAATCCTGGCGCCGGTCTTAGCAAAAGGCGGGAGAATGGCCGTAACCATTACTGCAGCAATGTTCTTTGATTTCAATGTTCGGTCCCTCATAGAGAGGCCGTGTCGGCTCAGCATGTTGGCAATGGTTTCTTTTGTAAAACCGTTTTTAACATCATCGCCAGTGCCCATGAGTCCAACCACCAAACCATATCCGATCAACTGATTCTCGCGAACCCCGCCGATGGAGGAAATATCTTTGATCCTTGCGGCTTGGAGTGGAAAGGCCGCCATCAGAAGAAAAAATGCGATTAGTATAATAAGAAAAGAATTTTTTTTCATCAGAACGGCCACCCCCAATCTAAAGCACGTGTCATCCAACCGGGATGCTGTTTGTCGGTCAATACACCGCTTCCCGTATAAAGGATTCTGGCGTCCGCCATGTTTGACGACAGGACCCAGTTATCCGCCATGATATCTTCCGATCTGATCACACCCGTGATGACAATGAACTGGTCTTCAGCGTTGAGTGTCAGCTGTCGTCTCCCTTCAATCAGGAGGTTGCCGTTGTCCAACACCTTGACCACACGCGCCGTCAGGCGCGCTTGCAGCTTCCCGCCACGAGACGTATCGCCTGCTCCTTTGAGCGTGCTGGCGGATGTCCCTCCCACAGAAAGCTTACCCCCGAGATTGGAGTTGGCGTTCTTAATCGAGGTATCCAGTCCAAGCATGGCACTGATATCTGAATTTGAAGCGCTATTTTTACTCGTACTGGTGCTGGCCTGGTTTTGCCCGCTTGACGACTCGTCGATAATGATGGTTACAATGTCGTTCACATAACGGGCTTTGTTATCAGTGAAGAGCATGTTCCGACCGCTTTCCCCGGGCCACAGCGAACCCGGAGAGTGATCAGGCTTTACAATCGGAACCGGAAGAGTCTTTGCTTGTGGTTGTATAGCATCCGGGCGGGTGCCGTAGAAAGAGCAACTGCATAATAGAGCCAATAACGAGAGGCCTATAAAGTGTATTTTCATGCTGCCTCCTAAAACTCTATCCCGACCAAGGAATCGCTCAGGACCTTGGCGTAGATGACTTTGTTGGATGTGATATTCTTTACACGGACGATGTTGCCGGCAACACCATCTTCTTCTGACAGGCCGACAGTCACAATATGCATTAGGCCGTTATTAAAAACCATCCTCACGATTTTTCCTTTCCTCACCAGAGGAGTTTCTTTCAACATCGTGGCAAGAATTTCCGTGCCGGGGGCAACCTGTAAGATCAGCCGCTTACCCGATGCCGACTGGATAGAGGACAAAGACTGAGGGTGAATTCGTCGGACCCATTTCCGAATAGTTTTCACATCGCTATTTGTCAGAGTTGTCCCAGAAGGAAGCGCCCTTGCTGCAACAACGACATCCCGTAGGACCTCGATCCTTGTCCTTACGGATTGCGTTTTCAAGAGGCTGCCGCCTTTGAAAGTTTTGACTAAAAAGACCATATCACCAATGAAGTCTGGGTTGCCGACGGGTTCAACCCTTAGTGTGGTATTGTGATTCTGTGTGGTGGATTCTTTTTCTACTGACAGGAAGTCCACGCGAACCGTATCTGGCGGCCATGGTATGTTCCCCTCAATATATTGTCGAACTGCATCATGAATGGAATAAGAGCCTGCTGTATTCATCGCGCGAGATTCGGCGTTGAAAAAGGCCATACCCATCACAATGACCGTTGTCAGAAAAATAAAGCGTTTCAAAACTTACCTCTTCAGACTGTTGACAATACCAAGCATTGCATCTGCTGTCTGGACGGACTTGGAGTTGATTTCGTATGCCCGTTGCCCGGTGATCATCTTGACCATCTCATCGATCACATTGACATTGGACATCTCCAGGAAATATTGCGAAATGGTTCCCTTGCCTTCGATACCTGGATTGCCAACACTGGCTTCACCGGATGCGTCAGTCTTGGCATAGAGATTACGGCCTTCACTAGTCAGGCCGGCAGGATTAATAAAGGTCGCAATCTGAAGTTGGCCGATTTGGGTCATCGTCCCCTTACTGTCCGTTGCCGTCACTTGACCTGATTTGTCAACGGTAATGACCACAGTGCCCTGTGGCACGCTGAGCGCAGGTGTCAGCAAAAGTCCTTCTGAATTACAGATGTTGGAGTCCTTGTTGATTTTAAAACTCCCTGCGCGCGTGTAAGCAATCCCGCCGTTACCATCATCCAACTGGAAAAAGCCATCCCCCTCGATCGCCCAGTCAAAGGGATTGCCGGTCTGCTGGTAGTCACCCTGACTGAATATCTTCTGTGTGGAAATGGGTTTGACGCCCATGCCAATCTCTATCCCTGCGGGGAGTTGGACACCTGTCGAAGAGGTTGCTCCAGCTTTTGAGTAGATCTGGTACATCAGATCCTGGAAGTTAGCACGGGATTTTTTGAAACCCGTGGTATTCACATTAGCCAAGTTGTTGGCGATGACATCCTGCTCAATTTGTTGAGCCGACATTCCTGTTGCGGCTGTAAATAATGATCTGATCATGAGAGCCTCCCTTGTTTTAATTACACTTTACCGACACGATTGGTCGATAATTTGTCTTGCTCGGTCAATTGCTGGATGATCTTTTGATAGGTTTCAAAGGTACGATGAATATTGATCATCTCCGCCATTTCGCTTATGACGTTGACGTTGGACAATTCTATGGAGCCAGACGAAATATGAGGTTTATCTACTTTCTTAATGCCTGCTTCCCCCTCATCAAGATACAATCCACCGCCAATATTTCTCAGGGTCTGTCGATTTACGAAATCGACAATTTTAAGTTTACCGACTTGACCTTCATCAACAAAAACAGAGCCATCCTCACTGATGTGAATTTTGCCGTTTCCAAGTACTATCGGGCCTCCTTCTCCGACCACGGGATACCCTGACTGCGTTACCATCTGGTTGCGGCTGTTGACAGTAAAGTCCCCTTTTCTGGTGTAGGCCAAATCTTCTTTGGTTTGCACAACGAAAAATCCATCCCCCTGAAGACTAACGTCCAGCGGATTATCTGTTTTTTGAGAGATGCCCTGGCCGAAATCAACGACAAGACTGGTGAGAGGTGTGGTGTGATCACCTGCTTTGCTTTCTTCAAGTAAGGCGTTCATGACAAGAAGGTGTTCCGCTTTAAATCCAGGAGTGGCTGCATTGGCCAGATTGGTTGTGATATGTTCCAATTGTAAAATTTTTTGATCCATCGCTGCAGCAACCGCTGGAATATCGTAAGCCATGTTTCGCCCCAATTTTTTTAAAATTAAGTTTGCAAATCATATGCCATTGTAATTTATTAAGTCTATTCAATCAATTTTATAAAGTGTGGTTAAAAACAGAGAGACCAAAACAGGATGTGCCGGAATATTTTTCCGTCATTATTCGGGTGATCGTTCTCGATAGCGGTAATTTGCCGAATACACAAAGGCAAGAATTTCGGCGACCGCTCTATACAGTTCTATGGGGATCTGTTGATCAATGTCCAGCTTGCTTAAAATCTGTACAAGGCTCGGATCACTTTTAATCGGTATGTTGTTTTTCTTGGCCAGTTCGATGATTTTTTCCGCAACAGTTCCCTGTCCTTTTGCTATGACTTTCGGAGCGATGTCCTTGCCGGCATCATATTTTAAAGCGGCCGCCACTGCTTTTTCGTCTTTTTTCATACGCATACATCAATGACGCTCTGAGAATACATGCTGTGAGTCTGAAGGAAATCGCGTTTCCAGGACTGGATATTCATGTCCAATACGCATTGCAAACCGCCTATTGTGTAATCAAGTCCTGATAGTGTTTCCTGGAGTTCCGGGAGGAGTGTTTGCATAAAATCCAGCACATACTGATCAGAACATTTTAGAGTACATTGGAGCGTCCTGCCTTGAATTCCAGCGTCGACGGCAAGTTCGCCAAGGGTGTCCATGTCCAGAAAGACGACAATACGATATTTCTTGTCGACTTCCTGTTCATTTTTCCCCCGGTCGGTCTCTATAAAAAGGTCCTGTATTCTAATCCCCTCTTGAAATTGAAAGGGAAATTGCAGCACAAGAAGACCATCCCGCTCCATCGCCAAAATATTGACGATTTGTAGCGATTCGATGACCTTCAAAGCCTGATCAATGAAATGAGAGAATTGCCGGACCTTCAGGCCATCGTGTTCAGTATATTCGCTGCCGACATGAATCGGTGCAAATTTGGATGACAGCTTCAGCAGGATTTCTTTCAGAGTCGGGCTGTTTTGTTCATTAATTAAAATCGTCGGATCCGATAACGCATTCAAGAGTCTCCGTTCGCCAGCCAAACCGAGAGCAACAATGCTATCCTTAAGAAAATGGGGATTGGTTATATTATTTTTAGAGATGATGATTTTATCCAGAACCTTAATGATGTTCTGAATGTCTTTTTTCGAAATGTAATTCGCAAAATCCTTCAAATGATCAGGATGTAAAAGATCTTTTACAGTGGCGATTACCTCCTTCAGAGCACCAGGATTGGATCTGTAAAGCTTAAGGAATTCATTTGATTTCGAAATTTCTGGATCTTCCTGTAGAATCATCCGTAAAACAATCATGGGATGTAGCTGATCAACAAGTACCGTCAATGTTTCGCCGCTTTGAAGCGGGAGGGGAGTGTGGGCCAGCAGGGTAGAATTTTTTATTTGTAGAAGAGCCTTGCGATTAAAACTGTTGCTGAGAACAAGAACGTCCAGATTTTCACCTAAGACCAGAGGAGGTGTCGGTGTGGATTTGGAACCCGACTGTGCTTCCTGCGGGATTATGATTTTCCTGGAGGGCTGAGGAGACGTTATGACGGGCGTCATGGGAAATTAAACCTTAATATCAATATGACTGTTCGATTCCTGTTCGCCTGATGACTCCACGTCTACTTGCGGTGCTGTCGTTTCGTGATTCTCCTGTCGGTCCTTCTGGTGCTTTTTTCCTCCCTCGCCGATGTTTACATGGTACATCTCTTCGGATTCGTTTATCTTCTTCATCATCCTGCGACGCTCCTGACTTAGCTGAACTTCAAAATACTGTTGCTGCAAATCAGGATGCTGCTGCTGGACCTGCTGGATCCGCTCAATGACTTTCGATTGAAGGATCTGTCTCTCAATCGCGCTGACCATGTCGATACCTTTATAGAAATTTTATTAAATCCCCATATAATCCAGTATCGGCGAAGTAATATCATTACTTTAGTTTTTATCAAGCACACCTAATGGTGTAAATCTTTCAGGCTACTTCGAAGATGGAGGATTGCCTGGGTATGTAACTGACATACGCGGGATTCCGTAAGATCGAGAATCATGCCGATTTCCTTCATGGTCATCTCATCATAATAATATAAAGAAATTACCATTTTTTCTTTCACAGGTAGGTTATCGATCGTGCTCTTCAGCAGGTTTTTTAGCTCTTTGCCAACAAATAAATCCAACGGATTGCCACACTCAACGGCTTCTGCAACACTTGAGACGCTGTGCGCTTCGATATAGTCGGGGGTCAAATCTTCTTGGCTTATCAGTGGTATGCCTTTTGCCTCATCCAGTAATTTAAAATACTGCTCCAGGGTTATCCCCAAATAATTTGCCACCTCATCTTCAGAGGGTGGGCGTCCCAAGCTTTTTTTCAGCGCATGGAAGGCTTTTTCCAATTTACTGTCTTTGTGACGTACCGATCTTGGAACCCAGTCCCTTGATCTTAATTCGTCCAAAACAGCGCCCCGAATCCGGAAGCGCGCATAGGTTTCGAACTGCACATTTCTTGTGCTATCAAATTTCTCAAGCGCTTCCATCAATCCGATAATGCCGACATTGACAAGTCCATCGCGATCAGAGGCATCGATAGGCAACTTGAATGTCAATCTCCCGACAACATTCTTGACGAGAGGAGCATATTTTATAATCAATTCATCGCGTTCTGTTCTATTCATCACTTTAATTGAATAAGTTGATGGTACCAGAACCTTCCTGCTCTGGTCTCGGCTGGCATAATTTGTCAGCCACTGCTCGGAGAGATTTCACGGATGGCGAATCGGGATAGAGTTCCGCCAAAAGTTTCTGTTGCTTCACTGCTCGCGGTATATTATCATCACATGCGATATATCCAAGTTGTTCGATGGCCAAATTCAGGAAATGGTTTGTCGCTTGCGCCATTCTTAAGAAGACCTCTTTTGCTTCATTCGGGGTCTTCACCATATTTACCAGAAGACTGAACCTTTTTTTTGCATGCCGTTGATAGAGGACCTTGATCAGGGCATAGGCGTCGGTTAGGGAGGTCGGTTCCGGCGTAACCACTACAATGGTTTCGCTTGCTATCATATTGAAATACAAGACATTATCATTAATGCCGGCACAGGTGTCAATCAGCATAAAGTCAGGTCTTGCCTGTAAGGCGTTCAATTCATCCTGCAAAATAAATTTTTGTGCCATCGACAAGCTTGACATCTCTTGAATTCCCGATGAAGAAGGGAGGATCTTAATCCCACCAGGTCCATTGATAATGGTCTCCTTAAGTGTTTTTTCACCTTTCAGGACATGGTAAAGATTATATTTTGGTGTCAGCCCCAAGATGAGATCGATGTTCGCCAGACCGCAATCGGCATCGAGAATCAGTGTTTTTTTCTTCGATTCAGCAAGCAAGTAGGCCAGATTGACTGCTATATTTGTTTTTCCTACCCCTCCCTTGCCACTGGTGATAGAAATAACGCAGATCCTGTTATTACGGACAACGGTTTTTTCTTTCGATGCGGTTTTGAGCGCAGTTTTTTTCTGTACTGTGATTTGTCTGAGCATAGCAGCCTGGTCCACATTAACCTCTCAATTGATATGAATTCAATCTGTTTTCAAGAATCAACTTTGCGAGCCTCTCAGGACTTGCTTTTTCGATATCTTTTGGAACATTCTGTCCGGTTGTCAGGTGAGATACGGGTTTGCCAAGTTCATCGAGTATATCGTACATGGATCCAAAATGACCGCATTCATCGACTTTTGTGAGAATAATGCGATCGTAATTGAATATTTTAAAGCGATTTGCCGTATCCAGAAGATATTCTCTGCTCGTGGTTGGACTCAACAGTAAAATGTTTTCCACGCCCGATTCTAAGATGTTTTTCAGCTCGCGGAGGCATTGATCATCATTGTGATTGCGTCCAGGTGTATCCACGAGGATCATGTCCTTATCGGCGAAACTTGCTACTGAACGCAGGAACATATCTTTCTCAGAAGCGATCTCAATGGGAAGTCCCATAATCCTAGCATAAACCTTTAGCTGCTCGGCAGCTGCGATTCTGTATGTGTCGGTTGTGATCATGCCGACCTTCATTTTTTTTTCAATACAGTAATGTGCAGCAAGTTTTGCCAAGGTCGTTGTTTTGCCAACGCCGGTCGGTCCGATAAAAGCCTTGATCCGCTTCTCTTTTGGACTATCCTTTTTGAGCGATCTGGCAATCAATTGTTCCGCGATGACGGCGCCTTTCTCATATGTGGCTGTGTCTTCATACGGGTAATTCTTCTTAATCGTTTCAACCAAGCTTGTAGCCTTAAAGCGAGAGATGCCATTGGCAATCATTCTCATGTAAACATCCCGTAGATGTTCGGGATATCGGGCGGAATTGTTATCCAATAGAACATTCATCGTTTCCTTCAATTCAGAGATGTCGCATTGATAAGAGAATTTTTGTTTCAGTGCCTCGACACTGGATTTGAGTTCATGAAGTTCTTTCGCGACGCAGGAAATCGGATCACTCTGTTGGTCTACTTTAGGAAGCTGCTTATGAGGGGAGGGGCGGCACTCTGGTTTTTCATCACGGGCAGCCAAAATCTCAATCAGAGGTGGTCGCTCCGATATTTTCTTCATCGAAAGAATGATTGCATCAGGTCCGAGGTCCTTTTTGATTCGGTTCGTGGCTTCCTGCATGTTGATTGCTTCATAGCGTTTGATTTGCATATCAGAGTTCCACCATTCCCAGTGAGGTAATATTTGTATTTGCCGTAATTTCATTATGGGCAAGGACAACAATGCTTGGGAAGAATCGTTCCATGATTTTTCTCAGGTGAATTCTCGTATTGGCTGATGTAAGGACAATAGGGGTAAGGCCCTTGGATGTAAAATTTCCCATTATTTTTTGGGAGTTTTCGATAAGTTTTCTGACCATGCCAGGATCAGGAGATACCAGAGACTCATATTCCGTATGCTGAATGGAGCGGGTGATGATTTCCTCGATTTCTGGAGAAACCATCATTACATGAATGGTATTATCCCGATCCTGATATTGCCTGGTAATAGTTCGACCGAGCGCCTGCCTCACATAACCAGTTAAAATGTCCACATTTTTAGTCATGGGAAGGTAATCGGCCATCGTTTCGATGATCATCAGGATGTCGCGTATGGAGACCCTTTCCTTCAAAAGCCTCTGTAAAACCTTTTGCAGAGTTCCCAGTGGGATTACCTTGGGCACCAAATCTTCAATAATTTTTGGGTAACTTGCAGCTAGGCTGTCGATTATCGCCTGCACCTCTTGCCGGCCCAGCAACTCATCCACGTGGGATTTGATGATTTCAGTAATATGAGTGGTCACAACGGTTGCCGTATCAACGACGACGATACCTTTGGCCTGGACATTTTCGGCTTCTTTTTCCGGAATCCATACGGCCGGAAGGCCAAATGCCGGCTCTCTTGTTGTAATTCCAGTGATTTTGACACCGCTCTCTTCATGTACGATAGCAAGGCGATGGTTGGGAAGCAACTCACCTCCCGCTATTTCAATCCCTTTCATTAGAAAAGAGTATTCATTTGGCTTAAGCTGGAGATTGTCTCTGATATGAACGGCAGGCATGATAAAACCCATCTCACTGGCCAATTGTTTCCTTAAAGCCTTTATTCTGTTAAGCAGTTCTCCGCCCTGTGAGGTATCCACCAGGGGTATGAGTCCATAACCGACCTCAAGGCACAGTGGATCCAGTGGAAAGAGCAAGTCTGCGGATGTTTCGGCGGCGGGAACAGGTACATCTTCTTCATTTTCCTTAACTGTTTCGCCTGATTGAAGAAGTCTGTAGGCGATCACAGACATGAAGGATGCAACGATGATAAATGCAATCTTTGGCATCCCTGGGATCAATGCGAACGTAAAGAGCATGATTGCTGCGAGTGCGATTGCTTTAGGCTGAGTGAAGAGCTGTTTTTTCATCTCTTCTCCGAGCTCGCCTGATGCAGTCGTTCTTGTGACCAACATACCTGCAGCTGTGGAAACAATCAGCGCCGGAACTTGCGTAACTAGACCATCCCCAACTGACAAGAGGGTATATGTACGGGCAGCATCTGCTATTGGCATTCCCTGCTGCATAATACCTACAATGAAACCACCGATGATGTTCACCAGAACGATGATGACGCCGGCAATTGCATCTCCTCTAACAAATTTACTGGCCCCATCCATGGCGCCATAAAAATTCGCCTCGTTTTCGATCTCTCTCCGACGGCGGCGGGCCTCGGCATCGGTAATTAATCCTGTATTTAAATCGGCATCGATGCTCATCTGTTTACCGGGCATCGCGTCGAGGGTGAATCTCGCCGCCACTTCGGCAATCCTGGTTGCACCTTTGGTAATCACGACAAAATTGATCAAAACCAAAACACAAAAAACAATCATCCCGACAACATAGTTGCCGCCGACTACAAAGCTTCCGAAAGCTTTAATGACCTGCCCTGCAGCTCCTGTACCTTCATTACCATGCAGCAGGATCAAGCGTGTCGAAGCCACATTCAGGGATAACCTAAGGAGAGTTACAGTCAGCAATACGGAAGGAAATGCTGAAAAATCGAGTGGTTTTAAAACATACATGGACATCAGCAAGATAATAATAGATATGGTAATACTGAACGATAGGAGAATATCCAAAATGAATGTGGGCAGGGGAACCATCATGACAAGCAAGATGCCGATAACACCCATCGCCAGCATGGCACTGCTGCTCGTCATCATTTCAGAGAACGGACTTTTTTTAACCGCTATTGAATCGGCCATTAGACAAAAACCCTCTTTTGCTTTAATGAGTAGACGTAAGCCAAAATCTCAGCGATCGCCTTGTACAAATTTGTGGGGATCGCCTGCTCCACAGCCACCATCTTATACAATACTTGTGCCACCGGCTTATTTTCGATTACGGGTACGCCGTTATTCCTTGCGATCTCCTTTATTCTTTCGGCAATAAAACCAGCACCTTTGGCGATCACACAGGGCGCATTCATGATTTCGGCTTGATAACGAATTGCAACGGCAAGATGTGTGGGGTTCGTGATTATGACATCCGCCTTGGGTACAGCTGCCATCATCCTTTTTCTGGCAATTTCCCTCTGGAGCCTTTTAATCCTTCCCTTAACGAGAGGATCCCCTTCCGTTTGCCTATTTTCCTCTTTTATTTCCTGTTTGGACATCCTCAGACTTCTTTCATGTTCCCATCTCTGATAGGCATAATCAAGAACAGCAAGTATGACCAGTACCCAGCAGGTTGTATAGAGGATCTTGAAAGACACTTTCCCAATGAAGCTCAGAATATCGCTCACATTGAGATCAATTAAAGGTGTAATCATCTTGAATTCACCTTTGATCGTTAGATAAGCAACGATTCCCACTACCGCCATTTTAAGAATAACCTTAAAAAACTCTACCAGGGACCGCAGTGAAAAGAGTCTCTGAAAACCTTTGATCGGGTCAATTTTTGAGAATTTCGGGGTTATCGACTCGGATGAGAAAAGGAAGCCCACCTGAAGGATATTGACAAGAAAGCCGGCAAGGAGAACAATTAAAAGGAAGGGGCCCAAAAGGATAAATATCTGAAAAACGAGATCAAGCAACAGGGACTGGACGGTATCAATGGTGATAGTTAGTCGACCTGATGTGCGAAAAGATATTTTCATCATGTCCATCAGGCGTTTTGCCATGACAGTTGCGTCGAAGTAGAAATAGAGGAGGCAAGCCCCAAGGACGGCAACCGACGCAAGTTCCCGGCTTTTGGCCACCTGCCCTTTCTCGCGCGCGTCCTGCCTTCTTTTGGATGTTGCCTGTTCGGTTTTTTCCTGATCCTTATTATCTTCTGCCATGTTGTAATCCGTCTGTTTTATGACATAAGCGTTGAGAAATTTACGCTGGACTTACATAAAACGTAATAGCGTGTATACCTCAACGTTTAAACTGGAAAGCACTCTCTGAACTATGTATACAAATACTGGTGCTGTCAGTCCAAACACAATCAATCCTACCGCAATCTGTACAGGAAAGCCCACGATGAAGACATTAATCTGAGGGACGGTTCTGGCTACTACACCCAGCGCAACGTTAGTGAAAAGCAGCACCGCCATGATTGGTGCACTGATTTTTATAGCCAATACGAATAATTCCTTTGAAAGCATAATAATGTGTTTAACTAATGATCCGGAAAAATAATAACTGAATGGAGATACGATGCGATAACTATCTACGATAGCGAATATCAATGTGTGGTGTGCATCAACGGCAAGATAGATGAGCAAGGCGATTAGGTATTGAAATTCAGCTATTATTGACACCTGTGAACTAGAAACCGGATCAATGACGTTGACGATGGAAAATCCTATCTGGATTCCAATCATTTCTCCCGCGAACTGAATACCTGCAAAAATGATTTTGGTTGCTAATCCGATAACAATACCGATCATCACCTCGCCGATCATAGCAATGGCAAGGGCTAAGATTTCATCCCCCGTTTGAAGACTGTTCATATCCACGCCTGCAGTGGGAAAAACGAGCAGGGAAAGCAGAATTGCCAGCCCTCCTTTCACACGGAGAGGAACGGTCCTTTCTCCAATAACGGGGATCATGATGAGAAGGGCACTAATTCTTAGGAAAACTAAAGTAAATATAAAAATTTGCTCTAAGCTAATCATCGTTATCCCTGTTATTTTCTCTATTTGATATAGGTGGGGATATTGGTTAGCAGATTATGTGTGAATGATACGAGAATATTAATCATCCAAGGGAGGACAGCCACCAGCGTAATAAGGCAGACAACGATTTTAGGAACAAACACAAGGGTCATTTCCTGCACCTGCGTAACGGCTTGAAACAGACTTATGACAACACCGACGATCAGACCCACAAGTAGTACAGGTGCAGATATCATCAAGGTGATCCTTATGGTTTCTGCCATTATTCCCACAATAAAATCAACACTCATAATCGAGTTCCTCCATAGGTTAATTAAAACTTCGCACTAGAGATTCAACAATCAAATACCATCCATCGACGAGTACAAAAAGAAGTAGCTTAAATGGCAAGCTGATCATAATTGGCGGTAGCATCATCATTCCCATGGAGAGGAGAATACTCGATACGACAATATCAATGATGAAAAAAGGCAGGAAAATTAAGAATCCAATTTGGAATGCCGTTTTCAATTCACTGATCACGAAGGCGGGAATGAGTACGGGCAATGATATATCTAAAGGTTTTTCGGGTCTTTTTTCTTTTGATATTCTGACAAACAAGGCGAGATCCTTTTCGCGGGTCTGCTTCAGCATAAAATTTTTTATCGGTGTGGCGGCAAGACTGAAAGCTTCCTCTCCGGAGATCTTATCGTCGTAATACGGTTTCAACGCTTCTTCATTGACCTGTTGCCAGACAGGCGCCATAATAAAAAATGTAAGGAACAGCGCCAAACCGATGACGATCTGATTGGAGGGCATCTGTTGTGTGCCGAGCGCGTGTCTTAGAAGTGAAAGCACAATAAGAATCCGTGTAAAAGAAGTGAGCATCAGCAATATAGCGGGAGCGAGCGAAAGAACCGTCAGTATTAGTAGTAATTGAACAACGGTTGCAGCTTTACCCTGATCGGCATTACCGCCAATGTTCAGACTGATATTGGGAAGGGGAATGGGTTCTGCGAATGCAGAGAAAGCCGGCAGAAGGATCAGTATCATGGAGATGATGACGGTGAGGTGTTTATGTTGCATTCTTTATTTACTCTTTCTCATCTGACCGATATTCCGCAATAGAGATTTATATCGGGAAAGGGTATCGGATGTGGGAAGTGATTTTTTTGTGAGGTGAAAATTCTTTAAATTTTCCATTGCCACAGGATCTGTAATCGTACCAAGTATTGACATCTGATGATTTGAAACACCCAATAACATGACTTGCCCAAGGACATCGACCAACAGAATGCTGTTTTTTGGGCTCAGATGACAGGTAGATATTATATGGATCATCGAGTTCCCATTGACTGCAGCAGAAGGTTGGTAGAAGTACTTTTTCAGCAAATACATCGCCATGATCATCAAAGCGATCACAACCGCAAGGGCGGTTAGCATTTTGAAAAATGACCAGAAAAAGCTGATAGTATCCAAGGAATTTTCTCCTACTTCAGTTTATTGATCCGTTCGGCCGGTGAAACGATGTCTGTAAGTCGAACCCCGAATTTTTCATTGACAACAACTACTTCACCGCGAGCAATGAGCCTCTGATTGACATAGACATCCATCGGTTCTCCAGCCAGTTTTGTCAGTTCAACGACAGATCCTTGTCCCAATTGCAGGAGTTCACTTATCAACATTCTGTTGCGACCCAATTCAACTGTTAGGAATAGGGGGATGTCGAGAATAAAATCCAAATCAAGTGTGGATTTAGGTATTTCTCCTTTCTGAATTTCTTCGAAGGAGGCAGCACTTACTTCCCTGGTTTCAATGGGTGATTTTGGAGATTGAGATTGTTCGAGCTCGTTCTGTACATCATCCCATTGAAGTTCATCGTCGCTTTTCTTAGGGTTGTCAGGTGATTCGGCCATTGAACCATTTTTTAAAAGGGCATCAATTTCACTCTGTTCCATAATCAATTACCTCGTCATTTGAAATGATTTGCGAAACTTGTATCGCTTGATTGCCTTTATAGATGACGGGGCGACCTCTGAATTTCAGCACCCCTTCAACATAGACATTTAGCGGATCTAACATACATTGAGACAGGGGAATAACATCCCCTTTTTTTAGGCTTATGACTTCACCGGCATTAATTTCCGTGCTTCCCAGACGAGCGGTAAGGTCGATTTTTGATGCAAGCAGCCCTCCCTTAAACCGATTAATCCAGGTTTTATCGACCTCAAGTTGCTCACTTTGATAACCTGCCTGTAACCGATCCCGAAGCGGTTCGAGTGTTGAATAAGGAATACAAACGGAAATAGTGCCCGAAGAATATTCCACCTCAATCTCAAAATTGGACACAATGACGACATCAGTTGGAGGAACCAGTTGGACGAATTGAGGATTGATTTCCGAACGCTGGTAGGAGACTTTCAAACCAATAAGAGATTGCCATGCCTTCTCAAGATCACCAAGTGCACTTAATATGACCTTTTTGATAATGTTGCTTTCAATCGCTGTAAACTCCCTACCTTCGATTTTAAAAGCACTTCTTCCCGAGCCGCCAAAAATGATATCCACAAGCATAAAGATAATTTTAGATTCAACAATAATTAAAGCACTGCCACGCAAAGGCTCTAGCTTGAATAGGTGCATACTGGTTGGAACAGGAATCGATTTTAGAAATTCCCCGAACTTGACCATATCGGTTGAAATAGCGTTCACACTTGTAACCTTGCGAAGCAAGGAGGATAATGTTGTACGGAACATCCTGGCAAACTTCTCATTGGTCATCTCCAATGTCGGCATGCGCCCACGGATAATCCTGTCCTGACTTGTCAGGTCATAGGTCATGACATCCGAAGGGCCCTGAAGGTCCACCACTTCGGTCTCAATCTCACCACCTGATATACCCCTCAACAGGGCATCAACTTCTTCTTGAGATAAGATATTTGCCACGATAAGACTCCCTGTTGTTATTGAATAACGAAATCCGTGAAATAAACTTTAGTCACTTTACCTCGTTGAAGAATATTATTGATTCGTCCTGCGATGTCTTCACGGAGTCGCTGTTTTCCGGAAAGATCCATCAATTCTTTATATGTTTTAGGTGTCAGTAAATCGAGTATACTATCACGAAGGCGCGGCTTTAGCTGCTCGAGTTCGCTAATTACAGAGGGGTCGGAAACCTCCAGTTGCATGACGATCTTCAGATATCTTTCTCCGTTGGTCTCGGCAATATTAATGATAAATGCATCCATCGGCCAAACGGTTAATGCAACTGTTTTTTCGACTGCAGTCTTTTTATTCTCTGTTTTTGTGAAAAAGTAAAATCCAGAAATTGTTCCGGCTATGATGATTGCCAAAAGGACTGATAAGATGATAATCCATTTTAATATGGACTTTTTCTTTGGTTCTACCGGTTTTTCTTCTTCCTCAACTTCTTTTTTGTCTTTTGCCATAATCCCCTCACTTTAATGAGACAATCATATTTACTCGTCTGTTTAGCGCTCTGCCTTCAGGGTTGTCATTGGAGGCAACTGGCCGTGAATCGGCATATCCAGCCGCCGATAGATTTCGCTGATCGATTCCGCACTCGTTGGCAAGAAATTTCACTACATTTACAGCCCGTTGAGTGGATAATTCCCAATTTGACGGGAATGTTTCATTGGCGACAGGAATTGAATCCGTATGTCCTTCAACACGGATAGTTCTAGCCACTGTTCTGAGTTTGTTACCCAGTTCCCTTAACATGTCTTTGTGTATGATGTCTGCTGATCCGGATTGGTAAACCAAGGATTCAGAGAGTTTAATCAAGAGCCCACCCTTAACAGGATGAACATTAATTCCATCCATAGTACCAATTGTCCGGATCAACAGATTATGTTGATCTTCATATTTCTTTGATCCAAAAACATCTGCAGCAGAAAACGATAAATCCTGGACTTTATTTATGTTTATTTCCGACGCGGAAACGAGGAGGATAAAGAAAGTCAGCAGGACGGTCAAAAGATCGTTGAAACTCATCTGCCATGTCCTTGTCTGGATTTGGTTCATATGGTTCGGTATTGTCATATTTCCGGCCTGAAAAGAATCACAATCCGCCGATTATTTCGACGTCCTTCCGGCGTGTTATTGCTAGCTGTCGGCTGATATTCAGCAAAGCCGACGGCTACCAATCTGCTCGCGGGGATGCCGCCATTGTTCTGTAAATATCTCAGAATATTGACAGCCCGCATCGTAGACAATTCCCAATTCGAAGGAAATTTCGCTGTTTCAATCGGCAGATTGTCTGTATGTCCTTCTACCTGAATCGACAAATTGTTATGTTTTGCAATTCTAATGATGCCGTCGAGCACAGAATATACAGTCTCGTTGAGTGATGCATCCCCGGATCCAAATAGAACCGGATTTGGGAAGACTGCCTTGAAGCCGTCATTTGTTTTAATGATGGCAAAATCGTTGTTCATTTCCAGATTGACTGCCAATTGCTTCAAAGATTGCATTGCATGATTCATATCCGGCACTGGCTGCGAAATATTTTGCACTATGTGTGTGAGTTCTTTGATTTGCATAAACTTGTCTTTATCGATAGTGGAATAGGCTATCAACATCACAAAAAAAACAACGAGTAGAAGCATCAGAGAACAGTAAATCGTTTGCCATTGCGGAAGTGGTTCAATCACATTTTGTTTGGTCTGTCTAATCATGATAAAAACGCGACTTTCTTTCCCGAGGAGCAATGTATGAATGGAGCTTTTGCTCGAGGACTCTTGGATTATCCCCGGATTGAATGGATAGTATCCCATTAATAATAAGCTGCTTCAATAAAAGCTCCTGTGAACTTTTGGTTTTAAGCTTACCCGCAATAGGCAGAAATACGAGATTGGCCAAGATAACCCCATAAAAGGTGGTGATCAAAGCTACAGCCATGGCCGGACCGATTGTGCCGGGACTGTTCATTTGTTTGAGCATTTGGACCAGCCCGATTAATGTACCGACAAGACCCATAGCCGGTGCAAAATTACCCATGGTAGTAAAAATTTCTGCTCCCAGCCGATGTCTTTCCGAAAGAGAATCAAGCTCAGTTTGCATAATATCAGACACATGAAGAGGATCAATACCGTCTACAACAAGATTGATTGCTTTAATCAGGAAGGGATCCCTTTCCTTATTTTCCTGGATCAGTCTCTGGAGCGATATGAGGCCATCACGGCGGGATACTTTGGACATTTCAACAAGTCGATTGATAACAACGTCTGCCTGTTGTTTCTTGCCCCGAAAGGCGTTTTTTGCCACTTTGATAACCCCCAATACATCAGAGATGGGATAATTGATTAAGACAGCGCCAAAGGTACCTCCCAATACAATCATGGCAGATGGCCAGTCAACGAACCAAGCAAAGCCACCCCCAGACACCATGGCGATGATCACAAGGCCGAAGCCGCCGATAATCCCTATAATCGTTGCAAAATCCACATATTCCTCAATGAATGATGTTATGCACTACATGCTATTAAATATTCAGCAAGGAATATGCCAAGAAGCAATAGCGATATTGGATTGGGTAACCAAGTGAGATTCAGATGAAAAAAAGAAAGAACATCCAGAAAAATCGTCAAAGTATTGACGTGAATGTCAAATCCATACGTCGATGAATGTTCCTTTGGCCTGGGCAGGTTTGTCGGTGCGAATCAGATAGGAGGAGGGTGGGGTGGATGCCGGTTGATAATTGTTGGATTGAATTTCGATGTAATCGATGATTTCGTCAGTGCGCAAAGGTAAAGGGGGATAAAAAGCGGCATGGATTTGCTGTTCCGGCAGTTCGAGCCTTTGTGCCGGAAGGACAGGAGAGCTTCCAAGGCCATGCACTTTAATATCCATCTATTACCTTCGATGGGGACAATTTTATATAATATGTATTATTAATATGAAATCATGATTCCAGTCAAGCTTATTTTATGGAGGACAGGATCAGGAAAATATTCCTGATCCTGTCCGGTGGTTCATGTTAACGTTTGATGTTCATAAGCTCTGTGAGCATATTATCGGCGGTGGTGATGACTTTCGCACTGGCCTGGTAGGCTCGTTGAGCCGTGATCATATTGATAAATTCCTTGGCGACATCTGTGTTGGAAACCTCAAGGGAGTAAGCCTGGATTTCACCGAGTCCAGCGGTTCCCGCAGGATTCGGTGTGGCTTTCCCGGAACCGGAAGTTTCCCCGAAATAGTTCCCATTCTTCTTGAGCATGGTTTGGTCCTCAAAGTTTGCCAAGCAGACCTGAGCCAGTTCTACAACTTCGCCATTTGTATACACGCCACTAATGACCCCGTTGCTGTCAATGCTTAAACTCCTCAGGTCTCCGGAGGCGAAGCCGTCGGAATTGAGAGATCTGACGACAGAGGTGCTGGCATAACCGGTAAGTTCCTCAGTGGGTTTGGTGAAGAGAGCCCAAGTAATAGCACCTGCGGTTCCGATCGTCGCACCCTTGAGTTTGGCGGCGATGAGCGGATCGGCGCTATTGATGGTAATCGTCCTATCAGCCACGGGTGTATAAGTGCCGTCCGCTGCGAATTGTATGGTACCATTATTGCCTGCCCCGGTGGCTACGCCATCAAATGTCACCGTATAAGTCCATTCGCCTGCTGTGGCTGTCTTCGTAAAGGTGAAAGACAAGGTATGGGCTCCCCCTTTTGAGTCATAAACGCTCTGTGACACGTTGAATTCTCCTGCAACAGCAGTGGTTTCATTAAAATTGGCCCCGAAGCTTATCTCTTTTGTCGGTGTAGCATCCTTGGCTTTCTGCAGAAAGATATTTCCTGGTACAGTCGATAAAATGTCATCTTCTATCGAATAACCTTGTACTTTGAATCCTTTGCCATCTACAAGATTGCCCTCTTTATCGATGTGAAACGCGCCTGCTCGAGAATAGAGTATGGTACCGCTGGTATCCTTCAGCATGAAGAATCCTTCACCGTCGATGGCCATATCAGTGGCACTGCTTGTGTTTTCAAAAGACCCCTGCGCGAACTGGGTCGGCATGCTGGTGACCGCGACTCCCTGTCCGGCGGCCAAGGATCCGGCACTGGATAGACCCTGGTTCATCATATTAGCAAATAAAGTATTACTGGCTTTGAAGCCTACCGTGTTGGAGTTCGCTAAATTGTTGCCGATCACCTCCATCTGTTTTGAACTGGCCGCGAGACCAGTCTGACCGATTGATATTGCGCTTCCCATATTCTCTAATCCTCCTTCTATTGGGTTTTATGATTGTACCTGTTTTATTGCGTCGACAATGCTGCTCAACGGGATTGCCGGTTGTGGTCCATCAATAGGGTTGTTAAGCGGGGTTTCCGGCTGTTTAACTTCAATAATGCTGCTCAGGGGTATTTCCTTACCGTTTACCGTCGCCAAGATTTGATTGTTCCGGAAGTGTACTGCAGTCACCAGTCCGCTGGTCATCACATCCACCGATACGGTTTGACCTTTGCTATCCTTTGCGATCACCTGGAAGGTATAATCCCCTTTTTCAATATCGGAGCTGTCCCATGTCACCTTGTTCATGCCTGCTTTCTGGGCTGTCACATCCAAGGTTTTCACCACTTTACCTTCTTTGTCGAGGATGGTGATGGTTACACTCTGCGCGTCTGTCGCCAATTTGTAGTTCAGATCGGTAGTAGGGCCACTTACCATCAGGGAATTGCCTGAATTTGTGACGACTTCCTTCCCTATCATATTAACGGATTGGGCGTAGTTCATCGTCATCTGGCTTAGGCTCTGGTTCTTGAGCTCGGTATTCATGTTGCTCAGTTGCTCCAGACTGGAAAACTGCGCCAGTTGTGCCGCAAAATCCGTCCCGTCTATTGGTTTCAGGGGATCTTGGTTTTTCAACTGGGCGAGCAGCAGTTTCATGAAATCATCTTTACCGAGGGTTTTTGTCTTGGTCGTCTGGGACGTGACGCTTTGGCTGGCGATGGTATCGATTCCGGTGAAGATGTTACTGTCCATAAGAAGTGCCTCCTGAAAAGTTAAACAAATATGCTGACAAGTCCCCTTGCCCTTTCAGATTCCCTAATGGGCTGGATCAGGGGCTGGACGGGGATGTTGTCGTCCATAAAATTCTGTCTTGACTGGTGTTCCTGGCGCTGTCCGAACGTATCACTGCCATTCGCATGTTGCTGGTTTGCAGTGTTATCCTGCAGGAGTACCTGAAATATTTCAATCTTAAGATCCTGACGTTGCAGAGCGGTGCGGATATCATCTACACGGGACTGCAAGGCCTGCTGTACGCCAGAGTTGTCGGCGGTTATAACAACTTCTACCCGTTCTTTGCGGACAACGATTTCAAGATTAACGGTTCCAAGGTTCGGAGGATCCAGGGTGATCCGGACACGTCCAAAACCATTGTTCAGGGACTGTTTTGCATCGAGGATTTGGTCGATTACGGCCTGGGTGTTGATTTCTGCAGGACCGTTAGTTGCAGACAACCGGTTTCCATGTGTGGAGGGGATATTAGCCATATCCGTGCGCAAGGGGAGCTCATCCCGGTTCGTGTTCGTTGTCTTGCGGTAGTGGTCTGGTGCACCATTCCATATCTGCTGATCGCCCTGATCGGCGGCATTGGTCCCAGCAGGAGAGCTTTTCATGAAAACAGCCTTATCAGGCAATTCAACATGGAAATCATTTATAGCTTGCCCTATCCCGGCGACTCTGTCGTTAGCGGCAGGAGCCGGCTTTTGCGTTGCTGTGGCAATGTACCGCCCTTCCTTCTGGACTGCCATGTCTGTTTTGTTATCGCGATGGGAGATGGTCATTCGGCGAAGTTCTGAGAAGATGCCATCAACCGCTGACTTGTTGTCTTTTTGTCGCAATCCTTCTGCCACGTGATTTATGGATTCTGCTTCTGTTCGGTGCTCTGATTTCTCTGACCGGATGTGGTTAGTCACACGATCACCAGATGAGGAATCCAATTCGGGCAGTGGGGTATCGACGTTAGTCGTGCCCGAAACCACCGACACTGTTTCACGTGCACTGTTATTTGTCTGAGCCTGGATAACCTGATCTTTGATATTCGTGTTTAACGGAATGGTCGATTTCATATTGTTTCTGGTCATAATGTTTGGAGCCATTGTTGTCTGGTCGGCAACTGATTGGACCATTTCGCGGTTGACTTTATCTTCGAATGCAGGCGTCGATGTCGTTTTGTAGACGGTTGAACTACCGAAGCTTTTGTTTGGTTGACCAGATACCTTTTCTGTTTGTGGAATGGTTTCTCTCCGCTCGCTTTCCAACAAACTTTCTGTATTATTTTCAATTGTGGTTGATGAATGAAACAGCTGCGCATTATCAGATGATAGAAGAGACTTATTTCCCAACGGTACGGTTATTTGTGATTTTTCACCGGAAGAATGCTGTATTAGAGTCTGAGGGTGGTTTTTCATTTCAGTGAGTACAAGCACAGACGGTTTCATTGCATCCCCAGTCTTAGCCTTTGAGGTCTTTATCGCGGGAAGCGAGAAGGCGACCAACTGTGCATCAACCGCCAGAGGGAGTGACTTTATGTCATCATTACAGCAATGGGGTGCGTCATTCCATAATTTGTGTACCGTTTCAACTGGTAAAGGGACAAGCGTCGACATACCTGTAAAGTCGGAGTTTGTTGTTTCAAAAACAGAGCCTTCCTTGATCTTTTCAACATCAGATTCATCATTAATCGTTTGGGCAGTCTTTGCATCCAGAAGGCAGATAAAGGCTGTACTCTGGCCATGTCGACTCCCTGTGGGCGATTTATCATGCTCCTTCATGAATAGGCTGCTGGCTCCTTTTGCGTTCAGGGAAGTTTGCATATCCATTGTTGTGTTTTCCATATCGGATCCTTTCCGAACTATGGAGATATCAATATCCATGCCATAAAAATAGAGCTGTATATACAGATACTTATAATTACTGAGAATAAACAAGCAGGAGGATCCGGCAATTTCTTCCGGGTCCCTTGAAGGTATGAGAAATAGGGTAAGAAAATAATACCGGCAGGTGTCTATTCAGCGGTTAAACGGACTGTTCGGGTGATTTCATTTGTAATGGCAACAGCCTTTTGTGGGGTGAGATAGCCCCAAATCAAGCCGGCCTTATCACGTTTCATATTGATGGTTATCCCGGCCGCTGTCCTGAGCTCTAATTTTTCGAGCATTGCGGCCGCTTTTTGCGGTGGAGTCGCTTCATAGACTTTGGCAAGTTCCTTTAACCTTTTGACATCGTTTAATTTATCTGCATCCAGTCTAGAACTGAGCTGAGATTCAAGTGCCTTCAGCGCATCAATTTTTTCCATAATTTCTTTCTTCAATGCGACAATTTTTTGCTCTTCTGCCTTAATAAGGCCTTCCCGAGTGTCCAAAGCCTTCTGTTTTTTTTGCAGGAAATCGACAAGGTCACGTTCTTTTTGGAGAGGATCTTCTGTAATATCCTTTACCTCTTTAATTGGAGGGATGGGAGTTGTTGTTGTCTGAGCGATCGCTTGGCCGAAGTGATCCATTGAGAAATACGATGGTATTGAGATGATCTGTAGAGCTTCCACAAGAAAATACATTTTTATAATAAAAAGAGTAATAATAACGATCTGGCAGGCGATTACGAATCTTTTCACTCTTGCTCCCTCCTGTTGTGACGGACAATAGCCATTTCATCAATCGCCGTCCTCTCGAGCAGGTTGGCCTCGGACTGATGCAGTTCAAACTGCTTGGATTTAAGGGTTTCCATAGTTTTTCTTCTTTTTATGGCCTCAAACAGGGCTTCTCTTTTTTCTTCCATCTTTTTTTGGGCTTCCCTTACTTGTTCCTTCTGCAGAGTTTCGCTTTTCTGATGTCTTTTAATGCCTTCTGTATTCATTGCAATTTCAGTGACATTCACGGTTTTACCTTGAACATTTCTGAGCTCATCGATAAGCAGTTTTTTTTCTTGTTGTATCAATTTGAGGTGTTCATGTTCCTTACGAAGATCCTTTTGCTTCTCGGAGAATTCCTGTAGGAGTTTATCTTCCTGTGTTTTCCTGACATTTAGGATGCTCTGCAATTTAAAGTTAAACACGGCAACCTACAAGATCAAACAAATGTATCTTCCTCACCGCCTCGCAGGATCATAATTCGTCCTTCGGCTTCCAATTTCTTGGTCACATCAAGAATGGTTCTCTGGCTTGCCTCCACTTCGGACAAGCGGATGGGAGGCATCATTTCAATGTCCTCCTTCAACATTTCCGCGCCGCGTCTCGACATGTTACGATATATTTTTTCCCTCATACTTTCGTCAATCATTTTCATTGCCTTCGATAAGTCCTCTGTGGATATTTCGCGCAGAAGTTCTTGAAGACTTTTATCATCGATTTTCAGGACATCTTCAAATGTGAACATGAGCCCTCTCAATTGAGCAGCCAATTCAGCGTCTTCATCCTCAAGCGAAGTGAGAATGGTATTCTCGCTTGCCCTGCTCATTCGGTTAAGGATTTCTGACATGAACTTGACCCCACCAACCTGCTGGTCCGTGCTGTTTTCCGTTATAAGCTCCTTTTCGAGGGTTTTGGCCACATCCTCCAAGAACTCGTGTGGGACGCTCTTTAAAGTAGACATTCTTTTCGCAATCTCGATCTGCATGGGACCAGAAAACCCCTCCAGCATGATTGCCGCCTGCTCCGGAGACATATGAGCAAGGATCATGGCAATCGTTTGGGGATGTTCTGTCTTCGTAAATTCCATCAAGATTTTCGGGTCCATGTCCCTGAGCTTATCGGTAATGGGATTATCAGAGGATTTGCTATTAGCGACTTCTAACAACAGTTCTTGGGCACTTTTTTCTCCCAACGCCTTGGTGATAATGTTTTTTATACTATCATCTCCTACAGAAAGACTACCGCCTCTTTCCTTCGCCAGTGATATGAATTCCTTGGCAACCGTGTTCATGGTTTCTGAGGGAATAGTCGTAATACGATTCATATATTTACCGATACGCTTGATTTCAGACGGACGAAGATTCTTCATAACCCCGGCGGCTATGTCTTCATCCAGAGACAGAAGCATAATAGCGGCTTTTTCTTCATTGATCATTTCAGCCAATTCCTTAGCAATTCAGCAAATTTTTTCGAATCAGCACCGGCGAGCTGTTTGGCCAAATCCATCTCATTGAGAGATTTATTTTCAAATTGAGACAGGGACAGTGTTGGTGACGACCCACTCAATGAGACAGAAACACCGGTATCCGAGGGAATCTGTGGCTGCATGTTTTCCTTGATTCCATGCGTGTTATTGATCATATTCCTGACAAGTGGTCGGATGATAAACAGAAACACCAGCAATATTCCCGTTATTAGCACCACATATTTTATGATTGGGACTGCGGGTGCGACTTTGTCCTGCCATGTTTGTCCCGTCATTCCCTGTTCTGAATCGGGCCGATTAAACGGCATGCTGGTCACAACAACCTGATCACCTCTTTGTGAGTTAAAACCGGATGATTTCCTGACCAGATCTTCGAAGGATTCAAGTTCTTTTTTCGGTCTTTCCTGATATGTCACGTCACCCTTTTCGTTTTTTTGATATATTCCGTCGACCAATACGGCGATGGATATTTTTTTAATTTCACCCACAGGCATCACCGTTTTGCTGATTGTCTTGTTTATCTCGTAATTCACGGTCTCATCCGTTTTTTCCTTTTCCGGTCTGATAGGTTCTGCATTGCCGGGGGTCTTGTTGGATGCAGGGGCAGGCCCGGTTGCCTTGTCCATTTGTTTCTGAGTACTCCTGACGACCGGTGATTCAGGATCATAAAATTCTTCAGTTTTTTCCATTATTCTGAAGTCCAGGTCGGTGTTCACCCTAACCACGGCCTTGCCGTAGCCAACTACATTTTCAAGAAGGGATTGGATCTGGTTTGCCATGTCCTTCTCGAGATTTCGCTGATATTCGATCTGAGAAGATGAGAGTCGGGCTAGCTTGGAATCCCCCTGTTTTTTTGACAAGATGTTTCCCTGGTTGTCAACGATCATTACATCATCAGAACTCAATCCTTCAACACTGCTTGCTACCAGATGTCCAATTCCGTCTATTTGAGGTGCTTTTAATTTCCTGCCTGCTTTTAGTTTTATGGTAACTGAAGCCGTGGGTTTCTTTTGCTGTTCGATGAATAAGGATTCCTTTGGGAGGACTATATGCACCCGGCATTGTTGAATTTCATCGAGACTATTGATTGTACGAGACAGCTCACCCTGCAGCGCCCGTCGATAATTAAGCTGCTGTTCAAATTCAGTCGCCCCGAAGGTTTTATTGTCAAAGATTTCAAAGCCGACTCCGCCGCCGTGGGGAAGACCTGCTGCAGCGAGTTCTAATCTGAGTTCAGAAACCTGCCCTGAAGGAACAGAGATTGTGTCTCCAGAAGCGGATATTTGATAAGGCACTTTTTTTTCTTTCAACTTGGTCACGATGTTTGAAGCGTCCTCATTGGTCAAATTAGAAAAAAGAATACGATAATCCTCTTGATTTGTGAAATGGACAAAAGTCATTATACTGGCAATAACTAGGACGGACACAATGAGGAGGGTCATTTTTCTTGGGCCGGGCAATGCGCCGAAACCCTGCCAAATTCTTTCAAGATATGCCATTGGATTCATGGTTTATTATACCTGCATCCTCATAATTTCCTGATATGCTTCAATGAGTTTGTTTCTGACGGTTAACATTGTCCGGAAGGAAACATCTGCTTTTTCAAGGGCAATCATCGCTTCATGCAGCCCGCCTGTATTGCCTGCTTGAACATTTTGGATAGCTTTATCCGCTGTTTGATGCAAATTGTTAACTTCTTTAACAGCATTAAAAAGGACATCTGAAAATCCTTTTGCAGATTTAGTATTCGTTTGTCCTTCCCTAAGGCTCGCAACGGAAACGATCTGGTTATTGCTGATGGCCATGTTATTCATGATGTCTCCTTTTGATAATGCCGACTATCGTCCCATTTCCAATGTTTTCAAGGTCATGTTTTTGGTCGAATCAAAAGCCGTTACACAGGCCTCATAAGCACGACTTGCCGTGATCATATCCGCCATTTCCGCCATGATATTGATATTCGGCATAGCCACATAGCCTTTTGCATCGGCATCGGGGTGGGACGGATCATAAACCATTTTAATGCTGTTTGCGTCTTCCTTGACCTCATCGATCTTAACGGATCTGACGGCTTCTTTTATCGTCGAATCAAAATTACCGGCAACGGTTTCGGCTGCAAGTGCTATGGTCTTTTTTCTGTACGGTCCTCCTTCCGAAGTGCGTGTCGTATTAACATTGGCCAGGTTTGATGTGACAATATCCAGCTTTGCTCTCTGAGCGGCAAGGCCGGATCCGCAAATTTTTAGAGATGTCGTTAAATCCATATTATTTGGTCTCCTTTAATACCATGTTGATTCCTCTGAATTTTCTCGCCAGCATATCGACAGTCATGTTATACATCAAATGATTTTCTGCCAAGTTAGCCATTTCCGTATCAATTTTTACCTTTTCTTCAGATGTTTTAATCTCAAAAGAAACGGGACCGTTTTTACTGCCCATCCAGCCCATGTGTCCAGGATCCGTTGTGGTCATCTGTATGGAGCCGGTCTTTTCAAATTCGGTTTTAAAAGAAATATCTGATGGTTTGAAATCTTCAGTATCGATATTGGCTATGTTTGATACGATAATCTTATGACGCTTTGATCGATAATCCAACATGCCGGACAGCAGATCCATTGTCTTATTAAATAGAATGTCCATAATCCTCCTGAAAAATATCTTTGCAAGCTACATACCAGATTAGTTTCCGCTGTCTGTCATGCCATATTCATTCACTTTATTCCAGAGCGTTCGAACGCTGATCCCTAAGAGTTTTGCAGCCTTTGTTTTATTTCCGTCGACTCTGTTCAGTGTGTCACAGATTATTTCCCTTTCACTGTCCTTTAGAGTTTTTGTCGTATTTAGGGATGTCGTGTTAATAATTGGCGGGGGTTCCAATTCGCACGGTTGACCTGTTTCACTTGTATCAAGGGATTCTAGGCAGAGGGATTCCTGAGTAATATAGCCACAATCCGTCATTAACACCGCCCTTTCAATGATGTTTTCCAACTCTCTGACATTGCCGGGGAAGGAGTATGTCGTTAAAAAAGCAGCCGCCTTATCCGAGAGAGTGGGTTTATTAATCCCTTTTTCCTTACCGAATTTTTCTAGGAAATGATCAGCCAAGTACAAAATGTCACCATTTCTCTCTCTGAGTGGCGGAATTTTGACGGGTATCACATTGAGTCGGTAGTAAAGGTCACCACGGAATGTTTTATTGCTAATGGCTGAAGCTAGATTGATATTGGTTGTGGATATAATCCTGACATCAATAGGAATGGGGGAATTTCCACCCAAGCGGTCAACTTCCGATTCCTGAATGACTCTAAGGAGTTTTGCCTGCAAGTGAATTTCCATTTCACTGACTTCGTCAAGGAGCAACGTTCCTGTGTGGGCAATCTCGAATTTTCCCAACTTTCTTAGTGATGCACCGGTAAACGCCCCTTTTTCATAACCAAACATTTCACTTTCAAGTAGGTTATGAGGAATGGCTGCGCAGTTAACGGCAACAAAGGGATGGTTCCGACGGTTGCTATGTTCGTGAACATATTTCGCTAAAAGCTCCTTTCCGGTGCCGCTTTCACCTTGAATCATTATGCTGGATTTACTTTTTGCAACATTCTTGAGCATATCCATGATAGCGATCAACTTAGGATCTTTGGTGATAATTCTTTGTGGGGTGTGGGGCAATTCCTGTTTGTGTGATGCTTCTGTTTTGTAAGTACTTATAACATTCTTGACAACGGTTTCGAGATCATCCAACGAAAATGGTTTCATGATGAACTCAGCAGCTCCCTCTTTCATAGCTTCAACAGCTGTGTTGACGGTGCCATATGCTGTTATAAGGATGACCGGAATATCTGGCGACATTTTTTTGACGCCCTGTAATACTTCAATGCCCGTCATCCCTGGCATTTTCATATCGGTTACGACTAAGTCGAATTTCCTTTTATTGAATAGACTAAGCGCTTCATTACCGTTTTCTGCCGCATCTATATCATAACCACAGCTTTCAAGAGATTCCGACAGGGCAAGTCTCATTGCATGATCATCATCCACAATGAGGATTCTATTTTTCTTCATGCGTTCCTTTCATATTCTCAATGGGATCATAGATTTTGTCGTGTTCTGATGTTTCTGCTCTGACCAGAGGAAAGGAAAGAACAAAGGCAGTTCCAACCTTTTCCAAATATTCAACCCTTATATATCCTTTATACATATTTACGATATTATGTACGATAGCAAGTCCAAGGCACCAATTTTTCTTTTTTGTTCGTGATAGATGATTTAATATGTCGGATCTAATGTTCTCCAGAGCGGATTCACTCTTTTCGATGAAAAAGATTTCAATCATCCTGGAGTCTTGAAGATAATGGGTTACGATATCAAGGCGGCTGGTTTCCTGTAGTGCATTAAGAATGAGATTAAGAAAAACCTGTTTCATCATGTCGGGATTGCATTCAATAACGGGCTCAATGCCTGCATACTGAGCCGATAAAATAACCGTTCCCCCATCAATGATCTTTTCCGAAAAAAGCAAGATGTCTTTCAAGACATTATGAATATTCACATTCGTGACCGGAATCTGTTTTGTTTTGGAAAGATGGATCAGTTGAGAAATTTTATTTTCCATGGTCTTGACAGCAGCTATGATCTGATTAGCCCGGTTGATATCCTTTTTCCGTTTTGATTCCTTTTTGAGCAGAGAAGCAAGCAGTTCGATACTTCCCAAAGGATTTCTGATTTCATGGGCCATATCTGATGATAATTCCCCCATGACGGTATACTTTTCCTTCTTTCTTTCCAGAGCCTGTTTTTTTTCTATTTCTGTGATATCTTTTAAAGTAATGACAGCTCCCAACAAGATACCTTTTCTCCCATTCAGCGGTCCGCCTATTATTTCCAATATTTTGTCTTTATACCTGATTTTTGAACTGCATGTTTTTCTAAAATGCTCGGTATGAAGTATATTCTCTGTGGAGATGGAATCCTGATCCCCCAAGAGGGTATGAATATGCTTCTTGTTGATGGATGTATCTGTTATATTCAGAATGGATTTTGCATATTTGTTAACAGTTAGAATATGCCCGTATAGATCAATGACCATGACTCCCACGGGGATACTTTCAAAAATATGGACATAACTGTTGATTATCATCGTTTAAGATTCACTCAACTAGAAGTTATTAGATTGATATCTGACATTTACATTTTGTATGAGGGTAATATTTCCTCAACATTTGTTAAGTCCATTGTTTTCTGAATACTATTATTTTTCGGCGGGCCACCGATATTTCTGAATCCACCTGTTTTCATCGAGAGCATATTCCGTTATTTTGGACCAAAATGGATCACCGTCTGATTTTTTCAACTCAGAGAAGGTCTGTTCAGCATTTGTGAGGTTATTCGCGCTAAGATATTCTCGGCCGGTTTGGAATTTATTCCATTTTGCATCCGACGGCAGATAATCCATCAAACCGATAGCCTTTTTCTTCTCAATTTCGGCTACTGCTTTATCAATGTCAGCAGATGCCTTCCCCATGGCACTTTTCTTAAGGGTATTGAGAATTTTTAATGAATCATCATGAAGACCCAAATAGAATAGACTGGATGAGGATTTCAACAGTGTGTCGACATCTTCTGTTGTGATCAATCCATTTTTCCACCCCTGAAAGAAAAGATTTGCCACAGAAACGTGATCTTCCAAATCGCTGTATTTATTAATTAAAACTGCGGTGCTGTCTTTTAACATCCTGATGACATCTTTATGGTATGCGGTATTAGGGAATTTCTTTAAAAAATCTGCCTGTGTTTGCCGGGCTTGCTCGTAATGTTTGAGCTTCCATAAGGCAAGTCCTTTTTGATATTGAATATGTTCAATCATGGGCGCTGGGACATTTTTCAAGAGAACGGTATCGTATGCGGAAACAGGATTCTTGACATATTCAGCTCCTGTCTTCCCAATGGGATAATGTGAGCCAGGATTGGTAACGCTTATGTCCGCCATCGCGACGATGCTGAACAATGATTCCAGACTATCAGGATATTGTTCGATGATTCGGCCGTAGATATCTAGCGCAGATTTAGGTCTTTTCATTTGTTCAAAGCTCTTGCCTATTAAAAGCAGCGCAGCTCCGCGCTGTTTACTTTTCGGAGCAAGGCTTACGTATTTTGAAAGTAAACTAACCGTATTTTCATGTTTTCCATCATGATAACTCTGCATACCCTCCTTTAGAAAATCTTCCTCGGTCCCCATCGGTTGTTTCAAAATTTCCTGTAATTTTTTGGGAATTTGGGATGTTTGCTTCGCATCATCAATTGCTTTGGTTAATTCAGCGCTTTGGCCTACAACAGAAATGGGAGTATCAGCCGAGGGCGGAGTTGGTAAACCATCAGAATCATTTGCCATTCGGTTTATCGATGGGATAGCAGGGATTTTTTGCGTTTTCTGGTGGTCATTATGAGGATATTTCCCCTGTACAATATTTCTTTTTTCAATATCGTATTTTATGAGAAATGCATCTGTATGCGTCTGTTTTAGTTGCTTTAATAACGATAAGGCTTTAGTTTTCGTCTGATGAATTCCAACACGCACGACAAAAGCGTCATTTATTTTTTCGATCCTGACATCTTGATGGTCTTTCAACTGCAAATAAAAATTAACGGCGTTTTCATATTGTTTTGCCTTTAATACCTGGACAGCATATATCTGATTGTCAGCATATACGATGGTAGCGAATGATAAATAACTAAGTACAAAAACAATTTTTTTCAAATGACCCTCCCGGTGATAAAGATCACTCTTTACTTATGCAAAGTATATACCGAAGATATCCGCTTCGGTGCAATTATTTTATGGTGATTAAAAGCTTGACACCGGAGACCCATAATCACCTATTTTATCTATATAGTCGTTCTTATGGCACCACCCTTGCATGCATTAATAGTACATTTTAATCACCCTCATAATATGCAGCTGATATGTTTCAGCGGCCCATTTTGAGAGACATCCTTTTAATACGATATAGTAAATGGGTATATTGCTGAGACATTTTAACATCTGGAGAGTGTAGCATCTCGTTGTGTTTGTTGCTTTGGAGAAAGGATCCAATTGGGTATGGATGAAGCGGGTGAAGAACAGATACAGAGGCGTGAATATTCAAGGGTTGACGTATATATCCCTTTCGACTATCGGATAGTGGCTGATGATGAAAAATGCCACATTCAGGCGAGAATTTCCGGCAACACTGCCACATCCGACATTAGGCCGGTTCAGAATATCGGAGACTATGATTATATTTTTGGAGAATGGCTTCAAATACTTAATGCAAAGCTTGATACCATCATTCGTCTCATGACTCTCCAGCGCGAAGGATACTTCGGGCTTCCTTTCAAAACTATCAATATCAGCGGGGGCGGGATGAGTTTTTTATTGACCAAACCTATTCCCCTGGGTGAGATTCTGGAAATAAAGATCATGCTCACATGGAATCAACCTGTTGCCATGTCAGTCTATGGCGAGATAACCAAGTCTGAAAAACAACTTGATAAATACTTCACTGCCGTTCGTTACGTGCATATGGATTCTTCAGTGAGGGATGAAATCATCCGTTTCGTCTTTGAAAGAGAAAGAGAAATCATCCGGGAAAAAAGGAGATAGTCATCGATGTTTTTTATTTTGGGGATCATCGTCGTACTCTCTTCCGTCATTGGCGGCTATATACTGGAACATGGAAATCTTTCTGTCCTTTTCCAGCCTGTTGAACTGTTAATCATTGGCGGAGCAGCCCTAGGCTCGTTTCTGATCAGCAATCCTTTAAAGGTCATCAAAGCGACAGTGGGATCTCTCTTGGGCATTTTATCAAGCTCTTCCCACAACAAAGAAGACTACATCGATGCCCTGATGTTGCTGAATGGTGTATTTTACAAAATCAGACAGCAAGGCCTGGTTTCCATTGAGTCCGATGTAGATGATCCCGAAAAAAGTTCCCTATTTAATAAATATCCAAAAATATTAAATAATCATCGTGCGATAAATCTCATAACGGATACATTAAGAATAGTGATGACCACAACCATCGCGGCTCATGAACTGGATGCTCTTATAGACACGGAACTGGAAACTTATCACGAAGAAATCTTAGCTCCATCTAAGGCGATCACCTTTGTTGCAGACGCTCTTCCTGCGCTCGGTATTGTTGCTGCTGTATTGGGGATCGTGCTCACAATGGGAAAAATGAAAGAACCTCCTGAAGTTTTAGGGGCGAGTGTAGGTGCGGCAATGCTAGGAACATTTCTTGGAGTGTTGCTAAGCTATGGATTTGTAGGCCCTATCGGGAAAAATCTTGAGCACGCTGCCGGAGAGAAGATGAATTACTTAAATGTTCTTAAGGTTGCTTTGATCTCATTTCTTGGAGGATCAGCGCCGAAAGTGGCAGTTGAATTCGGTCGACGGGTCATTCCGGAAAATGTCCAACCGTCATTTGCTGAAATCGAAGAATCCCTTCGTAAGAAGAAGTAATCATGGAAGATCGTTCAAAAATCATCATTCGCAAAGTGAACAAAAAAACACATGGGGGGCATCACGGCGGCTCATGGAAAGTTGCCTATGCGGACTTCGTAACAGCCATGATGGCTTTTTTTCTCCTCCTGTGGCTGCTGTCCATGACTTCACCTGAAAGCAAAGCTGCGCTATCTCAATATTTTAATACATTCAGCATATTTAAGGATCAACCTCAACAGTCCGGTACATCCATTTTGGATAAATCAAACGGCATTTTAAATGTGGGGCGTTCTGTGCAGACTGAATCAGCCAGGGTGAAAGCGGAAAAAAAAGTGACTACCGAAGAATTGGCAAAGATAATGCGGAGCGCCATTGATGATAAACTGCAAGCTCTTAAAAATCAGGTTTTGATTGAAACGACCAAAGAGGGTCTTAAAATTCAGATTGTCGATAACGAGGGCAGTGAGATATTTCGGTCCGGCAGTGCTGAACCGACGGAAAAGGCACGTCAGATCATCAGATTGGTTTCCGAAAATCTCAGAGAAAAGCCGAATCGCATCACCATTGAGGGTCATACGGACTCTGCTCCATTCAAGGGCGCTCAAAAAACGAACTGGGAACTGTCCACATCAAGAGCGTCCGCGGCCAGAAGGGAGCTTGAAAACAATGGGGTTGATCCCAACAGAATCGCCAAGGTCGTTGGTTATGCTGACCAGGATCCTCTCATCAAAGAAAATACCAAAGATCTTAGGAATAGACGAATAAGTATTATCCTTCTCCCATAGCCAGTAAAACAATCAGATAGCAAACATAGATGTGTATTCTGCTTTTTTAATGATTCAGATGCCAGGCTGAAATGACCAACCGTCATTGCAAGTCACAATCGCGGAAGTGTAATGACAATGGACACTTGAAAATTGTAGCCGAGTATACATGCTTCCGCGGAAGGACTACTCAGTTAAAAGACTTCAAAACCCCGTTCAGAACCCCTTCAATGTTGCTGCGGATGGCGCTGAGGCGTTCCTCCGAGGTGGCTTCGAAACGGAGAACAAGAACCGGCTGGGTGTTCGAGGCTCTCAGCAATCCCCATCCATCGCCGAAAGGTATCCGGATCCCGTCAATCGAGATGATATCATGGGTCTTAAGGAAGCGTTCCTTGACGGCCTCGACAACACGGAACTTGATCCGGTCTGGGCAGTCCACACGGATCTCGGGCGTCGTGAAGGTCTTGGGAACATCAGCGAGGAGTTCACTCAGTTTCATCCCGGTTTCAGAAAGGATCTCAAGCATTCGGAGGGAGGCATAGATGGCGTCGTCATAGCCGAAATAACGATCGGCGAAAAAGATATGTCCGCTCATCTCTCCTGCAAGAAGAGCCTTCTCTTCTTTCATTTTTCCCTTGATCAACGAGTGACCGGCCTTCCACATAATTGCCCGTCCGCCATTCTCTGTGATGTCGTCGTAAAGTTTTTGGGAGCATTTGACCTCACCGATGATTGCTGCGCCGGGATTCTTTTTCAATATGTAGCGGGCAAAGAGGAGCAGCAATTCGTCACCCCAGAGAACTTCTCCACGGTCGGTGATCACGCCGAGCCGGTCGGCATCCCCGTCGTAAGCGATACCGGCGTCAGCCTTCCCTGAGCTTACGAGACGTATCAGCTCCCGGAGATTTTCCGGGATGGTTGGATCGGGAAAGTGGTTGGGGAAATGGCCATCCGGATCGCAGTATAGATCGGTTACATCGCACCCGTAGCGGCGAAGGATGGGCAGAGCAAAGAAACCTCCAACTCCGTTTCCTGCGTCAACGATCACTTTCAAATTTTTTCCAACCGAGACATTCCGGAAAAGATAATCTTGGTATTTGCCGGAGATCTCCTCTCGCCGAATGTTTCCTTTACCTGCCGTGTAGGTCTCGCTTTCGATAATCAGCCTCAAATTCTGGATCTCTTCCCCGTAAATCGTATCCGGACCGATACAGATCTTGAAGCCGTTGAAGTCAGGCGGATTGTGGCTTCCTGTAATCATGACGCCGCCGTCGACTCCGAGATGACGGATAGAGAAATAAAGCATAGGAGTAGCACACAGGCCAATATCGATGATATCCACACCCGCGGCCATTAATCCTCTGCTGACTGCATCCTGATAGGTTTCCGAGCTAATACGGCAATCCCTACCCAAACTCATCTGCCGAACATTGTGGTGTATAGCATAGGTCCCAATTGCCCGACCCAGGAGATAGACTACGTCAGGGTTAAGGTCTCTGTTGACAACACCGCGAACATCATACTCTCGAAAGATTTCAGGATTCATGTAATACCTCACAACTACTTCAGGGTTTCGAGGTTGATGTGGTTCTTGACCATCTCTTCTATCAGGGTGATTTTGTTGCTGTCGTTTTTTGTCAAAAGGGGTTCCATGTTTTCGATCTGTCGGGCGGTCTCGTATGTGTCAGCAGAAACCAGAAGCAGGGGGATCGTCAGTCGGGTTCCCTGTGCAATAAGGTCGGCTGGCGGTAGAATGTTATTGGTAAGGATGACCGCTAGGGCATTGCTCTCCATGGCAGCCGTAATCATGTCACTCCGGTCGCCGCTTGTGATGACAATCTTGGATTCTTCCCGGAATAGGGGGTCCTTCAGGGCAACGTCCACCGACATGGCACCGATGAAGGTATTCTTGACGGTGCGATTCAGATTATCTTCAGCGGTGATGACCTTGGCGAACAGGCGGTCGGCTAAATAACTCAAGGAGAAATAAGAGAGCTCCTTGTTAAAGGGGACAATGCCAAGCACATCAATTCCGTACTTGTTGATCTGGGGAAGTCTCGTACTGCAAAAATCAGTTACATTGGCTACCTTGTTGATGATGATTCCCTTTAATCGATATTCACGTGGACGGACATATTTTTTGAGATAGATCAAATCGTCAAGGATTGTATCCTCATCGCCACTGGTCACGATAATCAGCTGGGCGTCGAGCTGCTCGACAACCGAAATGGCGTCCAGGTGGACGGAGGTGCCGTAAGTGATATCCTTACCGCATTCGGCCAAGAAAATATCTTTTCCTGCCCCAACGCTATCCAGAAGTTCATGAAGTTTTTCACCAGTGGTCTTTTCGTCAAATATGTAGCGGAGCTTCGAATGGTGAAAACCGATACTCATCTCTTCCGGATTCTCTTTCAGGCCGAAGATATTGGTGACTAGGGCGGCGTCATAGTCCCAAAGTCTTTTTTTCCGATAAAGAAACCTTTCCCCCAAGGGTTTGATATAACCAATTGATCTGTTCAAGGCCTTCGCAATGCCGATGATCATGCTTGTTTTGCCTGCGCCCTGACGCAGTGATGTAACTACAAACTTGTGCATTTATTGTTTCACCTCTTCTTTGAAGGCCATTTTCAAATCATACACCCCTGCATCACTTTTTCTCGTAATATCGAAACCGCCATTTTCAAATACATGGAGCATCGGTTTGTTGTCGATTAGTACTTCCGCAGTGAAGCCCAACAGCCCTTCCCGGCGGGCGATGTAGGTCAGGTAGGAGAGCATTACCGTCCCGATGCCGCGGTTATGATAGTCGTCGCGAATGGCAAAGGCAACCTCTGCGGTATGGGATTCTTCGTCAATGCCGTATTGACCAACACCGACAATCACCTCACTATCCTCGGAACCGATGATGGCGAGTATGACAACCTCTTTGGTATAATCAATGATGACAAAATCCTGCAGACGTTCGTGTGGCATGTCCTTCCGCATGGAAAGGAAACGTCGATTGAGACTCTTGTCGGACAGCGAATAAAAGAAATCTTTGATCAAGGGTTCATCGTTGATTTTGACAGGGCGGAGGAAGATCTGCAAACCAGTATTCGTAGTCCGGTGAGTTTCTAAATTCTCGGGGTATTCGCCACTTTTCCCCGGGATGAAAGCCTGATCGCGGTATATAATCCCCCGTTTTTTTGCTTCAGCGATAAGCCAGGGGCGAAACTTGGGATGGGCAATGGAAATGAGCGACATCGCTCTTTCCCGAATATTTTTCCCGTGGAGATAGGCGATGCCATATTCAGTCACTACATATCTGGCATCACCACGATTTAAAGTGATACCAGCAGATTCACGCAAAGAGGGAACGATTCGTGAGACCGTTTCATTCACGGCCGTGGACTTCATCGCGAGGATAGTCCGGCCACCATTCGACAGAAGGGCGCCACGCATGAAATCATGATGACCGCCAATACCACTGTAAAACGTTCCGCCGATCGAATCCGATGTAGCCTGGCCAGTGAGATCGATTTCCAGGGAGCTGTTGATGGCTACCATATTGTCCTGCTGGGCAATCTTAAGCGGGTCGTTCGTATAATCGATAGTTCGAAACAGAATGGATGGGTTGTCGTTAAGAAATTCGTAAGTTTCCTTCTTTCCCATCGAGAATGCGGCGACAGTTTTCCCCGGATTCAGTTTTTTCCTCGAATTGTCGATGACTCCGGCCTTGATCAGTTCTACAAGGCCATCACTGAGTAATTCGGTGTGAACTCCCAGATGCTTTTTATTGTACAGGTTGGCCATGACTGCATTCGGCAATCCTCCATATCCAACCTGGATGGTATCACCGTCTTGAACAAGCCTGGCGACATAGTTGCCAATACGTTGTGTCGTTTCGTTAAAGGGAATGGCCGGGAGTTCCAAGAGTGGTTCGTCATGGCGGATGATGAAGTTGACATCCTTGATGTGGATGAATCCGTCACCGTGAACACGGGGCATGTATTTGTTGACCTGGGCAATAATCATAGATGATCTGTCCGTTGCCGCCTTGACCATGTCAACACTGATGCCGAGACTCAAATAGCCGTGTTCATCGGGTAGAGAGGTTTGCACAAGTGATACATCGATTTGGACAGAACCGCTCTTAATCAGTGCAGGCACTTGGGAAAGAGAGACCGGGGTATAGTCGGCCATTCCCTGGTTGACGGGGTCGCGGGTGTTGTTTCCAATAAAAAACGAGTTATGGCGAAAGTAGCGTTTGAATTTTGGATCGGTATATGGCGCTATTCCGAAGGAATAGACATGAATGATCTCTGCGTCAAAAAATGCCTTGGGATGGGATTCCACATAACGGACAAGGGCTCGAACAAGATATTGAGGCTCACCGCACCCTGAGGCGACAAAGATGTGATCGCCGCGACGGATATGACTGAAAACCACTTCTTCCTCGGCAAACTTTTCCGGATATAGGTTTTTCCAGTCTTCCAGCGATTTCATCTTGCTTTCCAATACAACCCGCAACCCATTACAATATGGTCCGGATAACGGGAACATATTTCTTTAATAAGGTATACTAACCATTATACCGTTTCTCTGTCAAGAAAAAGTGGAATATGAACGGGAGCTTCAATCCATGAACCACGCCCTGCAGCCAAGGAGGTTTACGAAAACCTTCCCTTCAGATAATCGGGATGAAAGGTTCTTTGAACGATGCGACCTTTTCTCCAGTCAGACAGACGGTAATCCATTACGATCCGTAGGAATTGTGTGAGAATATGAAAGGTGGCTCCCCAGAGGATCTCCTCCCTGCCATCAGAATCACAGTGGATTAGGCACGGGTATTGGAAGGATTGCGGGACGTTGGAGTCGGTCGATTTGGGTAGGGAGAAAGTATGACAGCCGATGAGATCCTCCCGGTAGAACGAGGCCAAAGGGATTTCCACGATCTTCTCCACCTCGTGGTTCAGTCGTAATGAGCCAGGTTGCTCGACATATCCCGCCAGCGGAAAAATCGTGCGCCTGAAAAGTGTCAGACTATACGTGGGGATCGGTCCAAGATAATGGACGCGGCAGGGTGAAAGTCCAATTTCTTCCCAAGACTCGCGCAGTGCATTTGCAAGAAAAAGGGCCTGAATTTTCCGGATGGCTGGCTCTCTTTGTGATGCATATGCACGTGCCGGACCGCGGATGACCGAAAAGGGACCATAAAGCAGCAGTAGTCGGAGCAGGCGGTCCAGAATCGGATGGACCATGCCTCCCGGACAGCTCAGATCACCAGGTTGTGACACGCGTGAAGAGCGCTTGATCAGCTGAAACACGAACTGCCCATCCGACTGACCGTTGGAGGAAAATGAGCGAAAGAGCAGGGGGATCAGAATCCCCGCTGCCTGGCGAGGGAGAACAGTTTTTCGCGAATCACTTATCTGTTTTGATGCCGATAGGAAATTGGAAGGATATAAACCAAGTTTTTCGATAACCCGCGCTAGAAATTTCTCCCGATGTTTGAAGAGTTCGGGACCTAAAGCCATTTAGCACATCCCCCTTCATTCTATTCTATGAGATCGGCAATGGTCCGTTCATACCAGCATCCACGGGGAAACGGATCCAGAAAACCGCAATGACCGCCATATTTCTGAACGGAGAGTCGGAGATATCCATTGCGCGGCAGAGAGTGAAAATCATCGATAGCTATGAATGGATCGTCTTGCGCAGTGAAGATCGTGACCCTCATGGGCAGTTGTGACAAGACGTCTCCAGTCAGGGTGTACCGGCGGAAGTAATCCATATAATGTCCCCATTCCGTATAATAAGGCATGATGGCTTCAGTCAGTCCCATGCAGGTGTTGTGATGGAGAATATTGTCAAAGTGATAGATGTCTGGGAAGCAACGTTGTTTCTTCCGGAGAGATCGCTTCCATTTGGTGAGAAAGTAATGACGATAGACGGGAAAGCCGGCGTCGATGGCTAGTGTGGATTTATAGGGATCCAAAGCAGGGCTTATGCAGAAGACTTCCTTGAGATTGGCAATGGGGGTGATGGATTGCCGGAGGGCAATACGGAGAGCGAAATTTCCGCCCAGGGAAAACCCTATAAGATAGGATGGTCCTGCAGACAGGAGACGGGAGATATTCTCAACCGCATGGTTGGTTTCATCGATCAAAGCGCCGTGAAAGAGTCCCTGGTTGAGGTGGTGACTTTTCCCATGGTCCCTTAGGTTGAGCCGGAAGATGTCATACCCTTGGCGGTAAAAAAAACGACCTGTAGAGATGATGTAAGTGGAATCGGTACTTCCTTCCCAGCCATGCAGGAGAATGATCAATCCTTTCGGCTGCCGGACAAGTTGTCGAGAATGGTAGCCTAAAAGACGCACACCCGATCCGGCATCAACGATCATCTCCTGCGAGACGTCCATCATCTCGTTTTTTCCCAAGGCCCGCATTCTTAGACTGCCGAAGATGGTTTGCAGATGGGGACTTCTGGCCCACACAGCAGGTAGGAATGGTTCTTCCATTTGTTGACCTCTGTGACAAGTACACAAAAGCCCGGTTTGTGAACCGGGCTTTTGTGCATATCTGGTGGCGGTGCAGGGAATTGAACCCCGGACACTACGGATATGAGCCGTATGCTCTAACCGGCTGAGCTACACCGCCTGCGTCTTTATGGGCGCCTCGTCGCACCGCATGTACGGTTTGTTATTGCTGCTGAGAGCCCTTTTTTTTCACTTAACAAAGTTTTTTATAACAGTATTTGCATATTGTCAATCTTTCTATTGACCTTTAAGGGAGTAGGAAACGACAACGCTTCTTCCGTTTGAGGTTCCACCCGCTGCGAGTACAAGCGCAAGGACAACTTCGTTCTCTCCGTCATTATTGATATCTTTGAACTGATAATCCGCGACATAGCCGCTAATCCTTTTAGTTCGCCAGTTTTCGACCATACCCACACCGTCCCATTCCAGATTATAAACTTCGGCGGAGGTGAAGAGCTTAATTCGTTGGAACATACGTGCAGCAGTGGAGATATTTTTGACAACGATAAATTCACGCTTGTCATCCTTGTTCGTATCATACGAGACAATCCGAAGATTGATGTAAGTGATCACATTGTCATTTTCGGATACTTCTTTCCTGCCCTCGTTTATGGGATCAATATAGGTATTGCTCCCGCCGAACACATCTTCACTCTTCCAGAGCAACTCTTTGCTGCCGCCGAAGATGGCGACTCTGGAAAGGGGTTTGTCAGTCTGTTCGAAGATATTCAGATAATCATCTTGGTTAAGGACGATGATCTTTTCTGCTCCACCTGATCCAAGTTTTTCCAGGGTAAGTCCATAAACTGAAAGGCCTTCCGGTATGCGCATTTTCTGCCCTTCCTGATATTCCCCGCCCTGCCATCGGATTTCATAAATCGGGGTATCAAAAGGCTTCTCCATACCCCTTCTCTGACCTAAAAGTATCGGCACCCCAGAGGAATTATCGATGACCCTCATAAACCAGCGGAGATTGGAGGCGATAGTGACGAAATTTCCATTGCGGAATTCGATGATAAAAGAATCGACAATCCCACCGGCGTAATTTGAAATGATGATCTCCTTAATGCCATTCCTGTTAATATCGGCTACGTCGACACTTATATAGTTTTGATATGATTTTCCAACAAGCTGCTGAACCAGTTTGAACTCACTTCCTTTTTTTTGATAGATTAAGACAGTGTGTGAATCAATGATGACTGTTTCATTTAGTCCATCACCGTTGACGTCCCCTATATCCATCCCCTTAAATTCGTTTGAGAATTGCTGGCTTTTCCAGAAACTCTTGCTGTCGACAGGTTGGGCGGCATTGATGAAATCTGGATTGATGGACGCGGTGAAGGTTCCCTTCTTGCTGCTTTTCATTCCGGAGATGATCTCCGATTCCCGTACCATCTGGGCGGACGGTTTCGGGGAAGCAACGATCTCTTTTGGGGCGGCCAAAGTCGTTGCACTTGGTAATGGCGTACCAACGATGTGGGTTTCGATCCTCCGGGCAAAATCATTGATCTTCGGGATCACCTCATCCATGTTCTGACTCTGAGACGTAATCGTCACTGCTGCTTTTTGGGTGGAGATATCAACCAATTTTCCGTCGATGCTCAAGCTGTTGCCGATCTTGGTTATGCTTCCCCAGACCACGAAATCCGCATTGAGTTTTTTCCCAAGATTATAGATATCGGTAGTGGCAAGCTCTTTCCCACCCGTATCCTTCAGGATGGTCGATATAGCATCCGGGCTGATGACCTCTATCCTCTCACCGACAGAGATACGTGAGGAGAGCATATCGCTGATACCACGTCGGATATAATCGATGTTTTCCGCACTATGGATAGAAAAAGGAAGGACGGCGACACTTCTTTTCTCTTTTGCCCACAATGACGGGACCAGAATAAAAATACATAAAAGGCAGGCAACCCACTTGCTATAATTCTTCATTCCTACTCCCCCGATTCGATATCAAATAAACGATTGTTGGATAACCTCTAACATGTCACATTTTATAATTCAACATGGATTTGGGTAATTCGAGGAGCTCGCTTTCGCTCATGAGGGATGCCTGCAATGGGATCCGCGAGATCATGTACGGATTAGGGTTTTACCGTATTCGAGTGCGCAGGCGGCTCTCCGGAATCGTTGAAGGGGATCGAGAGGTTATAGATACCGGATTCCATGACGGCACTGATCGGAAAGGGGGCCTTCTCAAAGACTTTGAGCATGGCTTTGTTGTCGGCGATTACATCTGCTGTAAACCATTTAATTCCCTGCTCACGGGCGGCGCGGATGAGAATTTCGAACAGGAATGAGGCGATACCCCGCCCCTGGTAATTTTCATCTACAACAAAAGCTACATCGGCACCGGGAAGGTTGTGGTGACGAACGTAACGACCTTCTGCGATGATCCGTTCCGATCCCAACAGATCAGTAATTCCGACGATGGACATAATTCGCTGGTAATCGATGTTGACATACTCCTGCATCTTACGGTGGGGCATGGTCTTGATCGGACTGAAATAGCGGTAGTAGACTGATGTATCAGAAAAACGGTAAAAGAGCTTTCGCATCTCCTCCTCATCGGAGGGCCTGATCGCGCGAAATTTCACGGTCAGTGCTCCTTTGAAATCGTGAGTATGAACCTGTTTTTCCGGATAGAGAGAGCCAGAGTCCGATAGATAGATCTGATCTGCATAGAGGATATTGGCCTTTTTCGCCTGCCGAATCAAATCCGCCCGATCATCTGGATGAGCGATATCTATAAGAGCCTGGGCACGCTCACGCACAGTTCTTCCGGTCATCGAGACGATTCCATATTCTGTTACAACAAGGTCAAGTGATTCGCGGTTGGTGAACTGATTGGGGAACTCCTCCACAGACAGAAGGATGTTGGATTGCCTTTTCAGATTACGGCTGGGAAGGGCAAACACGGTCCGTCCGTAACGAGAATGCTCAGCTCCGGCAAAGAATTCCTGTGCCTGGCCAGGGCTTGGTGTAACATTACCCTTGCCCACATGCAGGGCGATGCCACCTGTGAGATCGACTTTCCTAGCGGGGAGGATAGCGATCATCCTATCGTTGAGACTTATCCGTTGATGATCGGAGACAACATCAATCCCCTGGAACTCAACCAGAGGATTACGATGCAGCCACCGCATCAGTTCTGGGGTTCCTTGCGCGTAAGCGGTTAGAGATTTGTCGCGGAAATGATTCTTTCTTCTATTGGTTACCGCGCCGCATTTGATCAGGTCCATGAGGGCATCCGTAAAGAAGTAAGTATGCACGCCGAGATGGCGTTTGTTAGCCAGATGCCGACCCAGTGCCTCGAAAAGGGCTCCGGAGTAAAAGGCGATGCAACTGCCATCTTCTATAATGGACGCGACATTGGCTGCAACCCGGTCGATGACGTCATCGACCGGCCAACGGGGGAAGTAGATCGGAGGTTCAGTGGCCCGTACCAAGTAATCGAAATCATCAACGTGGACGAATGTATTGCCCATCGTTCGAGGAACGAGGCTGTTGATTTCACCGACAACTATGGAGGCCCGCTCCATAGCGTATTTGGCCACGTCCACCGATACACCGAGGCTGGCATAACCTGCCCTGTCTGGAGGAGTGATCTGGACAAAGGCGACATCCACGCGGATCGCTCCGGACTCGACCAGTCTTGGAATCTGAGAAAACCGACAGGGGATCATATCGACAGAACCGGAGGTGATTGCCTCACTTGCGAGCCAACCTGCGAAGAAAGTTTTGAGGCGGAATTTATGGTCTCCGGCGTTATTTTTAAAAGAGATGGCGTCGCCGAGACTGACAATCTGAACCAGTTCGAGATCGGTCAAATTATTCATCTCCGACGTCATCAGTTTTTTTACAATGGTCCTCGGCTCGGCCACGCCTGTTCCGAGAAAGATACTCATGCCCGGTTCTATCCGAGAGAGAAAAGTCTCGGGGGCCACCACATGGTTTTCCCATCCGGAATCGACATCGTCAAACATCATGCGACCTAGCTCTACCTTTCGCTTCTCATCGGTGTAATGAGATGAGGGGTAAGAAATACGGCGAGAGGTCATATTTGTCAATATTTTAATGGTAATTAAATATGAAGCAAATCATCTTTCCCACAGTGCAAAATCCTTGACTCCCATCTTGAGTCATAATACATTGAAAAATATATATCAGATTTCCTAAATATTCGAGTTTTATCAATCAGGAAAAGGTGAAAGCGTTGACACACGTTGTGTCGGGTCTAACAGGAGGAAGCAGTGATACCAAGATATGCAAGGGGAAAAATGACCGCGATCTGGAGTCCGGAGAACCGTTACCGGAAGTGGCTGGATATTGAAATTCTGGCCTGTGAAGCTATGGCCGAGCGGGGAGAAATTCCTTTAGCCTCCCTTAAAAACATCAGAGAAAGGGCAGGATTCGATGTAAACCGGATTGATGAGATTGAAAAGACCACGAAACATGACGTCATTGCCTTCCTCACCTCTGTGACGGAAAAAGTCGGCGAAGACGGCCGCTTCCTTCACAGGGGAATGACCTCTTCGGATGTCCTCGATACCTCTCTGGCCCTTCTCCTGCGCGAAGCCGCCGATATCCTTATTGAGGATCTGGATGCCCTTCTTGCTGCGCTTAAAAAGAAGGCCATCGATCATAAAAATACCATCATGATCGGTCGATCGCACGGGATACATGCGGAACCGATCACGTTCGGCTTGAAGATGGCAATCTGGTACAGCGAAATGGAAAGAAACCGGGAGAGGATGATCCGAGCCAGAGAGACAATCAGTACGGGAAAACTCTCCGGGGCGGTGGGAACATTCTCGTTCATCGATCCCGGAATAGAAACATATGTCTGCAGGAGACTGGGATTAAGGCCTGCCCCAGTCTCTTCGCAGATTGTCCAGAGAGACCGCCACGCTGAATACTTCACGACCCTGGCCATCATTGCCTCTTCCCTGGATAAGTTTTCCCAGGAGATTCGCCTTCTCCAGCGGACCGAGGTGCGAGAGGCGGAGGAGTATTTTTCCCCGGGACAGAAGGGATCTTCCGCCATGCCCCATAAAAGAAATCCCGTCCTGTCGGAAAATCTATCCGGACTTTCCCGCCTAATGCGTTCTTATGCATTGTCTGCCTTCGAAGATATCGCCCTCTGGCATGAGCGGGATATCAGCCATTCCTCAGTGGAGCGAATCATCGGACCGGATGCTACGATCCTCCTCGATTTCATGTTAACCCGTTTCACTGGATTGATTTCACAGCTCGTCATCTATCCAGAAAAAATGCTCGAGAATCTTCAGATGACCAAAGGAGTGATCTTTTCACAGATGGTCCTGCTGAAGTTGATAGAACAGGGGATCTCCAGGGAAGGGGCCTACGCCATTGTCCAGCGCAATGCGATGCGATCGTGGCAGGAGGGGATTGAGTTCCGTGAGTTGCTTCTCAGGGATGAAGAGGTGATTGCGAAGCTCAAACCGGAGGATCTGGCCAATGCATTCAAGGTCGAAAAATTTCTCACCCATGTGGATTTCATCTTCAAGAGGGTTTTCGGAGAAGAAGCATGAAAGGATGCCTCTTTTTGGCTACTGCTTGCAGTCATCTGCAGGGATATTTGGATATTGTCCAAGAGAAGGGAGTATCCGGGAATATATATCGGTCGTGAAGAATGGTTCAATATAGGTGTCACGATAAAACAGCCTATGATGCCGTCAAGTTTTTCGCCACATTTCCTCGCGGGAAATGACAGTGTCCTTCAACCAGAGGCGATCATCCTTTTCCGGGTAGTCGAGGTTGTAATGAAGCCCCCGACTCTCTTTCCGCATCCGGGCGCAAGTGACGATCAGTTTGGCGGCTACGGCAATATTCCGCAGTTCCAGTAAGTCCCGAGTAATGATGAAATTTCTGTAATATTCTTCAATTTCCCGGATGATGAGGTCAATCCGGCGCTGGGCTCTCTCCAGGCGCTTGTCGGAACGGACAATCCCTACATAGTTCCACATGCAGCGACGAATCTCGTCCCAGTTGTGAGAAACGACAACCGATTCATCGCTTTCCGTTGCGCCTCTCGGATCCCACGGTGGAATTGGCAGAGGTTCATTCTCCGCACTGGACATGAGGTCGGCAATGCGGAGGTAAGAACGCTGTGCAAAAACGACCGCTTCAAGTAGTGAATTGCTGGCGAGGCGGTTGGCACCGTGAAGTCCAGTACAAGACACCTCTCCACAGGCAAAAAGACGTTCGATGCTTGTTTCACCGTTGGCATTTACCATCACCCCGCCGCAAAGGTAATGCTCTGCAGGGACAACCGGGATCGGACTTCGTGTCATATCAATGCCGAACTCCAGGCACTTTTCGTAAATATTGGGAAACCTAGACATCAGAAAATCTTTTTCTCTATGGGTGATGTCCAGCAGGACGTAGTCATCGCCGGACTTCTTGAGCTCGGTGTCTATGGCCTTGGCGACGATATCGCGTGGTGCAAGACTCTTCATTGCGTGGTATTTTTCCATGAAGGTGGCGCCATTTTTCAATTTCAGGATTGCCCCCTCCCCACGGACCGCTTCACTGATGAGAAATGACTTGGCATCGGGATGGTAAAGGCAGGTCGGGTGGAATTGGATAAACTCCATGTTGGCGATTTTCGCACCGGCGCGATAGGCCATGGCAATTCCGTCGGCAGTGGCGATATCGGGATTTGTCGTGATCAGATAGACCTTACCGGCTCCGCCGGTCGCCAACATGATGAATTTTGCCCGGAAGGTGTGGACTATATTATTAGTAATATCTAGAACATAGGCGCCAAGGCACCTGTCGCCCCGTTCAATTTTCTGGCCCAGGACCGAAGATTTCATAATCAGGTCAATTGCGATGTGATTTTCAAAGATCCGGATATTCTTTTCCTGTCCTGCCTTTTCGTTCAGCGCTCGTTCAATTTCCCGACCGGTCAAATCTTTGGCATGGATGACCCGTCGCATGGAATGGCCTCCTTCGCGACCAAGATCGAACTGTTCAGGATTGCTGGTCGAGCGGGTAAATTCGACTCCCCATTGGACCAGTTCCTGAATCCGCTCGGGACCCTCTGAGACAACGAAACGGACGACCTCTTCATTACACAGGCCACCACCGCAAATTAGTGTGTCATTGATGTGATATTCAAAACGGTCGGCCTGATCCTGAACGACGGCAATACCTCCCTGCGCCATATTGGTATTCGAATCGGTCATGTCCTGTTTGGTGACCATGGCGACAGTTCCCAGCCCAGAGGCCTTGATGGCAAAGCTCAGTCCTGCTATGCCGGAGCCAAGAACGAGAAAATCCGTATGTATTTCCAATGTTACCTCTTTTCGTAAAAGTTTGTTTGCAAAAAA
>JAMDBG010000019.1 GCA_023487865.1 Deltaproteobacteria bacterium | reverse complement strand
ACCTGTGGAGATCGAGGGCATCGTGTCCGATTTCGATCCCGTTGCCGGCACCTTCATCGTCAAGACCCGGAAGGTCCAAATCACCGCGGATACCCGCTTCGAAGACAACAAGACCGCCGCCGACATCGCCAACGGCATCATGGTCGAAGTGAAAGGACGGATCGTCGCGGGAATCCTCATCGCCGACGAGATCGAACTGGATCTGGAGATAAGCATTAACAACAACGGCAAACCTGTGGAGATCGAGGGCATCGTGTCCGATTTCGATCCCGTTGCCGGCACCTTCATCGTCAAGACCCGGAAGGTCCAAATCACCGCGGATACCCGCTTCGAAGACAACAAGACCGCCGCCGACATCACCAACGGTGCCAAGGTCGAAGTGGAGGGACGGATCGTCGCAGGAATCCTGATCGCACAAAAAATCGAAATCGATTCTTAACGAGGGGCTCACGCATGTCCATTTGACGGCCGTCGCAGCATCGAGGCCGGCGCACCGATAACCGGATCCGCCGGCCTCGTTATTCTATCTTCCCAACATTCCGGACGGCGGCGTCCGATGCCATCCCGGTCACTGCAAAAATACCGACGTGCCGGTATTCTTCCGGCTCGTCGAGATCGGGGCAAGTAACGGCCGCGCCGTTTCCAATCTTTTCATAAGGTTCGGGTAGCTGTTTGACCCTCGAATCGGCCACGATAACCCTTTTCGAACGTTCAATAAACATCTGGAGCAGGTGGAGATTGTCTCTGTCATAGAGAATGTCCGCTGCCAGAATGACGTCAAAATCGCCTGCGGCGAGATCCAAACTGCCTGCCGTGGCAACGGTTACGCCGTTCAGTTCGGCATTGGCCCGAATGGCTTCACAGGCCAGCGGGTCCGTATCCAGGGCAATGACTTCCCGGGCGCCGGACAATGCAGCGGCTATTGCCGCTATCCCCGACCCGGAACCAAAATCCAGAATCCTTTTCCCGGAAACGTTTTCCCGGAACCCCCTGATCCATTGGGCCAGCACCTGACCGCTTGACCAGCAAAAGGCCCAGAAAGGCGGCTCATCCATGAGCACACGCCTTTCCTCGTCAGTCAAGGCTTCCTGCGGGTAGTCAGGACTCAGCAGATAAAGCCGGATGTCGGACGTGAGCGGCATGACCGTCTCCACGATCTTGGCATCCTTCAATAAGCGTCTCAGCTGCACTGCCAGGTTTTGTCCTGTGGACATCATACTCGCCTCTCAAGAAAAATCTCGCCCCGTTATTATTTCGACTGCACCGGCTCCGAGCATGCAGGACACCCCAAAACACTCGGATCCTCACAAAGTGAGATTGAACCATTAATCACTTGAGAAACCAAAGAACAAGTGATTTTTTCATGAACGGCATCCGTCATGCGGCAAGGACTTGACCGGAGGCTGGATGCATCTTGCCCACCATACAACCGGACGGAAAAATCCTCGCAGTGGGAGCGACAGATAACGGTATGAACCATGATATTCTTCTTTTTTGGCTCCGTGCCAAAGGAGCGCTTGACGAGACTTTCGGGTCCGGGGGTGTTGTCATCCGCAACAATCAGTCCGACAGGTACGATTACGCAGGAAGAATAGCGCTGAACCCGGATGGGAAAATTGTAATATCCGATGCGAGCAACGAGGGGTTGAATGACAATTCATTCGCATATGCTCGCGACATTAAGGATGATACGGGGTTTTATGTCGCAGGAAAAGTGCATCACGATGTCAAATTAAATTACCTGAATTATCACCATCCACCGCTATTATAATTCCGGGCGAACATGGCATCTATTGCAATATCCCGTATCTTACACCTCTCATCCCATTGACACCCAAAATCACTTGCCATATTATCTACCCGTAAAAGGGATATTTTATCAGGGTAAAAGATACAATTCATTTTTTTCAGCAAAGAAAGGCGATTGGATGCTTGACGCCACTCCCGCTTCCACACCCGTCAAAAGGGCTCGTATGGAAGGAATCGACGCTTTGCGGGGATTGGTCATGGTCATTATGGCGCTGGATCACTCCCGCGATTTTTTTTCCAATTCACACGCTTACTTTGATCCCATCGATGTGCACGCAACCACGGCAGCGTTTTTTCTGACACGCTGGGTCACCGATTTTTGCGCACCTGTTTTTTCCTTGCTGGCCGGCGTCGGAGCCTATATATCCATTTCCAAAGGCACACCGCTGCATCAGGCGGCCCGGACCCTGGTTACTCGGGGGATCTGGCTTATCTTCCTGGAAATCGTTATTTTACGCGTATTCTGGTATTTTAATTTCGACTACACCTTTCTCAAGGCGGGAGTCATCTGGAGCCTGGGCTGGTCCATGATCTTCTTGGCTGGCATGATTTTCCTGCCTGTCCGCGCCGTCCTTGTCATCTCCTTGTTGCTCATTCTACCCCACAATTTACTGGATGGGATTAAACCGGAATCCTTGGGATGTTTTTCATGGCTATGGATGCTTCTGCATGTAAAGGGTACTTTTGCGGTTGGCGATTCAATCAGGGTACTGGTGGTTTACCCGCTTCTTCCTTGGCTGGGACTCATGGCCATAGGGTTCTGTTGCGGCCGCATCATGCTCTGGGAAAGGGAAAGGAGACGCAAGACCATCTTCTGGATTGGGCTGGGTCTGACGATCGGTTTCATGATCCTGCGTGGTATTAATTTGTATGGTGATCCGACACCCTGGACCAGTCAAACCAGCCAATTATACACACTGTTCAATTTCCTGGCCTGCGAAAAATATCCGCCTTCCGTTTCCTACCTGCTTATGACGATGGGCCCCGCCCTTATTGCGCTGTCCATGCTGGACCGTCCTCTGCCCATCCTGATGAAGCCATTTGTCACGTTTGGTCATGTTCCATTCCTCTATTACATGCTGCATCTGCCGCTGCTTCACGCCATGGCTGTTCCTGTCGCTTTATACCGCTGGGGCAAAGCCGATTGGCTCTTTGCCAACCCTCCCGGCCAGAATTGGCCTCATGAATTCCAGGTTGACCTTTCCCTGACATATGCAGCGTGGATAATTGCTACACTGCTCCTTTATCCTCTGTGCCGCCACTTTGCCGATTTCAAGTCCAGGCGCAAGGATTGGTGGCTTTCTTATTTGTAGCGCAGCATCATTTATCACACAAAATTACGGGAGCTGATTTGAGAGAATAAAGAATAAAGGAAATTACTTAATGGAAAACCGAAAGCCCCTTGCTTTGCAGGGGGAATAAATACATGCCTTATGAGCTTGTACCCTAAACTCCGCCATAGTATATCTCCCCTGCCGGCGGTCAACCGATATCGGGAGGTTGACGCATTGGACCCGGCTTCAAGAAATTGTGAATGTGATCTGCGGTACAGAGGATAAAGGAGCA
>JAMDBG010000186.1 GCA_023487865.1 Deltaproteobacteria bacterium | reverse complement strand
CCTTGCCCGTCGTCCGGGCATATCCGTCGGCGGCATGGGCCGCCGCCTGCTCGTGACGCATGAGGTAGTGCCTGATGGGGCCGTCGGCCATGCGGTCGTTGAGAGGGAGGGTATTGGCGCCGGGATAGCCGAAGATCACGTCCACCCCTTCCTCGACGAGGGTTTTCAAAACGATGTCCGCACCGATGAGTTCCATGGGTTGCTCCTTTCCGAAACAAAAAAGCCGCCGATTCCCTCGAACCGCGGCTTTTGAAGCAAACAAAAAAGCCGCGGCCTTGCGGGGCCCGCGGCTTGCATCCTTTTTGGTCAATCCATCAAAGACGCAGAGCAGCAGCCCCGGTGCGTACGAGTACTACGACGCCAAGTACGAGAAGCAGGCTGCTGGACAACGACTGATGGATCATAAAAACCCTTCCAATTCTGAAGTAGGGGGATCTTTTACAGTAAACAAAAGCCGTTGTCAAGACGAATTTTTAAAGCACGGGTTTTTCGGGGGTTTTCGGGGGGGTTTTCGGGGGACACCATACTTAATATATCCTTGATTTGTTATTAATAATGGGTTAATTTTTCGCTATGGCCCGTATTGCCCGCGTGATAGCCCCCGATATACCCCATCATGTCACCCAGAGGGGTAATCGTAGATTGAATACCTTCTTTTGTGATGAGGACTATCAAACCTACATTGCGTTGATGGCCGAGTGGTGCCAGAGATGTGGTGTAGAAATCTGGGCGTACTGTCTTATGCCGAACCATGTCCATCTCATTGCTGTGCCTGAATCCGAAGATGGTTTGCGTCGGGGGATAGGTGAGGCTCACCGACGCTATAGCCGTATGATCAACTCCCGCGAAAACTGGAGAGGCCATCTCTGGCAAGGCCGTTTCGCTTCATTTCCGATGGATGAAACCCATCTCCTTACCGCCGCTTTTTATATCGAGATGAATCCTGTGCGGGCCAATCTTGTGCCCAATGCAGCCTTGTGGCCGTGGAGTAGCACCCGGGCACATTTGGCGAAACGAGATGATAGATTATGCAAAACAGCCCCGCTTCTTGAGATGGTGGGGGATTGGAAACTTTTTCTTGCCAGATCCGAAGAAGCACAGTTAAATGATATAAGAAAGCATGAGCGGACGGGTAGACCGTTTGGTCCTGATGGATTCGTCGAGCAGTTGGAATCGGTCCTTGGTCGAAAACTCAAACCGGAAAAACCTGGTCCCAAGGGAAAGCGAAATTAAGTATGATGTCCCCCCGAATCTCCAAATCCAATCAAATACCGGATACTTTTTATCCATTCCGAAGGGAGAAATGGATACATAGTATCTAAACTATTTTAGAGGGGTTGGGTGTGAGGATAAATTTATTCATGATTTCAAAGGATTGTAATGTCAGCCTCACTGGCATGGGGGTTGCTGTTCATCCAGGGCGGGCTTAAATAAAACACGACCCGGCCTGTTCATGCCGGTGTCACCAGCAGAGAGGGGTATGAATTAAGTATGGTGTCCCCTATTAAAGGAAGGCTTCTGTTCCTCGTCTGTTTTGGGATCTGTTTCTGGTTGCTTCCACCGGCGGCGATCGGCGCGGAAAACCTGATCCGGAAGGGCGAGACGCTGGATCTTCAGCGCTGCATCGCCATCGCCCTGGAGAGGCACCCCAGCATCCAGGCGGCCGCCGGGACCCTTGTCGCCGGCGAAAGCCGGGTGGGCCAGGCGCGCTCCGGATTTTATCCGCAGCTGACCGGCTCCGCCGGCTACAGCAGGTCCAACCCGATCAGCACCTCCGGTTTCAACAGGACGGATCCGGCCAACCCCTCCACAGACCAGGCTTACGACAGCTACTCCTCCAGCATCTCCCTGAGCCAGAACCTCTACGATTTCGGCAAAACATCCACCCAGGTGAAGATCCAGGAATTCAATCGGGACTCCTTCCGTTCGGATCTCGACAGCGTTCACATCCAGGTGGCCTTCGCTGTCAAGCAGGCCTACTACGGGCATCTCCAGGCCAGGCGCAACCGGGAAGTCTCCCGGGAGGTCGTGGGGCAGTTCCAGCAGCATCTCGAACGGGCCAAGGCGTTTTTCGAGGTCGGCACAAAACCGAAATTTGACGTGACCAAGGCCGACGTCGATCTCTCCAACGCAAAACTGAACCTCCTCAAGGCGGAAAACGCGTTCCGTCTGAGCCTGGTTGCCCTGAACAACACCATGGGTGTCCCGGAGGCGCCGGACTATGAGATCGTGGATCAACTCCCTTTCCAGAGAGAGAAGATCGATCTGGAGGAAGCGACCCGGAAGGCCTATGAGCGCCGGCCGGATCTGAAGGCCATCGCCGCGAAGAAACAGGCCCTGGAGCAGAGCATCGAACTGGCCCGGAAAAACTATTACCCGTACGTTTCCGGAAGCGCCAGTTACGGCTGGGGCGGCAGCGATTTCCCCCTGGATCAGGGCTGGAGCTTCGGCGCCCAGATCAATGTGCCCCTCTTCAGCGGTTTTTCGACGAAGTATCAGGTGGAGGAGGCGCGGGCCAATCTGGACGTCATTGCGGCGAATGAGGCCTTGCTCCGGCAGGCGATCTATCAGGATGTCAAACAGGCGTGGTTGAATCTCGATGAGGCGGCGGACCGGATTGCGACGGCGGAGCTTTCCGTCCGTCAGGCCGCGGAAAATCTCGATCTGGCCAACGGCCGCTACGCCGCGGGGGTGGGCAGCCCCATCGAGGTGACCGACGCCCTCGTGGCGGTGAGCAATGCCAAGACGGCGCATATTGCGGCGCTTTACGATTACCGGCTGGCGCAGGCGAGCCTGGAAAAGGCGGCAGGGGGAAAATGAAAAAGAAGATAGTGGTTGCGTCCGTTTTGATAATCGCACTGGCCGCCGGCGGGTGGTTTTTCTTCAAGAACAAGGGGAACGGCCTCCAGTTCCGGACGGAAAGGGTGATCCGGGGGGATCTGCGCGCCACGGTGACCGCCACCGGCACGGTGAGCGCGGTGACGACCGTCCTTGTCGGCACCCAGGTTTCGGGAACGGTCAAGGAGATCTTCGTGGATTTCAATTCCCCGGTCAAGAAAGGGCAGCTCCTGGCCCAGATCGATCCGGCGCTTTCCGAGGCAAAGGTGGCGCAGACCAGGGCCAACCTGCAGTCCGCCGAAGCCTCTGTCGAAAAAGCCGCGGCGGCGCTCCAGGAAGCCAATCGGACGCTCGACAGGAATCGCACCCTTTGGGAGAAGAAGTATATCGCCCGCAGTGAACTGGATGCGTCTGAAACGAACCAGCAGTCGGCGGCGGCGCAATTGAGCGTCGCCAGGGCGCAGGTGGGGCAGGCCCGCGCGGCGCTCCGGCAGGAGGAGACCAATCTGCAGTATACCCGCATTCTCTCGCCGGTGGACGGCGTGGTCATCTCCCGGAACGTGGATGTCGGACAGACGGTGGCCGCGAGCTTCCAGACGCCGACGCTCTTCAGCATCGCCCAGGACCTGACCCGCATGCAGATCGATACGAATGTGGACGAGGCGGATATCGGCCGGATCAGGGTCGGGCAGACGGTCCAGTTTACCGTCGACGCCTATCCCGACACCATCTTCACGGGGAAGGTCGCTGAAGTGCGCAACGCGCCCACGACGATCCAGAACGTCGTCACCTACACCGTCGTTGTCAAGGTCGCCAATCCGGAGCTGAAGCTCAAACCCGGCATGACGGCCAATGTCTCCGTCATCACCGCCTTGGAGAAGGATGTTCTCAAGGTGCCGAACGCGGCCATCCGTTTCAAGTGGCAGCCGGCGGGCGCTGAATCGAATCGGAAAGCACCCGGGACGTCGGGCGGCAAAGGCGACGCAGGGGCATCGGGCAACAGCCAAATGAAGGGCGGGGGGGCGGCCAATGGGGCGAAGACCCAGGGCGTCTGGATTCTGGCCGGGCAGAAACCGCGACGCATCCCCTTGACGCTCGGGATCAGCGACGGGAACGACACCGCCGTCCTCTCCGGGGAGCTGAAGGAGGGGGATGCGGTGATCGTCGAGGCGAAGGGGCAGGCGAAGAAGGGCGGTTCGCAACCCGGCGGGCCGAGGTTCTTCTGATGGCGGGCCGAGGGGACTCCGGAACGGGATAGCGGGATGGTTCTGATCGAAACGCACCACCTGACGAAGATCTACGAACTGGGAGACAGCACCGTCCATGCCCTGAATGATGTCTCGCTGACGGTGGCGCATGGGGAATTCCTGGCCATCATGGGACCCTCGGGCTCGGGCAAGTCCACCTTCATGAACGTGATCGGCTGCCTCGACGTTCCGACCGGGGGTCAATACCTGCTGGACGGAATGGATATCGGCCGCCGGAGCCGGGACGAGCTGGCGGAGCTCCGCAACAAGAAGATCGGCTTCGTTTTTCAGGGATTCAATCTCCTCCCCCGCACCACCGCCCTGGAAAACGTCGAATTGCCCATGCTCTATGACGGTTGTTCTCCCCGGGAACGCCGGGAGCGGGCCATGGACGCCTTGAAGGCGATGGGCCTGCAGGGACGGGAGCATCACCATCCGAACCAGCTCTCCGGCGGCCAGCAGCAGCGGGTGGCGATCGCACGCGCCCTGGTAAACCGGGCGCCGGTCATTCTGGCCGATGAGCCCACGGGGAATCTGGACACCCGCTCCAGCGTCGAGATCATGGAGCTGGTCGTGAAGCTCAACCGGGAGTCGCGGATCACCGTCATCCTCGTGACCCATGAACAGGACATTGCCGCTTTCAGCCGGCGGATCGTCAAATTCCGGGACGGGCGCGTCGTCAGCGACGAGCCGGTAAAGCAGGCGGAATAGCCGCTTGGGACTTATGATGGATGAAAGCAGGTCGGTAGAATGCGGATGAGGGAACGGAGGCACCGATGATCGGCATACCCTCGACTTTCAGGATATCGCTCCGCGCGCTGCGGGTCAACAAGATGCGCTCCGCTCTGACCATGCTCGGGATCATCATCGGCGTGGGCGCGGTGATCACGATGCTGGCCGTCGGGACCGGGGCCAGTGAGAGGATCTCCGCGCAGATGGCAAGCATCGGCAGCAACCTCCTGATCGTCGTGCCGGGAAGCAGCACCTCCGGCGGCATCCGGATGGGGAGCGGAACGCTCTCCACACTGACCCAGGACGACGCGGAGGCCATCGCCAGGGAGTGCCCGGCCGTTTCCGACGTGGCCCCCATGTACAACGGCACGGCCCAGGTGGTATACGGCAATCAGAACTGGTCGACGGGGATTATCGGGACGACGCCCGGCATCCTGCCCGTCCGGGACTGGTCTCTCGCCTCCGGAAGGGTCTTTACCGACCAGGACGTACGGAACGCCACCAAGGTCTGTCTCCTGGGGCAGACCGTCGTGGATAACCTCTTCGGCAACGCCGATCCCGTGGGTCAGGTCGTCCGGATTAAGAAGGTCCCTTTCACCGTCATCGGGGTCCTGGAGAAAAAAGGGCAGACGGACCGCGGCCAGGATCAGGATGACACGATCTTCGTTCCCCTCACGACGGCCCAGAAAAAGCTCTTTGGAGCGCCCTTCGCGGGTCTGGTCCGCTCGATAACGGTGAAGGCCAAAAGCGCCGATGAGCTGGAGGCGGCGGAAGGGCAGATCACGGAGCTGCTCCGCCAGCGCCATCGGATCGGCCCCCGTCAGGATCTGGATTTCACGGTCCGCAACCTCACCCAGATGATGCAGGCCAGAGAGCAGTCCACCCAGGTCATGGGTCTATTGCTGGCGGCGATCGCCTCCGTCTCCCTCTTGGTGGGGGGGATCGGCATCATGAACATCATGCTCGTCTCCGTGACGGAAAGGACCCGTGAAATCGGCATCCGGATGTCCGTGGGGGCCAAGACGTGGGATATCCGGCTGCAGTTCATCATCGAGGCGCTCACCCTGTCCCTCATCGGCGGCGTGGTTGGCATCATCCTCGGCATCTCGGGATCGAAGATCGTGACGCTCCTGGCCGGCTGGGCCACCATCGTTTCCCCCCTGTCGGTCCTGCTGGCCTTTGGTTTTTCGGGTCTCGTGGGTCTTTTCTTCGGTTTCTATCCCGCCTATAAGGCCTCCATGCTCAACCCCATCGACGCCCTGCACTACGAATAACAGATAAAACTCCTTGACACGCAAAACGCCTTTCCTTATCCTCAACGCACGTAAAAGCAACTATTTATCGATATAGAATCATGGCCGCGGACCGACCGTCGGCGTAAAATACATGCACCCTCGAATCGCGTCAGCCCGTTCGTGTTTCCCGGCTGACGTAATTGAGAGGGCGGAGCTGTAAGTGGGCATTGTCCGGGAAGGGTCCTGCCAAGATGACCGACACACACAGCCACATCCTGCCTGGCCTGGACGAGTGGGTATTGTCCGATGAGGGTCCTGCCAAGATGATCGACACACACAGCCACATCCTGCCTGGCCTGGACGACGGGGCTTCCGACTGGGAACAGGCCCTTGCCATGGCGCGGGCCGCCGTCGACGACGGCATCACGGAGATGATCTGCACCCCCCACTGGGTGCCGGGGAAATATGAAAACACCCGCGAGGCGATCCTGGGGCGGCTCGCGGAGTTCGAGACGCACCTGGCCGCAGCGCAGATCCCCCTCAAGCTCCACCCCGGGGCGGAGCTGCGGATCGACACAAGCATCCCGGCCCGGCTCAAGAGAGGCGAGCTGATCACCCTGGGCAACGGCAGCGGCTATGTCCTTCTGGAGCTCCCCGAGGAGACCCTTCCGGACAATATTCACGAGTTTTTCTGGAACCTGCAGATAAGCGGTTTCCGGCCGATCCTCAGCCATGTGGAGCGCAACCCGATCCTGCGGGAGCACCCGCGCCGCCTGATGAACTGGGTGGAGGGGGGGATCCTCGCCCAGGTCACGGCGGCGAGCCTCCTGGAGGAGTTCTCCACCGAGATCCGGGAGTTCGCGTTGATGCTCGTGGAGCATCGCCTCGTCCAGATGCTGGTCACCGACACCCACGGCTTGCGCATGCGCAAGCCGCAGCTCTCCGCGGCCTGCCGGGTGATCGAAGAGGCCGCGGGGCCGGAGACCGTCGAGCGGATGGTCCTGGACACCCCCCGGCATATCCTCCGGGGAGAGGCCGTCCCCCCTGTCGATCCGATCCCCTTCACAGAGACGAAGAAAGGCGGCTTCTGGTCCTTCTTCAAAAAATAGGGACAGCGCCCATTTAATAGGAAGCCTGCCAAGAGTGGAACATGACTCAAATAACCGGAGAATGGATTCTAGCGATTCCCAGCGACCCTGAAAAAAAGAAAATGAACGAAGAAACCATCCTGGGTCTCATAAAGAAAGGTGAATCGGAAACGGTCGAGTTCAAGTCCGCGTTTGATCAGGCGACGATTGAAACGCTTGCCGCCTTTGCCAATACCAATGGCGGGTATGTTCTCATCGGTGTTGCAGACTCCGGAAAAATCATCGGGGTCCGTCTTGGCAACGAGACGATTCCGCAATGGCTCAATCAGATCAAGGCCAATACATTCCCCGCTCTTATACCGGACGTTGCGACCGCCACCATTGATCATAAAGACATTGTGATTTTTATAATCGAAGAATTTCCGATCAAGCCGGTGAGCTGCCGAGGGAAATATCTGAAACGAATCGGAAATGCAAACCATCAACTGTCTATTCACGAGATATCCAATCTTCATTTGCGAAGTTATCAGGCAAGTTGGGATTTTTATCCCGACACCCGCCACCGGCTGGAGGATATCTCTTTGGAAAAAGTCGGTAAATTTATTGAAATCTCAAATCGGGTCCGTCCTTATCCCATTTCGGACGATTCGTTGACGGTGCTCAAAAAATTCGAATTGGTCAAGGATGCAGCGATAACCAATGGCTGCTATCTGCTTTTCGCAGCGGAAGATATCCTTTCGTCCACCATCGAGATTGGACGCTTTGCCGGCGACACTACCATTCAGGACAGCCTGACCATCCGATCGGACCTGTTTGGCGAAGTGGATGCAGCGCTCTCGTTTATCCGAAAGCACCTGAATCGGTCTTACATCATCACGGGAGACAAACAGCGGGAGGAACGCTGGGACTATCCCCTGGAGGCGCTTCGCGAAATCGTGGTCAATATGATCGTCCACCGCGACTACATGAGTTCAAGTGACTCTATGATCAGAATATTTGACGACCGGCTGGAATTCTTCAATCCCGGTCGCCTGATGGCAGGGCTGTCAATAGAGCAGTTGATGCGCGGCAACTACGTTTCCGCCATCCGCAACAAACAGATCGCCACGGTTTTTAAAGAAGCCGGGATCATTGAAAAATATGGTTCCGGCATCAAACGGGTATTGGAATCCGTGCGGTTACACGGGCTCAAAGATCCATCGTTTGAGGAGATCCAGGATGGGTTCAGGGTAACCATTTTCAAAACCACCCAGAAAACCACCCAGAAAACCACCCAGAAAACCACCCAGAAAACCACCCAGAAAACCTCAACGAAAGACCGGATTCTTGATATCCTTCGAGAAAATCCGAACCTCACCCGTAGCGAGATGTCGCAATTGCTGGGGAAGAGTCAAGATACCATCAAAGACCATCTTGCCAAGCTAAAATCTGAAAAGCGTGTGGAACGAATCGGCAGCGACCGCGACGGTTATTGGAGAGTAAAGTGAGCGCGTACTAAGGACAGATAATCGGTAAGAAAGCATATTGCAAGACCCGGAGAAAATGGGCGCTGTCCCTATTTTCTAGTAACCGAACTCTTCCAACTTGTCGGGATTGGCAAACCCGCCGTCCTGGTACTCCAGGGCATGCTGAACCTCATGACCCAGAACCGCGGGACACAGAACGATCTTTCCATTGATCTTCTTGCCCACGATCCGGATGGCGCCTTCCGGATGGGAATAGGTCGCCACGGCGCCCGGATACCCTATCGCCGACATATCGTCCACGACGATCACCTTGATCCTGATCTCGGTTTCGTAGGGATCAAAGCGATCGGTCTTCAGGGAGTTGAACCCCCGCCACTGGGCATCGAAGCCATCCATCCGCGCGACCGTCGCCGGGGCGATGGCGAAGAAGGTGCAGCCGCTGCTGACGAACGCCGCGAAGAGCGCGACGACCAGCAGCCGGGCCGGTAGGGCGCAAGGCTTCCCGCATAAGCCCGTAGCGGCTCTCTCTCCTCGGGACGGCAAAAAGGGTAACACCTTGAAATCTCCATTTCCGGAACGCTTTTTCCCCTCAGGATCGGTCTCGATCCCCGGGATGCTCATAAGAGATTTCGGAAGATCCGTCCGGAAACTTTAAAAAATAGTGGGGGTCAGGTCTTTAAAATTAGCATTTTCAGAGATAGAACTTGGAGATCGGAGGATGGCCAGGCCACTGCGTATTGAATTTGCCGGCGCCGTCTACCATGTCACTTCCCGTGGAAACGGCCGCCAAAGGATCTTTCTCGACGATCATGACAACCGCAAGTTTCTGGAACTCCTTGGAAAGACGATTGAGCGTTTCCATTGGATCTGTCACGCCTTTTGCCTCATGGTCAACCATTACCATCTCATGATCGAGACCCCCGAGGCGAACCTCTCCAAGGGGATGCATCACCTGAACGCGAACTTTTGTCAGGCACACAACAAGAGGCACGCCACAGTAGGTCACCTCTTCCAGGGGCGTTTCAAGGCAATTGTCGTCGACCGCGAGAGCTACCTCCTGGAACTTGCCCGCTACGTAGTTTTAAATCCCGTCCGGGCCGGGATCGTCGCTCGGCCCGAGGACTGGCCTTGGAGCAGTTACTGCGCCACTGCGGGTTTGCCGGTTTCACCAGCATCCACGGGGGCCGCCGAAGCATCCGTGTGTCTCACCACGACCTGGCTACTTAGCCAGTTTTGCCCTAACGAAGCGGCCGCCCGGCAGCGCTACCGCGACTTCGTTTCCTCGGGGATCGGCATAAATTCCCCGTGGTCGAAATTGCAGTCTCAGCTTTTTCTCGGCAAAGAAACTTTCATCGACCAAGTCAAGGGTGCCATCCCGGATAAGACCACCGTTCAAGAAATCCCCAAATTGCAGCGTTTCGCAAACCGCCCGTCGCTGAAGGAGATTTTCGGAGAATGGAAAACGAGGTGGAAGCGGGATGAGGCGATCGTTGCCAGTTACTTCACCTATGGTTACGAGCAAAGGGAAATCGCGAATTTCCTGGGAATCCACTACACAACGGTTTGCCGCACGATCAGGCGGTACGACGAAAAACGCTAATTTTAAAGACCTGACCCCCGAGACTGATTCCAAGGAAAGATGAAAGAAACCATGACCCAAACCACCAAGATTCCCTCCCGGCAAGATGATCCTTCCACGGCAGACTGGCAGCGTCTTTACGACGCTGCCGATGCCTTCCGGCGACTGGCGCCCTGGGAGTGGACTGACGACGACTGCACCTTCGGCGTCAAATGCCCGGAGACGGGCGAGATCTACTATTGCGTCGTCCTGGGGGCCCTGGGCGAGGTCTTTGCCTTGGTCGCCTACGAAGGGCCCGAAGGGTTGGACGGCTATCTGAAGCTCCTGTCGGGCGAAATCGAGGAAGGCTCCATGGCGGCGGAATATCAAAGGGGCCTGATGGCATCCTTCGAGAATCGCGCTGACCTCGCGCCCCAGGACCGGACCGTTATCGAAACCCTGGGGCGTAAATACCGGGGCTCCAAGGCCTGGCCCCTCTTCCGTCATATCCTTCCGGGTTATTTCCCCTGGTTCCTGTCGGCCACCCAAGCACGTGCCATGGCCGCTTGCCTGGAACAGGCCGTCGAGGTCCTACCCCGTTTCGACATCGATCCGGATTTTCTTGCCGATCCGACTGCCGGCCGCTTTCTGGTGCGCCTCCCCCGCACCTCTTCCAGCGGCCACGTGGAATGGCATGATGAGACGCTGCCCGCCCCTCGACTGCCGCGTAAGGCCAAACCGCAAGTCCCTGTCAATGAGGTCGGCATGGAGCGCCTCCGGCGTCAGCCGAAGCAGCACACCGGCGATTGGGAGATCGGCTATGCCTACACCCCCATGTCCGTTCAGGAGCATCCCGATCAGCGCCCCTACCTGCTGCGCCTTCTGTTGATCGCCGATGCCGAGAGCGGTTTCGTCCTCACCGTCCATCTTGAGGCACCGGACCGGCATCTGCCCGTGTTCAGGGACAAACTCCTTTCCTGCCTGGGCGAGGCGCCTCAATGGCCGCGACGCCTCCTGGTCAACCACGAACACATGGCGGCGCTGGCAGCCCCCATCGCGAAGGCACTGGGCATCCAACTGAGACAGGTGAGGGATCTGCCCGCTTTCGAGACGGCCTACGACAGTCTCATCGAGACAATGAAACGCAAATTTTAAAGACCTGACCCATGACTTGCTGACAGTGCCTTGACGTCGGCAGCCAAGCTATGTTAGAAGTAGTTTAACCGTTGAAAAAACTTAATTTCCAGGAAACAGAATGGTGAAATCATGCTAAGCAAAGATATCAACGTGGAAGCGTTTTGGGATGAGGAAGCTAAGGTCTGGGTTGCCTCCAGCGACGATGTTCCGGGGCTGATCACGGAAGCGGACACGATGGAACTTCTCATGCAAAAGCTGAAGATTGTAATTCCTGAATTGCTCCAGGCAAATGGCTTGCTCAACGAGCCAGGCGAGATCGATATTCCCATTCACCTACTCGGAAAATGGCAGGAAATCATAAAGACCCCATCCCGAAATGGCTGACTACGCCCCGATCGTTAAAAAATCCTTTCCGAAAATGGTTGCCATCTTGAACGGCAAGGTAAAGGAGATCACAAAATCTGGTACAGCCCCTTCACGAAGATCCGCTTTCCCGTAGATGGGAAAATCAGATCGCGTCACACCGCCAATGGCGTTCTCAAACAGGCCGGCCTGCCGAAACAATTTTAATTCACCCACATAAACGCTAATTTTAAAGACCTGACCCCCTTTCCACTTTCCAGCCCCATCATGCAGCCATTTATCCTTGCAAATAGAAAGTCTATATTTTAAAATACAAGCATGATTAAGCGTTTTATTCAGCAAACCATCCTCAATTCTTTAAAAACCTATCCTGTTGTGGGAATTCAAAGAAGAGGCTCATCAAATCGCCGAAGATTTTTATCCGTGATTCCGGTTTGAACCATGCCCTGTTGCGTATCAGGACATTTGACGATTTGACAGGACATCCTTCTATCGGCTCTTCCTGGGAAGGATTTGTGATCGAGCAGATCGTCGCGCTGCTTCCTGAAAACAGCGAATACTACTTCTACCGCACCAATGCCGGCGCGGAAATAGACTTTATCTTTATGGATAAAAACAGACAGCCTGTTGCCGTGGAAATCAAATATACCCTGAGCCCTTCAGTATCGAAGGGATTTTGGAATGCTTATGAAGATTTATCCTGTACGCGGGGCTATATCATCTATCCGGGTAGTGAAACATATCCCATAGGCAAAAATGTGACCGCCATGCCATTGGATAAACTGAAAACGATCGTGATGGCTTAAACCATGAAGTCTAAGAAACGCTAATTTTAAAGACCTGACCCCCAAAATGCCCCCAAAATGACTCGCAAATGGATCCTTGTGGCCGCTGCCCGGCCCAATTTCATGAAGATCGCCCCCCTGATCCGGGCGATCGAGGAACACAACCGCGTCAATGGGAGTAGTATCCAACCTTTCCTCGTCCATACGGGCCAGCACTACGACGCCAACATGTCCGACGATTTTTTCAGGGACCTCACCATCCCCGCACCGGATGTCCATCTCGGGATCGGCTCCGGGAGCCACGCCGAGCAGACAGGCGGGGTGCTGATCGAGTTCGAGAAGGTCTTGCTCAGGGAAAAGCCGGACCTCGTCATCGTCGTTGGCGATGTCAATTCCACCCTGGCCTGCGCCCTAGCGGCGGTGAAGCTCCACATCCCCGTGGCCCATGTGGAGGCCGGCCTCCGCAGCTTCGACCGGACGATGCCCGAAGAGATCAACCGCCTCCTCACCGACGCCCTGGCCGACTATCTGTTCACCCCCTCCCCCGACGGCGACGAGAACCTCCTGCGCGAAGGCATCCCGAAAGAGAAGATCTTCCTGGTTGGCGACATTATGGTGGACAGCCTCCTGTTCAATCTGGAAATCGCAAAGAAAAGACCGATCTTGACGCAGCTCGGCCTCGTACGGACGGACGAACGCATGGGCGATAAGCGGGTCCGCCCCTATGCCTTGGTCACCCTGCATCGGCCGTCCAACGTCGACGACCGGGTCTCGTTCGGCCGGATAATCGGCGCCCTGCTCAAGATCGCCGCGCACCTCCCCGTCCTTTTCCCGATACACCCCCGGACGCGCAAGCAGATCGAGGCCTTCGGAATGGAGGACGCTCTCATCTTCCATCCCGCGCCGGAGCTCTGCCCAGAGGATTACTACGGCCTGATGACCCACGCCGGCGACGACCGCCTGCCCTCTCCGCTGGCGAAAGGAGAGGATAAGGAGGAGGGAGGGGAGCTCAAGCCCCAGATCCACGCCTTCGAGCCGCTGGGTTACCTCGATTTTCTCAACCTCATGGCACACGCCGCGGTCGTCCTCACCGATTCCGGGGGGATCCAGGAGGAAACGACGGTCCTCAACGTTCCCTGTATCACCCTGCGCGATACAACCGAACGGCCGATCACGCTCACGGAGGGGACCAACGTCTTGGTCCATGACGATCCGGAGCGGATCGCCGCCGAGGCGGAGCGGGCCCTCGCCGGCAAGAGCCGCAATGGAAGCTGCCCCGCCATCTGGGACGGCCACACCGCCGAGCGGATCGTCCGCATCTTGGTTAAAAAGTAAAAACTGTCCGACAACAGGGTACAAAAATGCATCAAACCGATTACAAATCTTTCTACGATGAGAGACGCGACCAAACGTACGCCCAAAACTATACGAAGATCCGCCCAGAGGAACACGGCCACTACCAGGAACTTAAGACTTTTATAGATGCGTATGCTTTGAAGGACAAGAAGTGTTTGGAAATCGGCTCTTCTGGTGGTTTTTTCCAGGACATGGTGGAAGATTATTTCGGAACTGATATTGCCGAAAGTCTTGCGCAATATTACCACAAGCCCTACCGCGTTGCAGAAAGCGAGAATTACCCATTTGATGACCAGATGTTCGATGCCATTTGGACCATAACCGTCTTTGAGCATATTCCGCATCTACAGCAGGCACTGTTGGAGATCAAACGCCTTCTTAAACCAGGGGGGGTGGTGCTGTTTGCACCGGCATGGCAATGCCGACCTTGGGCAGCCGATGGTTATGCTGTTCGACCTTACAGTGATTTAGATCTGAAAGGAAAACTTGTCAAAGCGTCTATTCCACTCCGAGACAGCATGATCTGGCGTGGATTATTTTTTTTATTCAAAAGGAGTTGGCGTCATTCCAGATTTATTTTCGGGAAAAAGTATACAGAAATCCAGTACAAGAAATTTACACCGAACTACGAGGTGTACTGGACATCTGATTCTGATGCCTGTAATCATATAGATCCCCATGATGCCATTCTCTGGTTTGTATCGCATGGCTTTGAATGTCTTTCGCATCCGCTTCATGCAAAAGCATTCATGGTGCGAACCGGAGCCCTTGTCTTTAGGAAACGGTTATAGAATGTCGGACAATGAACTCTTAAGGGCGGTAATTCCGCTTAGCTTGATTGTCTCCGGTAAACTCAGGCCACATTTTACTCCTGCCCGGTTAAATGTGATTCCATGTGATGACTTCTAAATGTGCGGCATAGCAACAATAGCTTTGATTGCCATGATGCCATTTTGTGGTTTGTGAGTAACGGATTTCATTTTTAGTCGATGGCTCTTCATTATAGGGCTTTATTAAAGGAATGGTATTAAAAATAAAAACAAAACACTACGCTGGGTAACAAAAGATATATGAAAGTATGTTTTGTAAATAGAGATAATCGACAAGGTGCATTTAGTATTGAGGAGATATATAATCGAATCAGATATCAACTTAAAAATATGATTGATATTACTGAGTATGTCTATCCTGCTAACTCCAATAAAATTAGAGGTATTTTAGATGTAAAAAAAATTGATGCTGATATCTTTCATATAACTGGGGACGTCAATTTTTTAGCATATGGTGTCAAAAAAAATCTTATAATCACAATACATGACTTGGGGCATTATGAAAAGACACTAAAAGGGCTAAAAAAAACGATCTATAAATACTTATGGTTAAAATTTCCCTTAAAAAAGGCAAAGTATATAGTAGCGGTTTCAAATTTTACAAAAAACCGGCTTTTAGAAAATTATAAAATAGATCCCCAAAAGATTAAAGTCATTTATAACCCATATCCTGAAGAATTTCATTTTACAAAAAAAATATTTAATAAAAATAGACCAGTAATTTTACAAATTGGATCGGGTATGAATAAAAATGTTGAAGGCCTTATTGAGGCGGTAAAAGAACTTCCATGCAAACTAATATTTATCCGGAAAAAAAATGAAAATTTGTCTAACTATCTAAAAAGATTGAAAATAGATCATGAATTCCATGATAATTTGAAATACGAGGATGTCGCTGATAAATATATTGAAAGTGACTTGGTATATTTTGCATCAACATACGAAGGATTTGGAATGCCGATTGTCGAGGCAAATGCTATTGGTAGACCAGTGATAACAAGTAATTTGGCATCAATGCCGGAGATTGCAGGAAATGCGGCTTGTTTCGTAGATCCATATGATCCTATGAGTATAAGAAAAGGTATATTTAAGATTATTTCCGATGAAAAATACAGAAACATGCTTATAGAAAAAGGTGTTAAAAATTTGAAACGATTTAAAATAGAAAATATTGCTTTAAAATATCTTGAACTTTATAGATGCTCATCTGATAGAAATTAAGATAATGAAAAAACTTATTTGGTTAACCTGGCATGAGACTAATTATAACAGTTTTCTTTTTAGCTCTTTGTCAAAAGTTAAAGATATAGACCTTACCGTTTATTATGTTAAAAAAAGGTTAGAAACACACCCATGGAAAAGACAACCATTATATGGGTCAATACGCTTAGAAACCCTTAAAACAATATATGGGGTAGATTGGAGATTTATTTGGAAGTGTATTTTTGCAAGAGAAACATACTTTATTATTTCAGGCTGGAATAACCTGACGATGTTTTTAGCAATAACAATTTTAGCATTCTTTAAAAAAAAATTCGCAATATGGAGTGATACACCCCGGATTCATTTAAAAAGGAATATAATCAAAGGAACTTTGAGAAAATTGTGGATAGAATTTATCTTTACAAAAGTTGATAAAATCATGGCAACAGGAAAACCTGGGATTAATAACTTTATAAAAATGGGGATAAAAAGAGAAAAAGTTATTAATTTTCCATTTGTTACGGATTTAAAACACTTTGATATCCGCTTTGACGAAAAAAAAGATAAAGAAAAATCTATCGTTTTTCTAAGTAGTGGAAGGTTAGTTAACAGCCATAAAGGTCATGATTTGGCTATTATGGCTGTTAAGAAAATAACAAATCATAACATTAAATTAAAAATCGCCGGCATTGGCCCTGATTTCATAAAATTAAAAGAATTGGTTAAAAAACTGGAGTTACAAGACCGCGTGGAATTTTTAGGCTGGATAGAAATCGATGATCTTCCAGCTTTCTATAATTCTGGGCATGCGTACCTGCATACATCCCATTTTGACCCTTTTCCAAACTCGGTTTTGGAAGCGATGGCATGTGGGCTGCCAGTTATTGGTTCTGATATGGCAGGTAGTATTTTAGATCGTGTAGAGGAAGGTTATAATGGATTTATTCATAAGAGCGGGAGTTTAATTAGTATAATTGAAAAGATTAATGTTTTTATTGATAATATTTGGCGAATCGAAGATTTAAGAAAAAATGCTAGAAAAACGGCACTATGTCATCGAGTTGATTACAATATAGATGTCATAAAAAATATATTGGACAATGCGTAAAACTCAAACGAAGTCGTTTTATTCTCATTCTGCCGGCAAACTTCAGCAACGGCAACTATACTATTCTTGAGGCTATGGCTTCCGGAATGGGGGTGGTGGTCAGCGACTGTGTGCTCGGGATCGGAAAGATTGTGGAAGACGGTAGAAACGGCTTTAACTGTACCCCCACGAAAGACGCATTCCTGAGTCGAATAGAACGCTACATCCAACATCCTGAACTGTTCA
>JAMDBG010000131.1 GCA_023487865.1 Deltaproteobacteria bacterium | reverse complement strand
GGGGATGCCATTGATCAGTCAGAATCCTTATCTGATACGGGTGATCATTCTGACCAGCATCTTCGCCATCCTGGCCGCGAGCTGGGACCTCCTGTCCGGGTTCACCGGCCAGATGAACTTCGGCCATGCCCTCTTCTTCGGGATGGGGGCCTATACTTCGGCGCTCCTGAACATCCATTTCGCGATCCCCCCCTGGGGGAGCGTACCCCTGGGGGCCCTGGCTGCCGTCCTGACCGGTCTTATCATCGGGATCCCCTGCCTCCGGCTCAAAGGCACCTATCTGGCCCTGACGACCATGGCCTTTCCGATCATCCTGATGGGGATCGTCTTCGCCCTGCCCGGTCCGACCGGGGGCGAGCTGGGAATTTCCGGATTGCAGCGCATCTCCAACTCGCTTGTCGGCAATTACTACATTTACATCGTGACCATGCTCGTCCTGTGCACCGTCATGTGGAAAATTACCGACTCCCATACGGGCATCATTTTTCACGCCATCCGCGAGGATGAGCTGGCGGTGAGGGCTTCCGGCATCGACACCACCCGTTACAAGTTGCTGGCCTTTTGCCTGAGCGGTTTTTTTGCCGGCCTCTCCGGCGGCATGTACGCCCACTACATGCGGATCGCCGGGCCTTCCACCCTGGAAGTTTCCATGTCGTTCACCGTGGTGATCTGGGCGGTTTTCGGGGGGCTGGCGACGATCTACGGACCGATAGCGGCGGTATTCGTCCTTTTCCCGCTGCTGGAATTCGTCCGCTTCTGGCCCGAGTATCGGACGATGATCTTTGCCGTTGTTGTCCTCCTCATCCTTTTGTATATGCCGGAAGGGCTGGTCCCCTGGGTGAGGGACAAGATAGAAAAGCAATGCCCCCGGTGCAAAATCAGGAATGTCGCGACGCGAACAACGTGTCGGGTGTGTACCGCAGTGCTGGATTGAAAGGATGTGACTATGAATCCGAAGGAAGCGTATCTGTCCAAACCCTGGTTGAAATACTACTCGGAGGGCGTGCCGGCAGACATCGATATCCCGGAACTCTCGGTGCCGGAACTCTTCGACCAGATAGCGGGGAAATATGGAAACAGAACTGCCCTTATCTTTTACGGGAAAAAGATCAGCTACCGGGAGCTCAAAGAGTCGGTCGACCGCATGGCCACCGCCCTGGCCGATTTGGGAATAAAGAAAGGAGATGCCGTCGCCATCTATCTCCTGAACAGTCCTCAGTACGTGATTGCCTATTTTGCCGCTCTCCGGCTGGGGGCCAAGGTCACACCCATCAGTCCCGTCTATACCAGCATCGAAGTCAAACACCAGATCACGGACAGCGAGGCCAGGACCATCGTCTGTCAGGACATCCTCTTTGATAACCTGGAGAAGGCCGGGGTGCATCCGGAAAGCGTGATCCTGACCAGCATCGACGAATATCTTCCCGCCTTGAAAAAATGGTTCGGCAAGAGCGCCAGGGCCAAGGCGTACGGAGGGAAGACGGCCGTTATGACGGAATCGATCGGCCGGCCGGGGATCTATCTGTTTCAGGAGCTGTTGAAGAAATACCCGCCGGAGCCGCCTCCCGTGACCATCGATCCCCGGAAGGACCTGGCGGCCCTGCCCTACACGGGGGGGACGACGGGCCTACCCAAGGCAGCCATGCTGACCCACCGCAACCTTGTCGCCCTGCAGGCCCAAGCCCGGTCTTTCTGGCCCATCATCGAGGAGGGAAAGGAGGTGGTGATGGCCTTTTTGCCCTTTTTCCATATCTACGGACAGGTGGTGGTGATGATCGCCGGACTCGCCCAGGGATCGACGCTCGTCCTTTTCACCACCCCGGATATCGATGAAATTCTCTCGGCCATGGAGCGCTATCAGGCCTCCGGATTCTACGGCGTGCCCACCCTCTTTGAATATCTCAAGGAGTACGAGAAGACCGACCGGGTCAACTGGAAAAGGCTCAAACTGATCGTTTGCGGGGCCGACACGCTCCATGAATCGACGATCGACGCCTGGGAAAAGCGGACCGGATCCAAGATCTATGAGGGTTATGGAATGACCGAGACCACGTCCGCCAGCCACGGCAGCCCTCTCGGGCGTCCGAAGAAGGGCTCTTTCGGGGTCCCCATGCCCAACATCAAGGCGGCGATCATCGACAAGGATGGAACGGAATTCCTGCCGGTGGGGGAGGTGGGCGAACTGATCATGTCCGGTCCCAACATCATGCAAGGGTATTGGAAAAGACCGGACAGCACCAAAGAGGTGATGATGGAGATCGATGGAGAGACCTGGATGCGGACCGGGGACCTGGTCAGCATGGACGAAGAGGGGTATTTCCACTTCTTCGACCGCAAGCGCGACCTGATCAAGTACAAGGGATATTCGGTCTTCGCCAGACATGTGGAGGAGGTCCTCTATCAGCACCCCCAGATAAAAGCCGCCGGTGTCGTCGGCGTGCCGGATCCGGCGGTGGGGTGCCTGATCAAGGCCTATGTGGTCCTGGAGAGCGAGGCCAGGGGAAGGATCTCGGAAGAGGAGATCATCTGTTTCTGCAAAGAGAAGCTGGCCCACTATAAAGTGCCAAAGATCGTTGAATTCCGGGGCGAGCTGCCCAAGACCGATGTGGGCAAGGTTTCCCGGCGGGAACTCAGGGAAGAGTGTGAGGAAGCCTGATATGGCCGTACCGTTTCTGGAAGTGGAATCTCTGACGAAAAGCTTTGGCGGACTCAGGGCGGTTGACAATGTCCGCTTCCGCATGGAGCAAAAGGAGGTCCTGGGCCTCATCGGGCCCAATGGGGCGGGAAAGACGACGTTGCTCCGTCTGCTCACCGGGATACTGAAGCCGGATTCGGGCAGCGTTCACTTTAAAGGAAAACAGATCATCGGCCTGAAGACCTGGGAGATCGTCAATTTGGGTGTGGCCTGCACGTTTCAGAACATGAGGCCCTTTCGCCGGCTGCCCATCATTGCCAATGTGATGGTCTCCTGTCTTTCCCCCCGGTCGATGAAACGGGGGGAGTGGGTGAAGGTGGTCGAGGCCAAGGCCATGGATGCCCTGGAATTCGCCGGCATTTCGGACATGGCCCTGGAAAAGGCGTCCACCCTGTCCCAGGGTGACCTGAAGCGGCTGGAAGTCGCCCGGGCCGTGGCAACGGATCCGGATCTGCTCCTCCTGGACGAGCCTTTCGGCGGACTCAGTCCCGCCGAGACGGATTTGATGGCGAAATCCATCCGGAGACTCCATAAGGGCGGGCGGTTTGGCCGTCTGCACAGCGAAGGCCCGGCGATGATTATCGTGGAGCACAAATTGCAGCAGTTGATGAAGATCGTCGATCGGATCATTGTCCTGAATTTCGGGACTCTCCTGGCCGAAGGGACACCCGAGGAGGTGGTGAAAAATCCCCGGGTCATTGAGGCTTATCTGGGTCAAGAAGGAGGCCGATAACCGTGCTTTTAGAAATCGCCCATTTAACCGTCCGCTATGAAAAGGCCGTGCTCATCAACGATCTGAGCCTGCGTGTCGATACGGGGGAGCTGGTCAGTCTGGTGGGTCCCAACGGGGCCGGAAAATCCACGACACTGCGGGCCGTCAGCGGTCTGGTCGCCTGGGAAAGGGAGATCAAGCGCCGGTCCACTGCGGGGGATATCTTTCTGGAAGGAACCGTGACCTTCAACGGAGACCGGATCGATCAGATTCCCGCCCATGAGATCGTCCGAAGGGGGCTTGTCCTGTGCCCCGAACGGAGAAGGCCGTTTCGGGAGATGATGGTGCTGGAAAATCTGATGGCGGGGGCCTACCTCCAGAAGGACAAGAAGAAAAACCGGGAGACCCTGGATAAGGTCTATCAGATGTTTCCGGTCCTCAAGGAACGCTCCCGTCAGATCTCGGGGACGCTTTCCGGAGGAGAGCAGCAGATGCTCGCCATCGGCCGGGCCTTGATGTCCGAGCCGAAACTGCTGTGCATCGACGAACCTTCCACGGGACTGGCTCCCCTGATGCGCAAAGAGGTCTTTGAAAAAATCGTGGAGGTGAAAAATCTGGGGATCACCATTCTCCTGGTGGAACAGGAAGTCAGTACGGTCTTCAAGCTGGCTTCGCGCAACTACGTCCTTTCCTCAGGCAAGCTGATCGCCGAGGGGTTGGGAGATGACCTCCTGAAGGACGAGATCCTCCGCAAAACGTATCTGGGCTTATAAAAAATAGGGACAGCGCCTAATTTTCCTGGAAAAAAATAGGGCGCTGTCCCTATTTATCCTATTTATTATTGGGATCGAGGATGATCCGGCAGTCGGCGACCGTCGCTCCCTTCCCCTCCTCGTGGACCAGCAGCGGATTGATGTCCAGTTCGATGATTTCGGGGTGGTTGACGACCATGTCGGAGAGCCGGATGATGCTCTTCTCCAGGATCTCGACATCCGACTTCGGACGGCCGCGAAAACCGGTGAACATCTTGTACCCTTTGATCTCACCGACCATGCGATGGGCTTCGTCGCGGTCGACGGGGGCGAGACGAAAGACAACGTCCTTGAAGATCTCGACGAAGATGCCGCCCAGACCGAACATGATCAGCGGACCTACGGCATAGCGGTTCATCCCGAGGATCACCTCATCCCCCGGTACGGCCAGCTTCTGGACGAGGACCCCTTCAAGTTGGGCCTGGGGATCATATTTCTTTGCATTGGTCATGATCTTCGTGAAGGCGTTGCCCGCCTCCTCCTTTGTCTTGATCCCGACGATCACACCGCCCGCATCCGATTTGTGGAGGATCTGCGGGGATACGATCTTCATGACGACGGGAAAGCCGATCTGATCGGCGATCTGCATCGCCGCGGTCTCATCCTTGACGAGTGTTGTCGGCAGCGTACTGAAGCCATAGCACTTCAGAAGCTCCAGGCCGTCTATCTCCCCCAGGCGGGTTCTTCCGGCGGCGAGGCATCTGCGGATGACCTCCGCTGCGGCCGCCTGATTCTGTTGGAGTTTAAAAGGCGGGAGATGCTCGCGGTTCAGCCAGTGGGAATACTTGTAGAGCGCCCCCAGGGCCTTGGCCGCATCCTCGGGAAAGGTGTAGACCGGATAGCCGTGCTCCTGGAGGTATTTCACACCGGCGGAGACATCGACCACCCCCATGAAACAGCAGAGGATCGGTTTGGGAGAGCGGCGGGCGACGCGGACCACCGCTTCGGCGGTTCCCAAGGCGTTCGTCATCGACTGCGGGGTCAGGATGACCAGGGCGCCGTCCACCCCCTCGTCCTTGATCACGGCGGCCAAGGCGTTTTCGTAGCGGTCCGAAGGGGCGTCCCCGATGACGTCCACGGGGTTATGGATGTTGGCCGTCATGGGGAGGCAGTTCGCCAGCGCGTCGATCGTCTCCTGCTTGAATTTTGCCAGTTCCAGATCGGAGGAGACGGTCATGTCGGTGGCCAGGATTCCCGGACCGCCGGCATTCGTTACAATGGCCACCCGCTTCCCGCTGGGGATCTTGCGCTTTGCCTTGCCGAGGGCGCTCTCATGCTTGTAGGCGAAGGCATTGGCGAAATCGAAGAGCTCGGCGATGGAGTCGGCCCTGATGATCCCCGCCTGTTTGAAGATGGCGCCGTAAACCGCCTCCGTCCCGGCGAGGGCGCCGGTGTGGGAGGCGGCCGCCTGAGCGCCGGCACTGGTCCGTCCCGACTTGATCACGATGACCGGCGTGGGGCGGTGGCCGGAGGTGATCTCCTTCACCGCTTCGATGAATTCCCGTCCTTTGCGGAGCTCCTCGAGGTAGAGGATGATGACCGCCGTATTCAGATCGTTGTGGAGGTAAAGGAGCAGATCCAGCTCGTCCACATCCGCCTTGTTGCCGATGGAGATGAATTTCGAAAAACCGAAATCCCGGTCCGCGGCAAAATCGAGGACGGCGGTGCAAAGCGCCCCGCTCTGGGAGATGAACGAGATGTTTCCGCAGGCGGGCATCCTCCGGGAGAAGCTTGCGTTCAGGCTGATGTCGGGGACGGGATTGATCACACCAAGGCAGTTGGGACCGACGAGGCGGACCTGCGCCTCCCTGCAGAGGGAAACGATCCGGTTTTCGATCTCGAGCCCTTCTCCGCCCACCTCACGGAATCCGGCGGAGACGATCACGATTCCCTTGACCCCTTTGGCGATGGACTCTTCCACCGCCTTGATGCAGAGTTTAGGCGGCAGGATGATGATGGACAGATCGACCTTGTCGGCTATCCCGGTGATCGCCGGAAAGGTTTTGACGCTCAGGATCGACTTCGCCTTGGGGTTGACCGGATAGAGGGTCCCCTGGAAACCGCCGTGGAGAATATTGGCAAAGATGTCATGCCCCACCTTTCCCGGGGTGTTGGATGCGCCGATGATGGCGACGGACTCCGGGGAAAAAATAGCATCGAGACTGTTCATGATTTTCCTTCTTCGTTCAGGTCCTTGCGCAAAAAAGCCGCACATCCGGATCGTCGGCGCTTTGATTGCCGCCTGTCTCGGCTTTTTTCAAAAGCCGATGATGCAAAAGCCGCCGGATTATCGGCCCATGACGGCGGGGTGTCAAGTAAAATCGGAAGGAACGGATCAGAATTTCACCCTCAATCCTACCGCCGCGCTGTGACTCTCGAACTTCGCCTCGGTCGCCGTGAACGAGCTCCTTTTGAACTTGGCCTTTGCCGTGCCAAAGTAGCGATATCCAAGGTCCAGCGAGAGCATCTTCGTCAGGGCGATCTCCAGACCGGCACCGGCCTGGTAAGCGAAGACGGTCTCCTCGTCGGAATCGTACAATCGCAACCGATAACCGGTATTCGTGTCGGTTCCAAAGGTATCGCTCAGGTACAGAGTGGCAAAACCGACGCCGCCGCCGATATAGGGCGTGACAGGGGAGGGATTGCGCAGGTCCAGGAAGGCATTGAACATCATGGAATAAACGCCCACCCTGCCGTCCACACTGGCGTACTTGACGTTGCTGGTCTTTTCGGTGATCGATGACATCTCCCCGGACTTGTATGCGAGCTCCCCTTCGATACGGAGGAATCCGAAATCGAAACCGCCCGAGCCGCCGGCCTGGATGCCGGGATCGAACTCGACACGGTCATTGAAGGTCCGTGCGCCGGGACCGTATTGAGTTGAGGTCACATCCATGTCCATCGGTAATGACACGCCCAAGAAACCGGCGACATAGGGGCCCGGGCGGGGGGGCATCGCTGAACCGATCGAGGGGATAGCGAGGATGACAATGGCGATAAAAACAATCAGTCTCTTTTTCATGGCAGTCCTCCTTGTTCTTGAGTCAAACAGGCCGGATACTCCCACCGCTGTCCTTCAGAGGGGCCTGTTGTTTATCCCTTGGCTCCTTGACGGCGCCATACCGGCGACGCACCGTCTCCGTGAGCCGCAGCCTTGCATGGATCTTGTCTGTAAATGTAACGGGAAGGCGCCTATGTGTCAAGGGATCTTCACCGCGATTTTTCCGACGACCTTTAGCAGCCTGTGAGGGGGTGCTTTATAGCGCCGACGTTTTGTCGTTGACCTCCTTCAAGATACCTGATAGCAAGCAGTCGCGGGACGATTTCGGGCGCTTTTTGTGCATGGCGATAGGAAGGCCCCGTGTCCGGGATTGCCTGAAATATAAAACGAATGTCAGGGAGAGATCGTATGAACAGGATTCTTTTGGTCGAACATATCCATCCGGCCGGCGAGGCGATGCTGGCCCAGAAGGCGCAGCTGGTTTTTCCGAAGCCGCAGAACGAGGAAGGCATTCTCGCTGCGATCGGGGACTGCAGCGCCCTTGTCGTGCGGAATACAAAGATCACCAGGCGGATCATGGAAGCCGCGCCGCGGCTCGCCGTGATCGGCCGGCATGGTGTGGGTTACGATACCGTCGATATCGGCGCCGCGGCCGATCTGGGGATTCCCGTCGTCTACACGCCTGCGGCCAACACGGAAAGCGTGGCGGAGATAGCGGTCGGTTTCATCCTGTGTCTTTGTCGAAACATCGTTCGGGCCCACGGCGCGATGCAGTCGGAAGAACTGCTCAGCGACACGGTGACCCTTCCCATCATGACGAAGCAGAGAGGATTGGTCAACACGGACCTGTGGGGAAAAACCCTGGGCGTTATCGGGGTGGGCCGGATCGGCTCCCTGGTCGCCCGGAAAGTGATCGCGGCCTTCAACATGCGTGTCCTGGGCTACGATCCCTATGTCGATGCGGAAAAACTGGCGGGTTACGGTGTGCAGAAAGTGGACCGCCTGGAAGAGATGCTGCCGCAGTGCGATTTCGTGACCGTGCATTGCTCCGGCGGCGCAGAGACACGGCATATGATGAATGCAAGCACCCTGGCGGTGATGAAGCCGGGCGCCTATCTGATCAACACCGCGCGGGGCACGATTGTGGATGAGGCGGCGCTGGTGGAGGCGCTGCAGGGCAAGCGGATCGCCGGTGCGGCGATCGATGTCTATGACCCGGAACCGCCCCGGCCGGGAAATCCGCTGCTGCACAGGGAAAACGTCATCGTGACGCCGCATTTCTGCGCCCAGACGGAGGAGAGTCTGTACAACATGGCGACCATGGTGGCTCAGGGGGTCCTGGATGTCCTGGAGGGGAGACAGCCGCAGTATCTGGTCACTCCCTGATATCCGGGGGTGCAGGGACCTCTCGTCGGTATGGCATGAATAAGGATTGAATATGCCGCGTTCCGTCGAGAAAAAACCATAGAGCCTCTTAGAGACCAATAAAGAAAGCTTCCCGGCGCGAGAACCGGGGCTGGTGTTTTTATCGGGAAAGGATCTGCTGATGACTGTCATCCGTTCGGTTATCCCTTTCTTTGAGCCGCTTCCCCTGAGCCTGGCTCTGCTCATCGCGGGATTGGCATTGTTGATTGCAAGAAGAAGGAGAGCGGCGATAGTCTTTTCCGGGGCGGGGATCGGCATCCTTCTCGTTTTGGGTTACGGTCTGTTCACAAAACAGGCGTTGTATTCCCTGGAGCGATCCTATGCACCCTTGATCGTGGAGAAGATCCCGCCGCAGGTCAGGGATCGAATTCGTCACGTAGTCGTGCTCGGCAGCGGGCACATATCCGATCCGGACTTACCAAGAACCGCACAGATCGGGGGGGCCTCCCTGTACAGGCTTGTTGAAGGGGTCCGCATATACAGGCTGCTGCCCGGGAGCAAACTGGTCATCAGCGGTGGTGTGATTCCGGACCCTGTAACGAACGCCCGGGTGGTGAGCGATGTGGCGCGGCAAATCGGCATCCCGGTTCGGGATACGATTGTCGAGGCGCGACCGTCGGACACCGTTGCGGAGGCCCGATTGCTTCGGGGATTGCTTGGCAACAGACCTTTTATTTTGGTCACTTCCGCGGCCCACATGAAACGGGCGATGAGAATTTTTCAGGATTTCGGCATGCAGCCTGTGCCGGCGCCGACGGATTTTATTATAAAAAACAGGCCGGGAGGGGCCATCGAATCAGTGGTGCCGAATTGCGGGAATCTGTCGATTTCACAGAGAGTCATTTATGAATGGCTTGGAGGGATATGGGAATCAGTGAATAAGCGCTTTCAAGGGACGATTCGTCGGCTTTAATCACCAATCAAACGGTCGCTCACGACCCCTTTCCCGAAGCTGGAACCGCATCGTCGGCAGCGTTGGCATGGAAAGGGGTCATTTCGGTCTGCAGCTCAGAACATGGTACCGGTTACCCGATGACGAAAACAATGAAGATAATCCCGATCTGATTCGATACATGGGCTATGGAGAATTGTGCGGAACACTCTACCAGGAAAAGCACCGGTTTGCAGTGATGCTGCGTAACAACTTCCGGCGGGAGAATTTTGGCGCGGTGCAAGTGGACTGGAGCATTCCCCTGTCGCTGGTCAATAAAATTTTTGGCGACTCGTTCAGTTCTTTAACCAGCACTTCAACGGCTATGGAGAAAGCCTGCTCGACTATAACAAAAGCGTCAACCGCATCAGCGCCGGCTTTATGCTGGCGGAGTGGAACTGACGAGGATAGAGCCATTGGCATTACGCTGACAGGATCAGAACGGATATTTTACGGAGCAGGATTTTCCCGCCATTTGACCTGCATGGAGTCCAAATAGGATTGTACGAGGGCGTCGCCCAATCTCGCCGCCCGCGTCCAATCCTCCATGGATTTCAGTCGATCACCCAGGTAGCGATAGGCGTTCCCCCGTAAACGGTAACTCAGGCTGTCTTGAGGATCCGCAGCGAGGATCAGGGTGAATGTATCCACCGCTGCGGCATACTCACCGGCGATCAACTGCGATCTGCCTTGTTCCACCGTGGGCACATCCCTTGCACCATTCACAGGATCGCGCTTTTCCGGGCCCGGTCCCGCTTCCTGCGGTTTGCCCTCCTGTTGTTCTTCCGGTTTCAGATCGGGACGAAGGATCATGATGCGCTTTGCCGGCGACGGTGACGAACTCTTGTCCCCCCCTCTTTCTCCGGGTTTCTGTTCCGATTCTTCTATCCTGACCATGTACGCATTGTTGAAGGGGTCTTGTATCGGACAAACAATGTAATTTTTCGAGGGCTCCATATCCAGTACAATCCTAAAAACTTGTGTTTCCTGGTCCAGATAACTCCGAATCCTTTTGACCAGTTTCCCCCCGGTGTTGACATTGCGGCTCTTGGTTTGAATATGAGCAACCCCTTGCATGTCCATCACCACCCGCGGATCCTCTCCCGCAAGGGAAGACAACTCCGGGTTGCAGGGTCGATTACAGAAAAGCGTAATCAATTCTCCGCCGATCTGGTCGCCGGCAAAGACAATTTTTTTCACAGTCAGATCGGCCCTTTTGTCTGAGCCGGCACAAGGGCCGGCAAGACTCAGAATGAAGCACGGAACAAGGAGGGATAAAATACACTGTCGACTATTCATAAAAAACTCACCAGAGGGCACTCTATCATTGACGGGATGGATACCGTACCCATGCGCTCTTCCATACCATGTTTGAGGCAAGAGTCCTGTTTTCTTCTATCTGCAAATATTTGATATTAAAGGCTGCCGCTCTGCCGATATCCTGACACAGGAACTGGACCGGTTTTCGGGGGGCAGGCCACAATCGGGGCTTCTCTCACTTGGATTTGAGATGGCCTGCCTTTTCTCCGTGAGGGATGATAAAGACGGGGATCCGGCTATGTCTGATGATTTTTTCGGCTACGCTGCCAATAAAGAAATGTTCTATTCCTGTTCTTCCGTGTGTGCCTATTACAATAATATCGATTTTTTCCTTCCTGGCGAACTCGAGGATTTTCTTATCTTCCTGGCCGGATTTGGTGACGATTTGGACCTTGGTCTTATCTTTGATGTATCTTAGATATCGATCGTTGAACGCCTTTTCACGATCTTCCTGGAGGGTTGCCTTTATTCTGTTCAACTCAACTTTGGTCAGGCAGCGTTCTAAATTGTAACGATCTTTATTCGCAGGAATCACATGCAGGATATACAGCTCCCCCTCGTCTCTTTTGGCAATGCCGAAGGCGTAATCAAAGGCGCAATCGGAATTTTCAGAAAAATCGGTACAGAAGAGTACTTTCTTATATTTCGGATAGTCAATCATTTTTATACCTCCTGATCTGTTTTACGAATATGTACCACATTTTAAATAAGAGTAGTACCATCTTTAATCAAGACGTGGCCCCACAGTAAACATATGTATCCTTAAATGAAATACCAAACGCTGCAATTTTCGGTTCACGGTGAACTACTGAAGGTTAGGCGTTGCAGTCTTCGTGCATAGATGACCGGAGAAGGTGAAGATGGGGATTTCTACTGCCTTTAATTTGTTAAGATGGGTTTTATATCAGATGCAGATCAGCTGGAGGGAAGTGGTTCTGGAGAGATTACTCCACGATCCGACCATTCATTGAGAGGCTATGCGATGAGCTCTTCACCCATGTGTCTCTCCGGCAATTTTCGCCGTTCTTCGTGAATTCGCTTAAGATGCAAAATTAACAACAATGTATCTTTGTCGGGTAGAGAGCCCCGCGTCTGGTCAGTGCAAAAAATTTGTACGGTATGGTTTTGCACCCGACCGGGCCGTTCGCATGCTTCATCAAGGGGTATCGCTGGATTCATGGTTTTCCTCTTTCCATTATCGATGACGACAATGTAAAAACAGATTCCATGCCGGATGACGCGTATCTATGTCTCTATGGCTGTTGCCGCTGAGTTCTTGATGCTAATTGACTGCCTGTTCCATAACCACCCGCATCAATGATTTTAAAGAGAAGGGTTTTTCAAAATAATTGACCGGATATCTCTTTTTCTCCTCAATGAGAAACGGCTCAAACGTGGCGATGTTCCCACTCATATAAATCGTCTTTATCATCGGGTTATGGATTCTGATACTCTGCATCATTTCCGGACCGGTTTTTCGAGGCATCTGGATGTCTGTGATAATGATATCGGGCTTGAAGAGGAGGTATGCAGAATATCCATCCTGACCATCATGTGCGGACCTGACATCGAGACCGTCAATTTCCAGTGTTTCCTGAATGGTATCAGCCAATAACCGATTGTCATCAACGACCAATACTTTCATGATTGTACGCTCCTTTCGAGGTCGGTTGCATTGTACATTGTATGGGCAAAGAGTATGCCAGTGCCGCTCATCTGGGTAACATCCTATATTCATGCAGCTTTTATAGAGCATGTCTCCCCCTGACCTCATTAAATGAAGGGTTTCCCCTACAAGTTCATACATAGGGAGAAGGTTTTTTCATACACCTGCATCTGTCTTTCCTTGATCTGGATCGATGAAAGGGACACGAAAGACTATTTCTTAAAAAGTGACATGGAATTTACCAAAGTGGGTAGATGATGGGGGAGGAATGGAAAAGTAAAGAAAAAGGGATTAACCGTCAACCGGAAAATCCCTTTTGATTTCATTTGGCTGGGAGACGTGGATTCGAACCACGATTCACGGAGTCAGAGTCCGTTGTCCTACCATTGAACGATCCCCCAGTGTCTGGTCGTGAATTTAGCTATCACGAACCAATTTTCTTTTCAAGATGGAAAAAGATTTCTTCTTAATTCAATTACTGGTGCCCCTGCCGCGATTCGAACGCGGGGCCTGCGGATTAGGAATCCGTCGCTCTATCCTACTGAGCTACAGGGGCGCACAGTTTGAACGGCATTTCGTCTAACACGCTTTACAGTGGGTGTCAACAGGCGTCTCCGGGTGACGCAGAGGCATAGGTCGGTTCGGTCATTTCGTCTAATTCTTGACATTTATCCCGGTGTCGGTGAAAATGACTCGGGCGGTATGACCACCGACCCAAGGAGGTACATGATGATGCGACCAGGCCGATTTATTGCTGTCACGGTGTTTGTCTCTTTGTGCATTGTCTTTTCCGTGATTGCGGCGCCGCCCAAGACGATGAGCGTCCAAGTCAAGGAAGGGCAGGTGCGGAGCAACCCTTCCTTTCTGGCCGAGATCGTTGCCAGGCCCTCTTACGGCGACCGTGTTGAGATCATCCAGGACAAAGGCGCCTGGAAAAAGGTGGCCCTCCGCGGCGTGCAGGGATGGATGCACACCTCCGCCCTGACGACGAAGAGTATCGTCCTGCGGGCAGGGACGGCAGTGACACAGACAGGCGCAGGGGGTAGTGAAGTCGCCCTGGCCGGAAAGGCGGATCTCCCTCCGACGTCCTCAGGTGGTCAGGGCGTGACGACCGGCGAGATTGCCCTTGCCGGAAAGGGATTCAGCGAAGAGGTCGAGAAGCAGTATAAGAGCCTCAACCCGAAGCTGGATTACGCCTGGGTGGATAAGATGGAGAAATTCAAGGTCTCGCCCGAGCAGATGCAGGCCTTCCTGAAACGGGGCAGTGTGAAGCCCGCGGAAGGAGGTGTGCAATGAAGAAGTCGCTTTTCATCTCCCTGTCGGTCTTCTCCCTCCTGACGCTGGCATCCTGCCAGACGATGGAGTCCGCCACCACGCTGGCAACGGCGATCGGGCAAGGCGCCGGCGTCATCAGCGGATCCCAGGCGGAATCCATCCGGAAATCGGCCAAGGCCGTTTCACGGAGCGCCGAGGAATTCACGCCGGAGCAGGAATACTATATCGGACGCACCGTCGGGGCGGTCGTCCTCGGCAAATACCCGGCCTATGACCAGAGCGCGGCGAACGAATACGTGAACGTCATCGGCCAGACCCTCGCCCAGGCTTCGGATCTGCCGGCCATCTTCGGCGGCTATCATTTCCTCGTCCTCGATTCCAACGACATCAACGCCTTCGCTACGCCGAGCGGCCTTATCTTCGTGACGCGGGGGCTGTTGCGCTGCTGTAAGAACGAGGACGCCCTTGCGGCGGTCCTGGCCCACGAGATCGGGCACATCCAGTTTCGGCACGGGATGGAGGCCATCGAGAAGGCGCGGGTCACCGAGGCCCTCACCACCCTCGCGATGGAAGGGGCGAAGACCGTGGGCTCACGGGAGGTCGCCGCCCTTACGGAGACCTTCGGCGGCACGATCAGCGATATCACCGGCACTCTGATCAACAAGGGCTATGCCCGCTCTTCGGAATACGCGGCGGATCAGGCCGCCGTGGCGCTCCTCAGGCGAGTGGGGTACAATCCCAACGGGCTGGTGGAGATGCTCACGCTGATGAAGAAGAACCTGAAAGCAGGCGGCCTCGATTTCGCCAAGACCCATCCGGCGCCCGATGACCGCATCAAGGAGATTCAAAAAAAAGGTCTGGCATACGCCGCGGTTCCGGCGCCTGCCCCGCGGCAAAAGCGTTTCCTGCAGGCGCTTGGGAAGATATGACCGGAAGTGTCTGCCATAGGACAGGGAGATTCACCGGATGACGATGTCGCCCCTGTTGAAGAAATTGCTGCAGGGTCTGGTTGCAGGCGGTATCGGATTCGTCCTGGCGCTCGCCTTCTGGATGCCGGGATGGCTCGATTCGTGGGAGGGAAAGGCCTGGGACTGGCGGGTCAATCTGCTGGCAAAACCCGGCCCGGCCACCGACAGGATACGCCTCATCTTTCTGGATCAGAACAGCCTTGACTGGGGCAAGAAGGAAAACGCCCTGGGCTGGCCCTGGCCGAGGGAGATCTACAACGTCATTCTCGATTTCTGCCGCCGCCAGGGGGCGAAAGCCATATTCTTCGACGTCCTGTTCACGGAACCCTCCAATTACGGCGTTGCCGACGATCAGTCCTTCGGCGAGGCGATAAAAAAGAATACCCCCCCCTTTGGCGGCGCCGTCTTTCTCAGCGATACCACAGGCGCAGAAAAGAAATGGCCCGCTTCCGTTCCGGAGCCGAAATTCAGGATTGACGGCCTCACCCCCTGGTTAAAGGAAACCGGCGCCGGGGAAGGCCGCTCCGTTCAGGGGGTGTTTCCCATCCCGGAAGTCGCTGCCAACAGTGCGGTCCTGGCCGATACCCATCTCAACCCCGATCCCGACAATGTCTATCGCCGTGTCAAGCTGTTCAGCGTTTTTGACGGCAGGATCGTGCCGTCGCCGGCGTTGGGCGCTTTCCTTGCCGCCGCGCCGGACACGCCGCTGCAAATCGTCCGGGGCGCCCTCACCGTGGGAGGCCATCGCATCCCGATCGACGACAGAGGAAACGCCCTTTTGAACTTCCGGGGCGCCTCCGGAACGCACAAGGCATACAGCGCCGCGGCCGTCATCCAGAGCGAACTCCGTCTCCGGGAAGGCGGGCAGTCCCTCCTTCCGGGAGAGGATCTCTTCAGGGACGCATACGTCTTTTTCGGTTTCTCCGCGCCGGGTCTGTTCGATCTGCGTCCGACACCCGTTTCCGGCGTCTATCCGGGCGTCGAAATTTATGCGACAGCGCTGGACAATATCCTTTCCGACGACTTCATCCGACCGACGCCGAACGCGCTTCTCCTGACACTGACCCTCCTTTTGGCGCTTCTGGCCGGGGTCGGGACCGCGCGTGTCTCCGGCATCGTCAAGAGCCTGCTCGCGTATGGCTTCTTCATCCTCCTGCCTGTCCTCCTGGCCGCAGCCGCCTACCGGGCGGGATTCTGGCTCCCGCTTGTCGTCCTGGAGCTCGGAGTCACCGTCACGCTCTTCAGCGCCGGCGTGATCTACTACACGACCGAAGGAAGACAGAAACACTTCATCAAAAATGCATTCAGGCAGTACCTGAGCCCGGCGGTGATCGAGGAACTCATCCTTCACCCGGAGCGCCTGAAACTCGGCGGCGAGAGGCGCCTGCTTTCCATCTTCTTTTCGGACCTGGAGGGATTTACGGGCATCTCCGAGGGGCTGGAACCGGAGGCCTTGACCACCCTGCTCAACGACTACCTCTCGGCGATGACCGATATCATCCATGAGGAGGGGGGGACCGTCGATAAATATGAAGGGGACGCGATCATCGCCTTTTGGAACGCCCCTCTACAGCAGACCGACCACGCCGAGCGCTGCGTCCGGGCGGCCCTGCGCTGCCAGGAGAAACTGGCCGGGATGAGGCCCGCCTTCAAGGAGCGCATCGGCAAGGATCTCCGGATGCGGATCGGGATCAACAGCGGCCCGGCTGTAGTCGGAAACATGGGATCCCATACCCGCTTCGACTACACGATGCTCGGCGACGCGGTCAATCTGGCCTCCCGCCTGGAGGGGATCAATAAGCAGTTCGGAACCTATACCATCATCTCCCAGGCGACGCTGGAACTCCTTGCCGGGACCTATCCCGTTCGGGAGCTCTCCCGGGTTTCCGTCGTCGGGCGCAGGGAACCCGTGACAATTCATGAGCCGATGTTTCCCGCCGACTACGCCTCCCGCAAAGAAGATCTCGGGGTCTTTGCCGAAGGGCTGGAAGAATTTTATCGGGGCCGGTTCGCAAAGGCGGAATCGATTTTCGCCGGTCTCGGGGACCGGGATCGCGCCGCCCTTGCCTATGCCGGGAAATGCCGCTCGCTGATCGAACAGCCGCCACGGGATTGGAACGGCGTATGGGCCGTCACGACCAAGTGAGGTTTTTTTCAGCATTGCCGGACCGCCGGCGAGTGTGCGTCATTTTCATTGTTGTCATTCGCTGCGCTTTAGTGATTTTTTAATGATACCGGGTGGATAAAATATTTGTGTTCAAAATGGCTTGACAAACAAGCCTTGTATTTTATATACCACAACCAAAATAAGGGAGGGGGGTTCTTGTCAGGGTAAAGCCCTGCCTGTTTCAGGCAGAGGCGGTTTACACACCCCCCACGCGGAAGGTC
>JAMDBG010000068.1 GCA_023487865.1 Deltaproteobacteria bacterium | reverse complement strand
CGTCCTTCATGCGGTGGACGCCGATGTCGACATCACCCCGGAGAAGCGCCTCCTCGATCTCCTTGATGAAGAGCCCCTTCCCCCCGATCTGGACCAGGGAGACATCCTGCATGATGTCCCCTTTCGTCTTGATGATGACCAGCTCCACCTTGGCATCGGGATGCTGCTCCCGGATGCGGGCCGCTACCCATTGAGACTGTGTCAGCGCCAGGGCGCTCCCCCTTGTTCCGATCCTGAATAGTTTATTGATGCTGTCCTCCTATCCTTCAGAAAACCTGCCCCGAACCTGACAAGGGGAAGGATGCAATGCCATGCAGCGGTCGTCTTATAGAACCTTCACAATTTGAAGAGTCTGCGGATAGCCGCCACGAAGGGCAAGGCGTCCTTCTCCCGACTCTCCTCTTTGAGTCCGGTCATCGGATCATGGAGAATCTTGTTGACGATGGAGCCGGCCAGGATCTCGACCCGGTTTCGTTCCTGCTCATCCAGATTCCTCATCCAGGATTCGGATCTCTCCAGCTCCCGTTTCATGATCCCTTCGACCTTTTCGCGGAGCGCCACGATGGTCGGCACCACTTCCAGGGCGTTGAACCACCTCTCAAAGGCAGCGACCTCCTCCGCAACGATCTCCTCCGCCTTCATCGCCTCCGCCCGCCTTCCCTCGCGGTTCGCGTCGACCACATCCTGCAGGTGGTCAATATTGTAAAGATAGACGTTGTCGATCTCGCCGGCCGCAGGATCGATATCCCGGGGGACGGCAATATCAATCAGAAACAGCAGTCGGTTCCTTCGCCTCCGGAGAGCCGCCGCCACCATCTCGGCGTTCATGATATAACCGGGGGCGCCGGTGGAGGCGATCACAATATCCACCTCCGGCAGGACTTCGGGAAACCGCTCAAAGGCCACAGGGATTCCCCGGAACTCCGCCGCCATCGCCTCGGCCCGGGCATAGGTCCGGTTGGCGATGTGGATGCTGCCCACCCCCTGGCGGAGCAGGTGGCGGGCGGCCAGTTCCGACATCTCTCCGGCGCCGATCAGGAGGATCGATTTTCCCTTGAGAGCGCCGAAGATCTTTTTCGCAAGCTCCACGGCGGCATAACTGACGGATACGGCATTCCCGGCAATCCCTGTCTCGGTTCGGACCCGCTTGGCCACCTGGAATGCATGATGGCTCAGCCGGTTGAGAAGAACTCCCGTTGTCCGGCAATCGACAGCCATGCGGTAGGCATCCTTCATCTGTCCCAGGATCTGCGGCTCCCCCATGACCATGGAATCCAGGCTCGATGTCACACGGAAGAGATGCCGGACCGCATCCAGATCTCTATAGACATAAAGGCATTTCTCCATCTCCGCGATGTCAAGATTCCCGCGACGATAGATAAACGACTTCAGGCCCTCGACGGCCTGCCCGTTGTCCGTGACACGGGCAAGGACCTCGACCCGGTTGCAGGTGGCCAGGTACAGGGCCTCCCGGATCTCGGAAAGCCGCATCAGCTCGGGGAGAGGCTGGTCTTCTTCCCCGCAGAATAGCTGCAGCCGCTCCCGGATCTCGAGAGGAGCGGTCTTATGGTTCATGCCGATGAGAAGGAGTCGCATAGATTCACACGAAGTTGTGGACCGTCTGTAAGAAGAGCTTCCCGAAGATCAGCAGAGTAACGAGAACCGTAAATACCATGAGCGACCAGCGGGCCGCTTTGCGTCCCCGCCATCCCATGACCAGCCGCTGATGGAGCAGGAAGGCATATAAAAACCAGGCCAGAAGGGTCCAGACTTGCTTGGAATCCCACTGCCAGTGGCTCCCCCAGACGATTCGCGCCCAGAGCGAGCCGGCAAGGACACCGAGCGTCAGCAGGGGAAATCCCCAGGAAAGACAGAGGTTGTTGATCCGGTCCAGGTCGTTGAGCGACGGGAAGAGCCGGATCAGGCTCCCCGCCTTCTTCCGTTTGAGCAGGCTGTCCTGAATCAGATACATCAGGCCGGCGCAGGAAGCCAGGGCGAACAGGGCCTCTCCGGTCACGGAGAGCATCACATGGAGGGTGACCAATGAACCCTTCAGCATGTCAGGTGCGCCGACCGCCCCCCCCCAGTTCCACGGAGGCGACCACCATGATCAGGCAGATCACAGGCGAGACGAAGGCTCCCAGGACTCGTGTCTTGGTCTTTAGCTGGAGAGCCAGATAGGCCGCCGCCATGACCCAGGCGAAAAAGGAAAGGGCGTCGTGGATGCCGACTGCCGGACTCATCCCCGCCGTCAGCCAACGGGAAGCGAATGAAGAGGTATGGATGACGAGGGCCGCAACCATCAGCCAAGTGGCAAACCGGGCCGTCAGGACCCTCCGTACCCAGAGCGAAGCGCCGTAAACGACGGCGCAGACCAGGTAGACGGCAAGGGCTGTCTTGAAAAGGACGATTCCCATCATCGCGGTTCCACCTCCATCTCTATTCCGGTCAACTCCCTGATCACTGACTTCACCTCTTTCCACCGCCCCGCACGGATATGATCCAGGATCCGGGAAGAGACAACGGCTTCGAAAAGCCCTCGATTCTCGGCAGAGGGACGCCGGCCGGCGATGATCTTCTCCCGCAGTTCCCCCATGATCTGGAGCAGGACGGCGTACTCCTGGCCATAGGAGGTCTCCAGTTCCGTCCGGAGTTTCTTGGCCAGAGCGGGGCTCTTGCCGCTTGTGGAGACGGCGATCACCAAATCCCCCCGCTCGACGATCGACGGAAGGATGAAGTCGCACCGGGCGGGTTCGTCGACGATGTTCACCGGTATTCCCAGTGCCCGGGCGTCCGCGGCAATCCGCCCATTTACCGTATCGCTGTCCGTCGCACCGATGACGAGAAACGCCCCACGAATCAGGGGCTGTTCATAGTCGGTATCGTGGTGAACGATCCTCCCCTCTCCCGCAAGCGCAGCAAGCGTCGGGGTCAGCCGCTTTCCGACAACCTCGACGCAGGCGCCGCAGGCAAGAAGCCTTTCAACTTTCCTTTCCGCCACGCTCCCGCCGCCGACAACGACGCATCGGCGCCGGGAAACATCGAGAAGAAGGGGATAATACCGCACAGCCATTCCTTTCCTTATTTAGCCGGGAAGAGGAGTATCCTTGAAATCCACTTCCAGAATCAGGACTAGCGCATACCATGAAGACCCCCCTAAATTCAAGCCGCTTGAAAAAAATAATTACAAAGGTTATAGGTTTCCGGTCACAGAATGCTGGAACTTGGAGGGGTATGCGCGTCATGCCGGTGGAACCTGGGAAGGAAAAAGAACAGAGGGACGACTGGCTGAAGATCGAGCTTTCCGCAGTGGAGGAACTGAACGACGCCCTGACCAATTTCCTGATTGAAATCGGTGCCCAGGGGGTCTTTCAGGAATACCCCGAACCGCAGGAAACGGGCATTTGCCCCATGTCACCCCCACAGGAAACGCTGAAGGCCTTCCTCCCCTGCGATGCCCATTTGGAACAGCGCCTCGCCGCGCTTCAGAACTACCTCGGCAGCCTGGCTGAGCTCTTCCCGGCGCTGGAGGAGCCTGGCTTTCGGACGGAGGTCATCCACGATCCCGGCTGGGGTGAAACGTGGAAAAAGTACTTCAAGCCCCTCAGGGTGGGCCGGAACCTCGTCATCAAACCGACCTGGGAGCCCTTTATTCCGAGCGGCACGGACATCGTCATCGAGATCGACCCCGGCATGGCATTCGGCACCGGCCAGCACGCCTCCACTAGGATGTGTCTGGAGGCGATCGAGGCGATACGCCTTGAGGATCGGACCTTCTCGACATTGCACGTGCTCGACGTCGGGACGGGAACGGGCATCCTCGGCATCGCCTGTGCAAAGCTGGGCGCCGAACGAGTGCTCTGCGTTGATAATGACGGGCAGGCGACGAAGATCGCACAGGAAAATGTCCTTATGAACCGGGTCGAAGGGCGCGTGACCGTCGCCGACCGGGACATCGCCTCACTCACGGAACCCTTCCCCTTGGTCGTTGCCAACCTGACAGCGAAGATCCTGATCGCACTTTTTCCCCATCTCATCCGCCTCGTCCGCCCCGGCGGACAGCTCGTCATCTCGGGAATTATCGAGCAGAACAAACCGGACATCGAGGCCCGTTTTCTCAGTCAAAGTTTTTCTCTCGGGCGACTGATCACCGAACGGGAGTGGGTCTGCTATGTCCTGAACAAAGAGGGAAGCAACCGATGAGACTCCCCCGACTCTACCTCCCGCATCCCATCGAGATGGGCGACGTCTGTATCGCAACGGCGGAACAGGCCAGGTACTTAAAGACCGTGCTCAGGATGCGGGTGGGCGAACCCCTCCGTGTCTTCACCGGGACGGGATGGGAGTACGACGCGGTGATCCGGCAGGCGGCGGAAGGGCTTGCCCTGGAGATCAACGACAGGCGCGCCGTGATGGCAGACACGATCGAGATCACCCTCTGCCAGGCGATCCCTAAAACGGATAAGATGGAGGCGATTATCCGGCACGCCACGGAACTGGGCGTGGGAAGGATTATCCCGTTCCTCGCGGAACGGTCGATTCCCCGCTGGCCGGCGGAAAAGTCGCCGCAGAAGCGGGAGCGCTGGCAGAAGATCGCCGTCGAGGCTTCACGTCAATGCGGCCGGACCGACATTCCGGAAATCGGGGGGATCGTCTCGTTAGCCGAGGTGCTCCACTCCACCCATCCGGAATGGCTCAATCTCATCTGCTGGGAAGAGGAATCGGCCAAGGGGATCCGCGAGGTCCTCAGGGATCCCAAGAACGAGGGGACCGGAGGATTTCTTCTGGTCGTCGGTCCGGAGGGGGGGTTCGACAAAAAAGAAATCGACCAGGCTCTGGACGCTGGCTTCCTCTCCGTGAGTATGGGGAAACGGGTCCTTCGGGTGGATACGGCGGCGGTGGCCGCCATCGCCATCCTCCAATACGAAAAGGGGACGCTCGGAGGCCCCGCAGGGGGAGGTCCGCATGAGGGATAGGCGGTTCGGTGGTTTCTGGAGACGATTATCGGCCTATTTCATCGATAAGTTCGTCCTCTACCTCATATCTCTGCTCCTCTTTCTGGTCGGCCTTGTCGCCATGGGACTCAGGGGCGTTTCGTTCGGGAGTATCGTCATAACCGGGGATCTTCCCCGCGGGATGGGCCTTTTCATGGCCGTGTATTTCGTGACGATGTTACTCATGGACATGGTTTACTTTATCTGGTTCCACGGAACCGTCGGCCAAACACTGGGGAAGAGACTCTGTGGGATCCGCGTCATCCGGATCTCGGGTGAAAAAATGACCCTCGGCATCGCCTTTCTCCGCTGGGTAGGTTCTCTGATCTCAGGAAGCCTGTTCTTTCTCGGCTTTATCTGGATTGCCTTCGACAATAGGAAGCAGGGCTGGCACGACAAAATCGCCGCTACCCTCGTCGTCCGTGCGGGAAACGAACCCGGTAAGCAAGCGAGCCCCACAGGAACTTCCACCTTCAACAATCCGCTCCCGACCGATGCGGAGGCCCTCTCTGCCGCTTTACCGCCTTTCTCGATGCCGCCGGTCAACGCTGTCCGTATCGCCGAACCGTCCGGTTCTGCAGAAACCGGGATTCCGGAAGCAGGATCATCCGGACGACCGACCGAAAATCCGTGAGGTGCCGAGAATCAAGCGCCAAAGGATAGTTATAACGATACGTTTCCGAGAGAAAAAGGCCTTGACAAGCAGAAGGATATTTTATAGAAGAGCGTTCCATTTCAACGGAAATTGGGTCGCGATGCGGGCCGGTAGCTCAGTCGGTAGAGCAACGGACTGAAAATCCGTGTGTCGACAGTTCAATTCTGTCCTGGCCCACCATGAAATCAAGGGGTTAACCACTTACGGTTAGCCCCTTTATTCTTTACATGCTTCTCCCCAATGTTTCGTACGTACACACTCCAAGAGGTGAAATGAAAAAACTCAACGATGAATATATTCAACTGGTCAATCAATTGGTTAACCGCAGTCCTTATTTCGAGTTGTTATCGATGACGATTTCGGAGGTAGGGCTCGGCTTCAGCCAGCTTGAAATCCGTCTGGCCCCAAAGCATCTGCAGCCGTTTGGTTTCGTTCACGGCGGGGTGTTTGCGTCAATTATCGATGCCGCCACTTTCTGGGCGATATTTTACGAGATCGAAGACCAGAACGCCGGCGCCACCTCCGTTGATTTAAAGCTAAACTATCTTGCGCCGGCGGTATCGGGTAAACTGATCGCCAAAGGCAGTCGTATCAAGCTGGGCAAGACGCTGGGATATGCCGAAGCGACTGTAACTGATGAAAAAGGCAAGCTTCTTGCCCATGGAACATCCACCCTGATGATTTTACCCGGCAGCAACAGGTTGGCCATCGACCGGCCCCTCCCGCCCAAGTTCAAGATCTGAAGTTTCATCCGCAGCAACCGCAATGCCAAGATTTTCCACCACGGTGTTTGGGCCTCGACAATGAAATGCCCCGTGACAGGCTGCAGGGCACTCAAGAGATCAAGGGACGAAGCAAGTGTCGAGGTATACAATCATACGAGTTTCCATTCATTCCCGGGACCGGATAGCGGCATCGATTCTCTCATCAGAAACGGCTCTTACCGCGTAGAAATTTCATACCATTGAGCCATTTATTCCTTGACGATTAAAAACAGCCATTTTATAATACTTTCACATAGAAGCGGTGTCGGATAAAGAACGGCAACCCGGTTTTACGGGAGCCGCTTCCAGGGATCAGCGGGTCTATGTCGCAAAGTAACGGGTAATCGTCTGCTCAGAACTGTAAGACCCTGATCGAAGAACTATGATAACCCTTGATGCAGTCGGCAGAAAAACGAAACGCCTTCCGACCATTTTCCTTCTGTCCTTGGTCTGTTTCTTTTCCGGCTGCGCGAATGTTCCTCTACCCCCACTGAAACCGCTTCCCGATCCGGATTTGGCGACGAAAAAGGCTCTACTCCGTGAACTGGAACAGGGCCGTCCTCCCGCACATCACAGTTCGGTGGCTCCCACGCCACTGCCTGCCAGGTCCCAGCTCATTCCCCCCGTCGGCAAAAACAATGCGTATGGCATCTCTGTGACGCCCGAGTTGAAATTAGCCTATGAAACCTATTTGGGTGGCGATGCCGAACAGGCATTTAAAGCGCTGGAACAGGCGGAATCAAAATCCTCCGATCCCGGATTGTTATGGCAGATCTCTTTTCTGAAGGCACAGGTTCTCATCATGCTGGGGCGTGCAGCGGATGCAGAAGTGGAACTGGAAACGACGTCCCAACGGGAGATGATCTTTATCGGCCATAACTGGAATTCACGGGCGCTCCGAGGAGAGGTCAGGCTCTGGCTCGAAGATTATCAGAGCGCAAAGCAGGACATGTTTCAAGTGGTCAAGGCTGCGGGTGACTGGAGCATGCCCACGTCCTATGCCCTCCCTCCGGGCAACCTGCCGGAGCTGGTAGGTGTTGTGACGGCTCAACTAAGGGCCTTCACGGGCCTGGCGGGAATTTATCTCTTCGAGGGGAAATACGAAAAGGCGCTGCTTTGGGCGGAAACATCAGAAAAGAAATTCAATGATGTCCACTTTCTGACCCAACATCCCTTGTATGGACGGATGGTCGTTGCCCATGCCGACAGTTTCTACGGACGGGCCAACAATCTGGTATTTTTGGCCGCCGCAAAACTGGCTGTCACCAGAGATGTCGAAGAGAGCAATCTCGTTTTCAACCGGGCCGAATCTTTCTTCCGCTCGCTGGAATACGACCGGGGGATTGTAACCCTTGAGGCGCTCAGAGCAAGGACCCTGCATGGGATCGAACAATATGCATCAGCCAATGATGCAGCGGTAAAGGCCCTCGAACTGGCCCGCCGCTGCGGCGCTACGGATATGATCTGGCGCATTGAAGTCCTGCGCGGACAAACACTCATCAAAATGGGACGCGAAGATGAGGCCGAACAGGTCTTGCGCCATGCCCAGACGGGGATAGACGAAATTTCCGGGACGCTTGCCACTGACCGGGCGAAGCTGCGTTTTGGGATCGGAAAAGAAGATGTTGTCCATTTTCTGACGAAAATGGACGTGAAAAAATCTGATTTTAATCGTCTTTTTGAGGATTTGGAGCGATCCCGCGCGCGGGCGTTCGTGGAGATGCTGGCCGGGCGAAACATTGCGCCGACTCGGGAACCGGAATTGACAAAGGCCATACAACAGCTCAGCCAGAAAATCCTGCAACAGAGACTCGTGAATTACGCTCCGGGGAATGCGGTCGGGAAAAATCCATCCAGAGAGAAGGAGCTTCTCTCCCAGCGTCGGGCCGTTATTGAACAGCTTCGCCAAAGAGATCCGGAAATGGCCGATGTGCTGTCCATATCCTTTAAAACGCTCCAGCAGATCCAGTCTCGTCTGAAATCCGGGGAAGTTCTGGTTTACGCCCTGCCTGCCCGAAGCCATGAATCCATACAGCTGTTTCTTATCGAGGAGAGGAACCAAAGGATTTTGACCCTTTCCTTGACCTGGGATTCTTTGCAGAGCCTGCTGGATCAATTCACGGAGTCCATCGGTTTTCCGATGGATCAGGCGGCCAGAGGCGTCGCCATTAAAGCGGTCTCTTCCGCTGCGTCTTCAGCCTCAAGGACGGATGCGATATTGAACGATTTGTGCGAAGGGCTGAAGATGTCTCAGTGGTCGGCCCGAAAGACGATTTACGTGGTGCCCTCGGGAGCTCTCTACTTTGTTCCCTGGGGGGCTCTGGACGTTCAGGTACCGGTGGTGATTTTGCCGAACGGTGGCTGGTTGATCCGGAATCCTCGTTCCTTTGTTACACAATTCAGCGCCAGTGTCGTGGGCGATCCCGAGCTTGGCGGCGTGCTGCCTCAACTGCCGGGTGCCAGAGAAGAGGCCCGGAGCATTGCCGCGATTTATCAGGCGTCCCCTTTGCTCGGAGAGGAAGCAACGGAAACGAATTTACGCGATGCGGTCGGCACCGGCGTGAAAATTCTGCACCTGGCGACGCACGGCATTTTTGATCCCAAAGACCCCTTGGCGTCCGCCCTGTATCTGAGTAAAGAAAGAAAGGCGTTCTCTCTGACCGCCAACTCTCTATATGAAAACCCGATCCCGGCCCGGACGGTGATCCTGTCGGCCTGCGCCACGGGAATGGGTAAAATCATGTCGGGCGATGATCTGTTGGGGCTCAGCCGCAGCTTCTACCTCAGCGGCGCCACTGTCATTCTCAGCAGTCTATGGCCCATAGAAGATGAAGGCACGAAAGTCTTTATGGAAACGTTTCACCGGCAGGCCCAAACCGGCAGCTACGGGGATGCCTGGCTTGCCGCACGAAATGCGCTTAAGCAACGAGGTCTGCCCCCATCGGTTTACGGGGCTTTCATCCTAGGCGGATCCCGTTGAATGTGTGGGCTTCCGGCATCCAATCGTCCGGTGCTCCATCATAATACACGTGCGATATGACACAAAGGAGGTGGGTGATGAGAAACGGCAAATTTCTGGTATTTTTATGCATCATTATAATGCTCACCGCCTGTGCGACCTTCAAGGAAGGGGCTCCGACAGGCAAGGAGATCGTGTGTCCGGACGGGAATAGACCCCAGATGGATTGCCGCATGGCCTTCGAGCAGTATCAGAGGACTTTGAAATTCGATATCGGCGTCATCGAATCCTTCGGAACCGGCATCGGCTTTGGAGCCCAGCCCATGATCAGCCTGGACAGCATCACAGGCGATCTGCTCGCCCATCAGCATCAGGTGTGCATTGAATACAACAATTGTCTGATTTCAAAAAACGAATATGTGGCCGAACAGCGATACCTGCGTCGCGCCCAGATGAAGATCCGGGAGATGGCCAATACGGCGAAGAGCGGCTTGGAGGGAACACCCCCACCTGTTGCCGTGCCGAATCCTGAATACCAGATACCGGCTTCCGATGGGGCGACGGGGGATGCCAAGCTGAGCTTCAGCGTCGGCACCGCCGGCACTGCAATTCTCGATGAACTCAAAAACCTCGATCAGAAGTTCCAGGACCTGGTGCAGAAACGGGGGGTGCAGGTCGGGGTGGGAAATGTCCCAATGGCGGCCACTGCGGATCCCCAGACCCTTAAAAAGATCAATGTTGAATACTCGCTGAGGGCACGCCGAGAGAAGGGCGTTTCCACTGCGGGCACCCCCGAGTACGAACCGCTCAGGATCCATTCGGGAGCGACTCTGAAGAGCGGCGATCAATTCAAGATCAACTTCATGACAGACAGCGACGGTTACCTTTATGTGGTCAACTTCGATTCACAGGGAAAGGCTCTTATCATCTTCCCGCATCCCGATGCGGGCGCCGGCAACCGGGTCAAGGCGGGGCAGACTTATGAAATTCCTTCCTCTCCCGCCAACTGGTATTATCTGGACGATGCAAAAGGTCAGGAGACGCTCTACATCGTAGCCTCCCCCTTTCCGATACCGAATCTTGACAGTCTGGTTTCCGACCTCAAAAAGAGCACGGGCAGCGCTCAATCGAGTCTGAAGACGGCCAGGCTGAGGGGATCGCTCGACGCCCTGACTCGTGGGATCGGTGTCGCAGCCGATGGGAAAAGCGCTCAGGATCCGAAGCAGTCGGTCATGATGACCGAGAGAATAGATTTCAACCATCACTAATAAATGGATGACAAGGTGCTTGAACGCTGACATCCCTTGGCGGTTGCCATCTTTGAGCTCCGGTCATGAAAATGGGGATCCTGTCACGAAGGTCATACCAGGAAATAGGAAGGAGGGAAGTGCGATGAAAAAAACGATTCTTTTTCCTGTGATGTTGCTCACCATCTTCGCTGCGTCCTATGTCTGCGCCCAACCGATCCTCCCCAATGTGGTCGGTAAGGATATGAGCTGGGCACAACAGGAGTTAAGAAAGCTTGGATATCCTGTAAGAATATCCTATGCCTATGGTCCAAAAAGGGAATCGCATCTCAAAGTCGTCGCCCAAGGTCCTCCGGGCGGACGGAAAGTCCCTACGACAGTCGTAGTCGGTCTGACCGTTTACCAATACAAACCTCCTTATCCCATCCTTCCCAATGTGGTCGGCCAGGATTTCAATGAGGCGGGGAAAACATTATCGATGCGCGGTTACAGAGTAAAATATTTCTATCATCAAACCCCGAACCAGGAACTCAATAACAAGGTCCGGGACCAGATCCCTCGTGGAGGACAGGGCGTGCCTCAAACACAGATCATTACACTCAATGTATGGCAGTACAAGGCTGGATCTTCAGATCAGGTGACGGTTCCCGGTGTGGCGGGTCTGCACCTGGTCAATGCTTTGGACCGGCTCAACAAAGCCCGTCTTCGTTATCAGCTTGTCGGCGTGAAGGAGCCCACCGATCCGAAGCAGCAGGGAACCGTATTCTCTCAGGACCCGGCAGCCGGCGCATCTGTGTCAACAGGCTCTGTCATAAAAATGGTCATGTTCAGAGACTCGCTTCCGGTTCCGAACGTCGTCGGAATGAGATTCGACCAGGCCCTCAAGGCCATAGAACAGGCGGGATACAAGCCGCCCCAGTTCAACCCCGCTGCGATCCGCACACCCGCCAATATCTATATCAAGGTGGTGTCTCAAAATCCGCCGGCCGGTCAAAAGCTTCCCTATGGATCCGTAGTGTCCTTCGACATAAAAAATTTCAGCAAAATGCCCAATGTGACGGGCATAAGTTATGAACAGGCCAAGGCCGCTATCACGGCCCTTGGAGGGGCTGCGGTAAGTGCGATAGAGATCACGTACACTCCCACAAGTAATCCGAGCCAGCGCAATAAGGTGTATGAGCAATATCCGCTCCCGGGTGCGGAAGTTGATCGCGGATTTGGCCCCATTTATTCATTTCCAAGGCCAAAATTAAAGGTTTATAAGCCGTAATATCGAAATTCAAAACCAAGTTATTTCAGCTCAAAATGAATTCTTTTGGCGTGACATTGTACACTTTAGGTTACAGCTCGCTGACCACTGGACCAGCAGCAGATTTTGGCAGAATAGCAGAAGCACCTTGACAGACCGAAACCCTACGAATGGATCCGGGAGGGGCACCCTATTGAAAACATAATGGATTTAGACTGATGTACTTCTCATTACTGTGTTTTTCCTAACAAAAAACAACATCAGGCCGCACATCTCGATTTCACTCAGAAGCAGGGCAAGACCTCCCGTCGCAACACCGTATATGGGAATCAGATCAATATTGAGGAATATGTTGAAAAGCAGACCGGTACATAAGGTGATAAACATGAGCCTCTGCCGGTCCTGCGCAATCAGGATGTTGCTAAGATAAATCCGCAGGAAATAGACGGATGCGGCGCCGATCATGAATCTCAGCGGATCGATGGAGGGCAGCATCTTCTCCCCGTAAATAAAAAGAAGAATTGGTTTGATGAACAGAATGGCCAGCAGTGTTAAAGGCAACAGGATGAACAGGCAAAACAGCATGACCACGATATTCAATCTGTTAAAGGCATGGCTATCCCCGGTTTTTATATATATCGAGATTCGTGGGAAAAACGCCGTGTTGAGCAGGTTGAAACTCTGAAAGACAAAAAGGAATTTATAGGCCCCCTGATAGAAACCGACGGCTTCTGCCCCCAGCATCTGACCGATGATCAGGGTATCGGCATTGGCATAGACGGTTGTCAGGGCGAGGGCGCCGAACAGCGGCAGCGAGCGCTTGAGGAGACCGGAGATGAAGTGTCTGTCCAGTCGGAACGAGAGCCTGACATTTTTTTTTAGAATAAATATGTAAGCCATTGCCGTCCCGGTGGATGCAGCCAGCACGTAGGTTGTCACCAGTCCTTTAAGATCCCATTGGAAATGGACCGTAACGAGTGCCGCAAAGGCAATCCCGCAGTAATGGACGACCTGTACGAAAAAGAGTTTCTCCATCCTTTCTTCGGCGATGAAAAGAGAGGCAAACAGGCCGGTCAGATCCTGAAACCAGATGAAAAGCGCGAGGAGGAGAAGGACCAATGTCCATTGATCATGTCGATCGAAACCGGGAAAGAATGTAATAATAAAAATGAGAAACAGATAAAATACTCCCAAAAGAAGCTTTAGCGACAGGATATTGGAGAGGTATTTCTGCGTGCTGTCCAGATTTCCGGACAGATCGCGGGTGACAATGGTCGATAGTCCGAAGTCGATGACCATGCCGGCGGTGACTGCCAGGGAATTGGCAAGGCTGAAGTGGCCGAAATCCGTCGGCGACAAATAGCGGATCAGCAGAATGGTGGCCAGGAACATGGCCCCCTTACTGACAGCCTCTCCCAGGACCAGCCAAAGAGAATTGAACAGGATGGTCTTATCGATCGCAGCCAAAATATTCTGCCACCGATGCGACCACCCATTTTTCGTGATATCAATCGACATAGGTCTATAGCGGATCAAAAGTCAAAAGGGCTTTTCCCCCCATAACGTCCCGGCACGGAAAGCAGGATGAATCTCCGCCTCATCTCCCGGAACTCTTCAGATGGCGGATCCCATCCCTGTCTTAAAACGGTCTTTTTTATTTCATATCGGTCGGGCAGGTACATTTCCGTGAGGGGATACTCCTGCCGGAAAGCCTCTGAGGGAAAGGTTCGCGTCAAGAGGATCCGATCATCCCTGTCTTCTGCGCGATACATCGGATTGACGATGAGGTGATCATCAGGACGAAGCAGGTCATCCCAGAGATCTTCGCTCACTGCTGCAGGCGCCTGCCTGGCGACGACAAGGGCGTCTGCTTCCCGAATCTGGCCCTCGGTATATCCCTCCGATAGATCCAGCCGCCCGTTGCGGATGAAATTTTTGATCACCCCCAGCTCCGGCAACAGCCGGATTTGATCGCTCCGGAAAATGCGTCGGATTGCTTCGGGAGACAGGGGCCGTCCAGCTGATACATTCTCTCTGAGGGCATTATGCAGGTGAAGAATCAGATCGAATCCTTCAGGAGTCGTCACACGTGCGAGTTCTTTGGCCAGCAATGCGCGGGCATCCACATAGTGAAAAGAGTCCATCATGTAAGTAACCGAGAATTGATGATCTTTGAATGGGAGACCGGCATTGATGTCGGCCTGGATGAAATCGGCCCGGGAAAAATACTTCGCTGCCAGGTAGAGATTCCGGAAATCCCCGTCGATGCCGATCAATCTCTCGGGAGGGATCGACCGGGACAGGATAAAGGAGGCATGACCCGACCCGCAACAGACCTCCAGAACCTTTCCGCCTTTGTTGCGGATCAGGGATACAAATGGATAGAGGGACCAAAAGGTCTGTGAGGAAAAGCGGTGCCCGAGATATTGCTCATAGGCGCCATTGCCCAATAATTCAATGAATGATCTGTTGTCATCAAAATACTTACCGTACCGGGCATGGAAATAAGCGGTAACTATCCCCAAGGCTCCCTTCCAGATTGGTCCACCCGCTTTGAATGATTCAAAATAATTGAGAAGACGGCAGGCGTCATCGGAATAATTGGCCATGGCGAAGAGTGCCGCTTTTTGAAAGGCCCGCTCTTTCAGGAACCGCAGTACATATTTTTTCACAGGAGAATTCTTCAGAATCAGGATGCCTTGACAGACCGGGTACGTGTCGCATTCGCAGTGCAGAGATCCATGGATCAATGACTCCGGAGTGTCCTCAAAGATGTCTTGGATTCTTATATCCGCCCCGCAAAGGGGGCAGCGGAGCATCGCCGGCAGGGTCTTTCTCATGACCTGACCGGCCTGCCTGTTTTATGGAAGAGGAACTTCACCTCCACCTGCGCCATGGCAATGAGGGAAGATCCCTGGTCGTATCCTATACCTGCGAACTTCATGTCCCGCAGATCTACGTCGGTGACAAAGTCAGGGAACGTACGCCGGGATTGTTTTACACGCGTCGGTGTCAGGCTGTTCATGGGATAGGATTGCCCGTTCTCACCCAATGCAAACCGCATGACTTCCTCCATGGACCTACCTCCTTAAAGCAGATGGAAGAAAATGTTCCCCTGCAAGGCAAACAAAAAGCAGTCAGAAATACATATCTCCATGACTGTCATTGATCATGCCATATTGAAACGGATCTATTCAAAATTCTTGGTGTAGGGCTCGTGTTTGAGAACATGCCTGAAGACAAAACGGGTTTATTGTGCTGCTGCAGATAATCTCCTTATGACGATGCAGAGGGTTTCCGTCCGAACCCTTATAAACGTCCGTCATGTCTCAGGAAGTACATATCATTTTATTTCATATTTATAACGTTGATATTATGCTCTGTACTATATTATTACGTCATTATAAAATGCAAGACATTTTTAGCCCCCGGGCGCGTCTTATTTATTACGTAAATATTACAGATAAACGATCAATTATTACGTTATAATTCGCCGTAGAGTCTCTTCTGTTCCGGACAGCCGGGTTTATAAGCAACATTGCTCGAGTATTAAAGAAAACCAGGCAAGACGTTTGACACCACCGCACGTGGAAAGATGATGACGCGTGTCAATGCGCAATTGAATCATTACGGCTGCATCAGATGCGAATCAGAAGAATCTCGGCCTTTGTCACGCCCTGCTGACGGCGACGGTGACGCATGACCTTTTGTAGTTCGGTCAGTAATTCGCGCTCGTGGGTATCTTCCGGAGCAAGATGTTCGAGCAGATCTCCCACCGCCAACTCCAACGATTCGATTGCAGTTCCGCCGGAGAGGACCAGAAGGAAACGCGATGGCGCGATTTCAACGAGCCTCAAAAAACCAATCTCCTTCAATCGTTTGCTGGGACCGACAATGATCAAGGCTTGTCCGGGATAGGCCTCCACGACTTCAACCAGCGGCCTTTTACCGGCTTTGACTCCGAGGACCGCGGTCGTTGCCTTCACAATGGCCCGTGCCCGGTCTGCATGGATCAACGCCAACTCCTGGAGCGTCCGCTCCGGCAAGGTCACCGTAATTGGTCGACGCGCCTCTTCAAACTTCGGGGGTCGCCCACTTGATCGTCGCTTGTCCATGATGATGTCTTCTCGGTTTCCGATCGGTAAAAAAGCAGCCGGTATCCTTAATTTCCGTATCTGTCGATCAGGCTTTTATGGAATCATACGAAAAACACAATGAGGTGTCAATGAAAACACGGGAGCGCAGTTTAATATCCTTGACACTTGTCTCGCCTGCCGCTACACTCACGCTGTCCTGAAATCCATACCGACAAGCGGTTTCTTAAGGTGCTGCAACCAGAAGAAATATTTGCAATGAGGAGGTCCCCCATGGTTGGAAAAAAGGTCGTTACTGTCGGGCGCCGAGTGCAGGATTTTTCTCTTTCGGACCAAGAGGGGCAGCAGGTCCGACTGTCAAACCTGCAGGGCAAAAAGGTTCTCCTCTCCTGGCATCCCCTTGCCTGGACGTTTCTCTGCGCCGAGCAGATGAAGACGCTGGAAAAGAATCGGCGGGCCTTCGCCAAGCTCAACACCGTGTCACTGGGGCTCAGCGTGGATACGGTCCCCTCAAAAAAGGCCTGGGCAGCGGCGCTGAAAATCAAAGAGACCCGATTGCTCAGCGATTTCTGGCCCCATGGAAAGGTCGCAAAATCGCTGGGACTCTTCCGGGCGATTCAGGGTACATCCGAAAGGGCCAACATCATCCTCGACGAAACTGGCAAGGTCGTGTTCGTCAAGATCTATCCCATCAAGGAATTGCCTGACATTACGGAAATCCTTGCCCATCTGAAATCATAACTGCGGCATAGGAGAAGGCACCTGCGGAGCGGAAGGTTGATGGGTCGCGACACCCAGCCGGGACAAGGTCCGTTGCAGGCGATCACCCCTCTCGCCACTGTGATGAAGGGGGTGAATGTATTGGAAAGTCCCGGAAGTGAAAGTGACATTTCCTGTTTTCAAGGGCGATCCATATTATGCCTTTTTACCAGAAACACTTAAAGCGCAGAACGCGAAACACTGTCTGGATTTATTCGCGACGATGGCATAGAAACCAGCAAATCATACGGAAGTAATGAAGAGTGAACCCATGCCATGGCTGTAATCACTGAAAAGAAAATGACCAAAACCCAATTGATTACCAGTCACATACTTGACGAGATATCACTGCAGGCAAAACAATCATCCCGGCTGCGCAAGAATTATAATTTTCATCATGCGGATGAAGATATCTGCCACCGCCTGCTCAATGCGATGGAACCCGGCTCGTACATTCAGCCGCACCGACATCTCGATGCGAATAAAGATGAGACCCTGATCGTCATAAGAGGGAAAATGGGGCTCATCATATTTGACAATTGCGGAAATGTAGAAGAAAAAGCGCTCCTTGAACAGGCCGATCATGCAATGATCGTCAATATCCCCCATGGAAAATTTCATACATGGATCTCTTTCGAAGAACGGAGTGTTTTTTTTGAGGCCAAGGCGGGACCCTTCTTACCCTTGACCCAGGAGGAAAAAGCGTTTTGGGCTCCTAAAGAGGGGGACGAATCATCAGCTGCGTATCTTACGTCTTTAAAAAAGCTTTTTGAATCCGATAAAGAGCGATGACTTTCATCT
>JAMDBG010000195.1 GCA_023487865.1 Deltaproteobacteria bacterium | reverse complement strand
TGAAGCCCGAGAAGATCAGGCTGCGGCCGATGTTGTACAGGACCTCGCGGAAGGTCTCCGGGCAGAAGGTGACGGTGCCCGTCCCCCAGCCGGGTTCGCCCATGTGGTGGGTCGAAACACCGAAGGGGAGGAGCGGCGTATAGAGGACCTTCGCCTTTTTGGCCGCGTACTCGACGCTGCCCATGGTGGTGTAGGAGTCGACCCCCAGGGGCACATGGTGACCATGCTTCTCCATGCTGCCGACGGGAATCATGATCACGTCGTTGCCGGCCTTAATGGAGGCGGCGACGTCGGTCCAGGGGATTTCATTGAGGTCATAGTGTTCTGTCATAGTGTTTCTCCTTTTCGTCTGTTAGATCAATTTTGTTTATTGGAGGCTAATGGTAAAGCTTTTCCATCATCATAATTTCTGAAAACCGCTTTGTCAACTTTTTTTTCCGCTTTCTTTCTTTTGCGGCTCTGCGGTGGATCCCCGGACCTGAAGTGTCGTCCGGAACAGCTTCATTTTCTCGAACTTTCCTCCGGAAATGAGGCCGAGCAGCATCTTCATGGAAGCGGCCCCCAGGTCATGCATGGGGATCTTTACCGTCGTCAGGGGGGGATCGAAATAGGAGCTCAGGGGGATGTCGTCAAACCCCGCGACGGCCAGATCTTTCGGCACCGCCAACCCCAGCGCCCTTGCCGCCTTGATGGCGCCGAAGGCCATCTGGTCGTTGGCGGCCGCTATCGCCGTGGGCCTGCCTTTCCCCTTCAGAAGCTCTGTCCCCAGGAGGTAGCCGCTTTCCGGAGTCCAGGCCCCTTTTTTGACAAGCCCTGGAGCAGCCATCACTCCGCTCTTGGCCATGGCTTTTTTGTATCCCGCCAGACGATCCAGGGCCGTCGTGGATCCGTCCGGTCCGCCGATGAAGCCGATCCGCCTGTGGCCGATATCGAGCAAATGCTGGACGGCCTGGGCGGCCCCACCGACGTTGTCGACCATGACCGCGGGAAAATCGACCTCGTGCCGGCCGATCACGACGACCCTCTCCTTCAGTTCCTTCAGGATGGAAACGGTTTCGGGGCCGTCGATGATCCCGCCGCTGAAGATGATTCCGTCGGCCGATTTCTCCCGGAGCAGATAAATGTAGCGGGTGATCCCCCCCGGCTTCTTATCCGTGTTGTGGAGCGTGACCGCATACCCGGCCTGGTCGGCCACATCCTGGATGCCCCGGACAATCTCCGCATAGTAGGGGTTGGAAATATCGGGGATGATGATCCCGATCGTCATGGTTTTTTTCATGAGCAGCCCCTTGGCAAGGGCGTTGGGGCGGTAGTCCAGCTCCCGGATGACCTTCAGCACCCTCTCCTGTGTGGCCCGGTTGACCTTGTGATGGCTCTTGTTGACCACACGCGATACGGTGGCGATCGAAACACGGGCCTTGAGGGCCACATCTAATATATTGGGCATGACTCACTCCGGCAAGGAAATGGTAAACGTTTACCAGAGCAATAGGTCATTTTGAAAGGGTTGTCAATAGCGGGGCCTTATCCATTTTCCGGCGGCGACCGTGTCAATGCCTATCCTGACGGCCTTGACGCACCAGTCGATGTCATAAAACCGGGTAGCTGAAATTCGGTTCTTTCTTTGGCGCTAAGCAGCCGGTAGTCGGCAGACAGGGAAGGCGGGGATGCCGGCGTTGCAACGGTCCCGGCTCGTTTTTCCCAGGCCGATGCCCTCGGGGCTGTGGCGCATAGAGAGGTCTGCTATGCCATGCCTTGCCGCAGACGCGGCAAGGCATGGGCAGCTGCTTCCGGCTGTGCTTCAGATGACCTTATCGTCTCAGGATTTCCAGAGACCGTGGAGATTACAGTATTCCCGAGCTGTGATGTTCGCCGCTTCCACGGGGAAGATCGCCTCCGGCGCCTGGCCGGGCGCAAGGAACTGCCGGTACGCTTTTCCGTCGGCGATAATCTCGATCCACTCGATGTAATGCTTCTCCTCCATGGGGTGGGCGACGCTTCCTATCTTCACCTTGGTACCGCCCGCCACTTTTTCCACAACGGGAACATGCTTTTCCTTTGCCCCATCCGATGTGTTTTCCTTCATCAGCTTCATGGGCTGGCCGCAACACACCAGTTCGCCCTTCCCTCCATGCAGAACTTCGATGATATGGCCGCAAACCTCGCATTTATAGACTTCGTATCGATTCGCCATGATGCTCCTCCATTTTTTTGCTGCCTCTTCCGCCGTGGTTGAGGATTCACTTTTTAGCCGCTGCCTTCGGGGCGGCTTTCTTTGCCGTTTTTTTCACCGCCGGGTTTATGGCTTTTTTCGGAGCCGCTTTCCTGGCCGGTTTTCCGGGGGCCGCGGTTTTTGTCTGTTTCCCCCCTTCGAGTTTGCGCAACTGCTCTTCGAGCTTCTTGATCTTTGCATAGACGGCCTTTACCTTGCCGTCCGCCGCAGGATTTTTCCTGCCGTCGAGGACATCATACGCCCTGCCGCCCAGCACGGTCATCTGACCCTGTATCTTGGCTTTGAGATCAAACATCTTATACTGTCGTTTTCCTTCAGCCGTGAGCTCACCCATTTTCCCGGATACAACGCTTGCCCCTTCTTTTACGACCGCAATCCCCTCTTCAATTCCCTTCCGCACATCTCTTTTAATTTTGTCAAAAAGAGTGGCCATGGTTTCCTCCTTGGTGGTTTTTAATTTTCCCGTTTTGTCCGCGTTGGAAGTCCGCCATAGTAAAGATCTTGAGCGTAAAGATGGCAGAAGAATCCCCTCATGTCAACAGGTTTTCCGGTACGGTCGGTCGGGCTCGGCGCCGGCCGCAGCAGGCGGTCTTCGCCTGAGAATTATCCCGTTGCGCTTGCGGAATGGAAGTGTTACACTTTTTCTGAAAGGAGATGCCGGGGAATGATGAGCCGGACCATTGTCATGATCCATGGAATGTTCGGTGGTTCGTGGTGTTGGGACAACTACCGGCGCTTCTTTGCGGACAGGGGGTATCGCTGTCTTACCCCGATCCTTCGCTATCACGATGTCGATCCAAAAGACAAACCCCATCCGAGTCTGGGGACGGTCAGTCTGCAGGATTACGCCGACGATCTTCAGAAAACGATCCGCAGCCTCGATGAAGAACCGATCATCATGGGCCATTCCATGGGGGGGCTGATTGCCCAGATTCTGGGGGGCCGCGGACTGGGCAGATCCCTGGTGCTGCTGTCATCGGCGGCCCCCGCCGGGATCATGGCGATCAAGCCGTCCGTGGTCAAAAGCGTCCCGCCCGCCGAGATCCAATGGGGCTTCTGGAAGAAGCCTGTAAAATCGACCTTTGAATCCAGCAGCTATTCAGCGATGCATTTGCTTTCCGAACCACAGCGGCGGGATGCTTACAGCCGCTACGTGTACGATTCCGGACGCGCTTTGTTTGAAATCGGATTCTGGTTCCTCGATGCGAAAAAGGCAACCGCCATCGATGCCGCCGGGATCACTGTCCCCCTGCTGGTCATCTCGGGCGCCGAGGACAGGATCACCCCTGCCTCCGTCCATCGCAAGATCGCCCTGAAATACAGGAAATCAGCCACCTACATGGAATTTCCCAACCATGCCCACTGGATTTTCGGCGAGCCGGGCTGGGAGGAGATCGCCGGACATATCCATGTCTGGCTGAATCACAATGACGCGGGGGCGGGCGATGGCAACCGGCAATGATGATCTGGCCCTCGTCCTGGGCGGCGGCGGGGCTCATGCGGCCTACCAGGTCGGATTTCTGCGCTGCCTCGCGGATCATTTTCCCCATCTGCATATCCCCATCCTGACCGGTATTTCAGCCGGCTCCATCAACGCGGCATTTATCGCCAACCGTCAGGGCACCTTCCGGGAGGCAATCGATGCCCTGAGCGACTTCTGGCGCAATCTCACACTGGATCAGGTGTATGATGTAAAGGGCTGGAGTCTTACGAAAAGCCTGTTGCACTGGGGGATTCATCTTCTTTCAGGCGGTCGCCCCTACACGGCCGGCCCCAAGGCTTTGGTCGATACGTCGCCGCTCCGGAAACTCCTGGAAAGGGGATTTACCCCGGCCGGCGGCGGATTTGCCGGGATCCGCGAGAATATCCGCGCACAGAAACTCAAAGCCCTCGCCATCACGGCCACGAACTACAGCACCGGCCAGGCCGTTACCTGGGTCCAGGGGCGGAATATCGCCATCTGGGAGCGACCCGACCGCCACAGCGTGATGACGGATATCACCGTGGAGCAGATCATGGCTTCCACGGCGCTGCCGATCCTCTTTCCGGCTGTGAGAATCGGCGATTCCTGGTTCGGGGACGGCGGGATCCGCCAGTATGCACCGCTGGCGCCCGCGCTGCATCTGGGCGCGGGTCGGATCTTGGCGGTATCGACACGCCACCGGCGGTCGCTGCCGGAGAGGGGTTCCGCTGTGCAGCATCGTTATCCGTCCCTTGCGCGGATTATGGATGTCCTGATGAACGCCATCTTTGTGGATATGCTGGACCAGGATCTGCTGGGACTTGATCGGGTGAATAAGCTCCTCGAAAATCAATCGCGGCAGGAGGCGTCGAAACTTCGTCTCGTCAGGGCCTTTACCTTACGCCCTTCCGTCAACCTGGGGAAGATGGCGGGAGCCTTCGAACCCGATCTCCCCCGTCCGTTTCGCTTTTTAACCCGCCGCTTCGGCACTCAGAGAACGGAAAATTTCGACTGGCTCAGCATGATCATGTTCGATCCCAAGTACATCCGGAAACTGATCGAAATCGGGGAAGCGGATGCGAATGCCCGCAAAGAGGAGTTAGCGGCGTTTCTTGCCTGATACCCCGATACAGCGCCGATCCGGTTACGGCATCGCCGGCCGCTTCAGGATCTCGATGAGGCGGTCGGGATGGTTGGTGATGATCCCGTCGACAGCGAGGGCGATGAACTTCTCCATAGCCGCCTGGGTGTCGACGGTCCAGACATGAACCTTGATCCCCGCGGCATGGGCGCTGCGGAGGTTCTCCTCGTTCAGGACCGTGGCCCGGCAGTTGAGTGTGCGATAGAGCCTGCCTCCGCCGGGCTCCTCGGGTTTCGCCCACGCCTTATCGACGATGAGGGCAATCGGGAGGCGGGGGTTCCGCACCCGGATGCGATCGATGGCGGCGGGGGTAAAAGAGGAGAAGAGCGTCTGTTCCGTCATCCCCGCCTGCTCGACAACGGCGAGCGTCCGGTCGGCCAGTTCCTCCATCGTGTAGGGGAAATGCTTCCCCTTTTTGAGTTCGATATTGAGGCGGATCCGGCCGCGCACAAGCGTCAGGACCTCAGCCAGAGTCGGAATCCGCTCCCCGGCAAAGCGGGGATTGAACCAGAGGCCGGCGTCGAGGCGTTTGAGCTCCGCCAGGGTTTTGTCCGCGACCTTCCCCTGCCCGGTTGTAGTCCGCTCCAGGGTGTCGTCGTGGATCACAACGACCTCGTTGTCCCTCGTGAGGTGGACATCGAGCTCGATCATGTCGCTCCCGGCATCGATCGCCGCACGGAAGGAGGCCAGGGTGTTCTCCGGGGCCTTCCCGGAAAAGCCCCGGTGGGCGGTGACGAGGAGCGGATATTTCCCCTGCCGGATGTCGCCCGACTTTGGGACCGTTTCTTGGTGCATGCCTGCCATAACGACTCCTCCACAAAGGAACATAATCGCCCCGACGATACCGATACGTTTGTTCAAGGTCCGGCGGCCCCCTTTATGTGATCAGCAGGGCGGTCATGTCCATGACGTTGGTCCCCGTGGGGCCGGTCATGATGAGATCCTCCGTCTGTTTGAGAAAATGATAGGAGTCATTCCGGGCGAGGGTGTCGTCGATCCGCAGCCCCAGCTCCTGCGCCTTTTTCCAGCTCTGATGGTCGACCAGGGCCCCGGCGGCGTCCGAATGGCCGTCGATCCCGTCCGTCCCGGCGCTCAGGAACAAGAAGCGGGGATTGCCCTGGAACTCGAGGAGCGCGGCGAGGGCCATCTCCTGGTTCCGTCCGCCCATCCCGTCCCCCCGCAGGGTCACCGTCGTCTCCCCGCCGAAGAGCAGGCAGACCGGCGCAGTGAAGGGATTCCCTGTGGAGGCGATCTCCTCGCCGATGGCCAGGATCGCCTTTGCCACCTCCCGCGCCTCGCCCCTCAGGCGGGAGCTCATGATGCGGGTGGGGATCCCCAGGGCCTCCGCCCTCTCCTTCCCCTTCCGGAGAATTTTCAGGTTGCTCCCGATAAGGAAATGGTCGATGAGCGGGCTCGGCGCCTTCGGCGTCTCCTCGATCTGGCCGGCAAGCCCCCTCTGTACCGTCTTGCGGATGCTCTCCGGCGCCTTCTCCCAGAGCCCGTATTTCCTCATGATGGCCTGGGTGTCCCCATAGCTGGACCGGTCGAAGAACAGCGGGGCGGAGCCGATGGCCTCCAGGTCGTCGCCGATGACATCGGAAACGACCAGGACGATCCCCCGCGCCCGGGAGAGCCTGCCCAGCCTCCCCCCCTTCACGAGGGAGAGATGCTTCCGGACGACGTTCAAATCCTCGATGGGAACACCGTTGGCGAGAAGGCCCTTCACCAGCGTCTGCATCTCGGCCAGGGTGATCGGCGGCGTGGGTTTTTCCAGAAGGGCCGAGCTTCCGCCGGAGAGGACATAGATGAAAAAGTCGTCCGGGGAGAGGGCCGACAGCTTCTCCATGAGGATCTCCGCCGCCCGGATGCTCTTTTCCGTGAGGACGGGATGCGAGCTTTCGAAGACGCCGATCCCGTCGATGGCGGCGGCGTAGTTGGAGACGACCAGGCCGTCCGTCACCCGGTCGCCCAGGACGGTCTTGACGGCCCTTGCCGTTTCGATCGAGGCCTTGCCGCTGCCAAAGACGTGGATCCCGCGGTAGTCGCCGAGGCGGTAGCTCTTCCCTTCGATCGTCAGGACATCCGCCTCGTACTTCAATGTATCCCGGACCAGATTCCCCGGCAGCACCGAGCTCAGGGCCTCCGTAAATACGCTCTTCATCTTTTCCCTGTTCGTCATCTTTCCTCCTGTGTCACTCTATAAAAGTCAAATTCCCTTCCTGTTGATCCGCTTCATCCGCCTTCTCCATTTACGACTGCAGGGCGGGGTTTGCCGGCTGCGCTCCCGGGTCACACTTTTTCCGCCTTTTTGTCCCCGGCCACGAGGGGAACGTGCGCGAAGCGGTCCACATCGACGAGTCCCCTGTCGGTCAGCTTCAGCTCCGGAATCACCGGCAGCGCCAGGAAGGAGAGGACCATCAGCGGCTCAGCAGGCGCAGAGCCTAAATCCCGGGCGACCCGGCGCATTTTCTCCCAACCCCGGGCGACTTCGGCAAGCGGCCGGTCCGAGATGAGGCCGGCAATGGGAAGCGGCAGCCTTGCCAGGACTTTGCCGTCGCGCACCGCCGCCAGCCCCCCGCTCATCTCCTCGACCGCCTTCACCGCCGTGAAGAGATCCCCGTCGCTGCAGCCGACGCCGATGATGTTATGGGAATCATGGGCCACGGATGAGGCGAGGGCGCCCGCCTTCAGGCCGAATCCCTGCACAAACCCCAGCCCGATCCTCCCCGTCCCGCGGTGACGTTCCACGACAGTCAGCTTCAGGATATCCCGGCGGGTGTCGGAGACGACCACGTTGCCCCGGACGGCGGGTTCGAGAACCAGCTGCCGTGTCAGGACCTGATCGGGGATGAGACCGATGACCCGGATCGGTGCCCCCTCGTATGGGACGGCCAAGGCTCCCCGGTCGAACGGACGGACATTCATCGCGCCGATTCGGGCACATTCGGCCCCGGACGTCTCATCACCGATCAAAACCCCTTCGTGAAAGACCCTCCTTCCCCGCTTGATGACGCTCCGCACCCGGACGGGGGCCAGCGACTCAAGGATCAGGAGGTCGGCGCGGCAACCGGGGGCAACCGCGCCGGCGTCTTTGAGACCGAAGTACTGCGCCGTGTTGCAGGTGACCATCCGGATCGCCTCTGACGGCGCCATCCCCTCCGCCGCCGCCCTGTCGATGAGATGGTCCAGGTGGCCCCTCTTCATCAGGTCGTGGGGGTGGAGGTCGTCGGTCACCAAAGAAAAGTGGCGGCTGTTTCGGGGGTTCACCAGCGGAAGGAGCTCCCGGAGGTTCTTGGCCAAAGTCCCCTCACGGATCATGATGTGCATCCCCAGCCGGAGCTTTTCCCGGGCCTCCGCCCGCATGGTACATTCGTGATCCGAACGGGGGCCTGCGGCGATGTAGGCGTTGAGACCCTTTCCGGAGAGCAGGGGGGCGTGGCCGTCGCGGATCCCCTGTCGGAAGGCGATCAGCTTTTCGAGCACCGGATCGCTTCCGTTAAGGACGCCGGGGTAGTTCATCATCTCGGCCAGCCCGAGGACCCGCTTCTCCCGCCGGAAGCGTTTCAGGTCCGCTGCGGAAAGAGACGCCCCCGAGGTTTCCAGGTCGGTCGCCGGAACACAGGAGGGGAGAAGAAAATAGATATCGACGGGAAGGTCTTTGCTCGCCTCCAGCATGTACCGGATCCCCTCGCTCCCCAAGACGTTCCCGATTTCATGGGGATCGGCCATGATCGCCGTCGTTCCCCGCGGGAGGACCGCCTTCGCGAGCTGTGCAGGCGAAAGCAGCGTGCTCTCCAGATGCATGTGGGCGTCCATGAATCCCGGGGTGATGCATCCCCCCCGGGCGTCGATCACCGCCGGGCCGTCGTAGCTGCCGACGCCCGCAATGATCCCGTCATGAACGGCCACGTCCGCCCGGAGGATCTCTCCGGTGAAGACATTGAGAACGCGCCCCCCTTTCAGGACCAGATCGGGCGCCTTCTCCCCTCGCGCCACGCGGATCAGATTTTTCAGCCGGGCCATTTCCTTCATCGCCCTACTCTCCCCCGCCGCACCCCGAACCCCGATTCAACTCCACCGACCCGACAGGCGCAGCTTCATCCCTGGCGGGAAGGGGATCTTGCCTATATCGGTCGCTTCCCTCGTCATTCATCACTTTTATAATATCTGGATTCGATTTCCATCCGGAATTCGTTCAACAAGGCGGCCCGGAGATCTTTTTCCCCTGCGAAGGCAAGGAGAATGACGGATACATCCTTAATGACATCTTCTCTTTGGCTGCCGGGGTATCGCTTATAAATGAACTCTTGATAAAGGGGGTCCGCATCGGCTGCGGCGTTTTCTCCGGCCACTGTCAGCCAGTAGCCGGATCCGGTTACATTGTCCATTTTAACCGTCAAATGCAAATGACTGTCGGCATCATTCAATGAAATTCTATATTCAACATTTTTCGTTTCGTCATATTGAAATGCCAATTGGTGATCGTCTTTATATTCCACTGCTAAAACATCCAAAACGGATTTCAGCCGCGCAAACCCAGCGATGGCTTCCTGGGATGCTTTTCCACTCTCCCCGCTGCCGCCTTTTGTCCGATCCTCTTTTATTCTTTTATAAGCGGCAATACGCTGCGCAGCCTCACTCAAAGAAGATTTTACTACAGCAGAGATATAATCGGCGCTATCGGCAGAATCGGCAGGGTCTGCTCCGTTTTGGTATTCCAGGCAGTCGTTTTCGTCTTTACAACGGTATTTCCCCGCCTTTTCCAATAACCGATTCGACTCAAGAGTGCGATGACAATAGATACAGACTTTCGTTTCCATCTTTTTCTCTCCTGTTTTCCGTTTTTGTTAAACACCCGAACCACCTCTTTTGGCGCCGCTACCCGGTACCCAGCCCCGCCGCCGCAAACGCGCCGTCGACGATCGTCACCGCATCCGCCTCGATCATCCGCAGATGCTCTTTACTCAGAAAGCTCTCCGCATAGATCTTGTAGATATCCTCCGTGCCCGACGGCCGGGCGGCAAACCACCCCTCGGAGGTCACCACTTTGACCCCCCCGATGGCGGCGGCGTTGCCGGGTGCGCGGGTGAGGGCGGCAAGGATGGGCTTGCCGGCGAGCTCTTTGGCAGCGATCATCTCCGGCGAAAGCCTCGCGAGGGCTGCCTTTTGTTCCGGCGTGGCCGGGGCGTCGAGGCGTTCGTAAAAGCCCCTGCCGAATCGCTCTGCGAGATCGTGGTAGAGCGCGGCAGGGTCCCGGCCGGTTTTCGCGGTCATCTCGCAGGCAAGCAGATCCATGATGATGCCGTCCTTATCCGTCGTCCACACCGTTCCGTCCCCGCGGAGGAAGGAGGCGCCCGCGCTCTCCTCGCCGCCGAATCCGCAGGAGCCGTCGAGAAGACCGTCCACAAACCACTTGAAGCCCACGGGGACCTCGTAGAGCCGCCTCCCGAGGTCGCCGGCCACACGGTCGAGCATCGCCGTGGAGACCAGCGTCTTTCCCACGGAGGCATCCGCTCTCCATCCCGGACGGTTCCTGAAAAGATAATGAACCGCGGTGGAGAGGTAATGGTTGGGATTCATGAGCCCCGCGTCCCGCGTGACGATGCCGTGGCGGTCGACGTCCGTATCGTTCCCGAAGGCGATGTCGAAACGGTCTTTCAAGCGGATCAGGCCTTCCATGGCATAGGGAGAAGAGCAGTCCATCCTGATCTTGCCGTCATGGTCGACGGTCATGAAGGAGAAGGTCGGATCGACGACCCGGTTCACCACCTCAAGGGAAAGTCCGTAGCGGTCGGCGATGGGGTCCCAGAAGTCCACCGCCGCCCCGCCGAGGGGATCGACGCCGATCTTGAGCCCCGCTTTGGCTATCGCTTCCAGATCGATGACATTCCGCAGATCTTCCACATAGGGCGCCACATAATCGTATTCACGCACCGACCCTGATTGGAGCGCCCGCTCAAAGGGGATCCGCCGGATGTGCTTGAGTCCCTTCTCCAGCAGGACGTTCGCCCTGGCCTGGATGGCGCCGGTGGTCTTTGTGTCCGCCGGTCCGCCTTCGGGGGGATTGTATTTGAATCCGCCATCCTCGGGCGGGTTATGGGAGGGGGTGATGACCACGCCGTCCGCGAATCCGTTTTTCCTGCCCCGGTTGTAGGTCAGGATGGCATGCGAGATGACCGGGGTGGGGGTGTAGCGGAGATCCCGCTGCACTGTCACGGCGATCCCCCGGGCGGCAAAGACCTCGACGGCGGTGACCAGCGCCGCTTCGGAGAGGGCGTGGGTGTCCATGCCCATAAACAGCGGCCCGTCGATCTTTTTTGATTTTCGGTATTCGGCGATGGCCTGACAGATGGCCAGGATGTGCCGTTCGGTGAAGCTGTTTCTCAGCGAGGATCCCCGGTGGCCCGAGGTTCCGAACGAGACGCGCTGATCGGGATCGGATGGGTCGGGCGTACGGGTGTAGTAAGCCGAGACCAGCCTGGGGATGTTCGCCAGGAGCGATCGCGGCGCCGGCTTGCCGGCGAGCTCATGGAGGCTCATCGCTTTTTCTCTCCCTGTTTGTGCAGCGGCTGTTCCTCCTTCGCTTCACGGTTCAGCCGGAGAACCTTCACACCGTGGCCGGTCGCCGGACGATTGCAAAACACCTCCGCACGAATTGACAAAAAAAGGCACACATAAAATTGATAAGGCACGGCTTTTTGGCGAGGGGAGTATAGGCGGAAAGGCCTTCCATGTCAATGAGCGACCCATGCAAATCAGATCCGAATTTTGTAATTGACAAACCTTCCTCTCCGCGCTAAAGTTTTGAAAATTTTTCAGAATCATGTTCTTCGCCCATCGTCGAAATACGAAACAGGGAGGGAAGCAATGAGACTGCATCTACCGATTTAGTACCCATTTCATCCCCGTCCTCTCGGTCGCAGCACACACCCGCGGCGCACATCCGAAGCCTGAGTCCCAGCAGATCAATCGAACGCAAAGAAGGAGCTTTTTCATGCGGCCCATCGTCCGCTCACGAGAAAGAACCATCGGCATCGAAAGCAAGATGAATCCGCTCGACCGGCACGTGGTCGTCGATCTTGAAACGACAGGGCTTTCACCGCGCCTTGGACGACGCTCGGACGACGGCAAATATCTGGATAGCGATGGGGGGGCTAATAAAGAATCCGCAGGATCACGGATTTTTCAAAACATCGTGGGGGCCGATTCTTCTGAGGAGAATATAATCATCGTGTATCTCAAACGTGAACCGATAGAACATGTTGATGCTGCCTTCCCAGCGGTTTTCAAATCCTTTCATTTTCTTGATTCTGAGAGAAGGATGTCGACTATTTTGAACGAGGATGCTCAATTTCCTATCAAAAAGCTGTTGAACGCCGGCGGGCAACTGCTGATAGTCCTTCTTGAAGGATTCTGCAAAATGGATATTCATGCCTTTAGGTCGGCCAGTAAATCCTCAACCGAAGTGAAACACGCGACACGCCCGGCGGCAATATCGGCATCGGCCTCCGCCTCGGCCTTTTCCCAATCGAAGTTCCGAAAATACGGGGGAAGCGTCAGGGCATACTTCAGCAGCTCAAAGACTGCCGCCCGCGTATCGCTTATGTTGCTCTTCCGTTTGAAATTCGCCAACTCCACTGCCATGTCTTCAGGGATTTCCAGCGTAATCGTTCGATCTGTCTTCATGGGTCACCTCTTTAATTATGGGGAATCGTAGCACGAGCGCTCAAGTAATTCAAGGACAATTTCATGAATGAAGTCAACGACTCTTGCGATAAACATTATTTTGCCCATACCTTGGAAGGCAGACCACCCAAAGACTGGCAATCTCTTGAAACCCATTTGAAAAATGTGGCCGCGCGGGCTTGCTCCGTTACTGAAGAATTCGGGGCGGGAGAGTTGGGGATACATGGCAGGCCTGTGGAGTGAATATGGGTAAATACTCTTTTTCATCAAGTGAGAGAGCGGCATGGAGTGTCTGAAAATTTAGGAGCCAATTTGTGCTTAAATACATAGCCCATAAAAACCAGGAGCTTCATGAACACCTTGAAGGTGTTGCAGAACTTGCTAAAATTCATGCCGAGAAAATCGGTATGGGAAATTACGGTGAACTGCTGGGACTTCTTCATGATTTTGGAAAATATGGTGCCGAATTTCAAAAGTACATCACGGACGCGCTGAAGAAGGGTGATCCACAGTTTAATCCGGACGAAGATGAAGAGTTTGAAGACCCGGCAGGGAAAAAGGGCAAGATTGACCACTCTACTGCTGGTGCCCAGTTTCTTTCCTGCAAAAACGGCTCGTCCAACGCCCATAAAATGCTCGGGCAGTTTCTCTCTCTTTGCCTGGTGTCACATCACTCAGGACTGATCAACTGCTTAACGACTGATAATAGCGGTACCTGGGATTCCTATTCAAGGCGGTTATCAAAGAATGACAATAAAACTCACAAGGAGGAGTGTGTAAGGAATATTGATGAGTACATACTCGAAAGAATAAATGCCATTCTCGCAGAAAGGTCTTTTACAAAGCCATTTGAAGTAGCTTGCCGGGATATCGTGCGTGCTTCTCCAGAAACAAACCCTCTTTCAACGGTTGCGCAATTCCAGTTGGGTTTGCTCACGCGATTTCTCTTCAGCGCACTCATTGATGCCGATCGGCAGGATACAGCTGATTCAGAGAAACCCAAAACCGCACGGCATCGTCAACAGGGTTTGTATCGGTCTTGGCAGACTTTAATTGATCGCTTTGAAGAAGGATATAAATCTTTTGGAACAAAAAACCGCGTAGATGAAATTCGCAAAGAAGTATCCACGCATTGTCTTAATGCGGCAAGCCGAACCAAAGGATTGTTCACTCTGACCGTTCCGACTGGTGGCGGTAAAACGCTTGCTAGTCTTCGTTTTGCGCTGCACCATGCAAAAGAATATGACCTGGACAGGATTATCTACGTCATCCCATTCACAACAATCATTGATCAAAATGCCCAGATCGTGAGGGAAATCCTTGAACCAAAGGAGTGTCCCAAAGATTCCGGCAAAATTGTTCTTGAACACCATTCAAACATCGGAGCCGATGTGCAAAGTTGGAAAGAAAAACTCTTGACTGAGAATTGGGATGCACCAGTTATCTATACAACAATGGTTCAGCTCCTAGAGGCTCTATTCGGAGCCGGGACCCGCGGTGCAAGGCGAATGCACCAATTGGCGAAAGCTGTCATTGTTTTTGACGAAATTCAAACACTGCCGATAAAATGTGTCCATCTCTTCAACAATGGGATCAATTTTCTGGTTGATCACTGTGGGAGCACCATTGTTCTCTGCACCGCCACACAGCCCCTTTTGGGATCGGTCGATGAAAAGAAAGGCACCCTCAAACTGTCTGAAGAAAATGAACTTATGCCGGATGTGGGCAGACTTTTCGACGACCTGAAAAGGGTTCATGTTCACGATTGCCGTAAGTCGCCGGGATGGGCTTACCCTGAGATAGCGGCACTTGCGATTAGGCAGGTCAAGGAAAACGGCAGTTGCCTTGTCGTGGCCAATACAAGAAAAGCCACTCGCATCATTTTTGAAGAGACGAAAAGAGACGGCATTGAGGTTTTCCATCTGAGCACCGGAATGTGCCCGGCACATCGAAAACAGACACTCAAGACGATTCGTCAGAAACTCGACGATAAAGAACCCATTCTCTGTGTCAGCACACAGCTTATTGAGGCCGGGGTAGATGTAAGTTTCCGATCGGTAATCCGTATGCTTGCCGGTCTTGACTCCATTGCACAAGCGGCGGGCCGGTGCAATCGCCACGGCAGTCCGGACATGGGCAACGTGTTTGTTGTTAATCCCGCTGAGGAGAACCTTGATTCCCTGAGGGATATTGCAGTGGGCAAAGAAAAAACAAACCGTGTTCTTGATGACTATAAATCTGATCCGTCAAAATACAATAGCGACATCATCGGCCCGAAGATGCTTGAGTGGTACTATCAAAACTACTTTTATGAACGAAAAGATTTCATGGATTATCCAGTCTACGCAAATCGCAACGACACCCTTCTGAATTTGCTGTCATCTAATAACAATGCCGCTTCTGATTTCCAGCGGGCAAATAAAACCATGCCGGCCATAAACCTGCGCCAATCCTTTATGACCGCGGCCAAGCTGTTCAAGTCAATTGATGCACCGACACAAAGCGTTATCGTCCGGTATGGTGATGAAGGAAGAGAACTGGTTAATCAACTTTGTTCTGCATTCGAAGTGGAAAAGCAATATGCTCTGATTAAAAAAGCACAACAATACTCAGTCAACCTGTTTCCGTATGAATTTGAAAAGTTGGCCCAAGAGAATGCGCTTTATCGGGTTCAGAAAGAGACGGAGATATTCTACCTTGATTACCCATACTACAGCAAAATAACTGGCGTATCGTTGGAACCAGTAAGAAGGGAGGAACAATTCAAAGATGGATATATTGATTCCTAAAAACACCATTGAATTCAGGCTTTGGGGGCGCTATGCGCTTTTTACCGACCCGCTTACCAAAATCGGCGGAGAGAAATGCTCGTATCATCTTCCAACTTACGAGGCCCTGAAGGGCGTCTGCAAGTCAATCTATTGGAAGCCAACGTTTGTATGGGTGGTTGACGCTGTGAGGGTGATGAAGCGGATTCGGACACAGACCAAAGGAACGAAACCCCTTGAGTTTAGTGGGGGGAATACGCTTGCAATCTATACGTTCCTCTCCGATGTGGAATATCAGGTACGGGCTCATTTTAGGTGGAATGACCACCATGAGGCCCTAGAAAAAGATCGCGTCGATGGGAAACACTTTGCCATCGCCAAGCGGATGCTTGAACGGGGCGGCAGGCAGGACATTTTCCTTGGCACTCGTGATTGTCAGGGCTATGTAGAACCGTGCCTCTTCGGCGAAGGTGAAGGTGCATATGACGGGGACGATGAAATCGGCTATGGACTGATGTTTCATGGCTTCGATTATCCTGATGAAACAGGTAAAAACGAACTATATGCCCGCTTCTGGTATCCGACGCTCAAGAAAGGGGTGCTGACTTTTGACAGCCCAGAAGGTTGCATGCACCGGAAGTTTGTGCGGGAGATGGACTCAAAGACCTTTGGCACAGGGAATGTGAAATCGGTGGTGCTTGAAGCCGAGGAACTGGGGGTGGCGGGATGAGCTGGATAGAGAAGTTATATGAAACTTACAATTCTTGTTCAAGCGGAACACTTTCCGATATGCCTAACCCGATATCACACACAACCCAAATGGCCCACATCGAGATTGTTATCGATGATCAAGGAAATTTCCGACATGGTCGTGCAAAAGTTATTGAAAATAAAGAAGAACGAAAGACTTTGATTCCATGTACGGAAGAATCTGGGGGGCGGGCGGGGAAAAAGCCAAGAAACCATCCGCTATGCGATAAGCTTCAGTATATCGCTGGTGATTTCGCTAAATATGGCGGGAAAGTAACGAGTGGATTTGCAGAGAATCCGTCAGAACCTTATGATAATCTTTTAGATATATTGGGTAGATGGAAAGAATCAGATTTTGGCCATCCAATGGTTACTGCAATTTACGAGTATCTCAAGAAAGGGACTGTTATTGCAGATCTTGTTTCTGATGGCGTTTTACCGACTGTTCAAAATGAAGCCATCGTTGCGGAATCGTTCGAGGGCGACAAAAAAAGCGCAGCGCCAATATTCCGGATACTACCACAAGGACAAGTGCCAATGGATGCTTTTGTCCGCTTTCGGGTTGAAGGGGGCTGCCCGGAAACCGCTACATGGAATTCTGCATCGTTAAAAGAATCTTGGATTTCATTCTACAAAGGTCTTCTGACCACGGAAGGATTTTGTGCTGTCACGGGGGAGGAAAAGGCAAAACTTGCGGAAAATCACCCGGCAAAGATACGGCATGATGCAGATAAAGCCAAACTGATTTCATCGAACGATTCCACTGGGTACACATTTAGAGGCAAGTTCTTAACTGTTGGACAAGCCGCAGGCGTCTCTTTTGAGGTTACGCAAAAAGCGCATAGTGCGCTGCAATGGCTTATTCGCAGACAGGCATTTCGTAGTGGCGACCAAGTCTTTGTTTCCTGGGCAACAACGGGGAAACCAATACCCGACCCATGCGCAAACTCCTGGGATTTCCTCGGCGATGATTTTCAAACGAACCACACTTCGACTACACAAACTGGGGATGTCGGGCAAGCATTTGCGCTACGCTTCAATAAGAAACTTGCCGGCTATAAAGCCAACATCACCGACACGGAAGACATTGTAGTAATGGGTCTCGATTCCGCAACGCCGGGGCGCATGGCGATTACCTTCTATCGCGAATTGCCGGGTTCTGAATTTCTTGAACGCATAGAAAAATGGCATTCCATTTTTGCCTGGTTTCAGAACTACGGCAGAGATAAGGACGATAAAAATAAGGCGGTCCTTTTTGAAGGTGCCCCATCACCGAAAGATATCGCATGGTGTGCATATGGCAGCAAGATAGAAGGAAAAAACGGAATCAGACTTCTCAATGCTACGGTAGAACGAATACTGCCTTCCATTATTGATGGCAGACCCATTCCCCGCGATCTGGTTGAACAATGCGTCCGCCGCGCTTCGAATAGAGTTAGTTTCAAGCAGGAGAAGGATGGGCGACAGCCAGACTTCGAAAAATGTCTCGGCATTACATGTTCAATGTATAAAGGATTCTACAATGAAAGGGGGTACATAATGGCTC
>JAMDBG010000080.1 GCA_023487865.1 Deltaproteobacteria bacterium | reverse complement strand
ATGCTCCAGCTCCCGGATATTTCCCGGCCAGGGATAGGCGAGGAAACAGTTCCGGACCTCCGGGTCAAGCCCTTCGACCTTGCTGCCGAGCTTACGGTTGAATTTCTCGATGAAATAATCGGCCAGGGGGAGTATGTCCTCGGTCCTTTCCCGGAGCGGCGGGATGTGGATGGGAAAGACGTTGAGGCGATAGAAGAGGTCTTCCCGGAATTTGCCCTCTTTTACCGTCTGCACCAGGTTTCTGTTCGTCGCCGCGATAAGACGGACATCGACGGAGACGGTCTTGATGCCGCCGACCCTCTCGAAATTCTGATCCTGGATCGCCTGGAGGAGTTTCGCCTGCATCTCCCGGGGGATTTCGCCGACCTCATCCAGAAAGAGGGTCCCCCGGTGTGCCAACTCGAACCTCCCCGGTTTCGCGGTCACGGCGCCGGTGAACGCCCCTTTTTCGTAACCGAAAAGCTCGCTTTCAACGAGATTCTCCGCGATGGCGGCGCAGTTGATCTTGATGAAGGGTTGCTTGTTCCGGGTGCTGTTAAGATGGATGGACCGGGCGATCAGCTCCTTGCCCGTTCCCGTTTCCCCGGTGATGAGCACCGTGGTCATCGTCGGCGAGACCTTGCGGATGATCTCGTGGATCTCGGCCATACGGCTGCTGGCGCCCACGATTCTGTATGGATCTCTGTCACCGCTTGCCGCCGAAAGGTCGCGGTCGCTGCTCATCCGGGTCTTGACCGCCTTGAGGATCACCGTTTTGAGCTCATCCTGTTCAAAGGGCTTGGTGATGTAATCGAACGCCCCTTTTTTCAAGGCGTCCACGGCGTTCGCGACGGTGCCGTAAGCGGTGAGGATGATGACCGGCAGGGCGGGGTCGTCCTGCATAATCCGGTCCAGGAGTCCCATCCCGTCCAGGCGCGGCATCTTGAGGTCCGTGGCGACGACGGCAATCTTTTCTTCCCGGATGATCCGCAGGGCCTCCAGGCCGTCCGCGGCCGTGACCACTTCATAGCCCTCCTTTTTCAGCATGGCCTTGAGGACCAGGCGCATGTTCAGCTCGTCGTCCACGATGAGAATCTTTGCCGCTTTCATTCCGGCGCCGTCCTTTCCTCTTCGTCCCGCCGGGGTGTCTTTTCTGTCGTTTTTTTCTGTCAAGCTCCCTCCCTTCTATCGCACTGTTTCAAAACGGATATAGAAAATGGTTCCCTTGCCGGGGATCGATTTCACGCGGATCCGTCCCCCGTGGCTCCGGACGATACGCTGGCAGACGGCCAGCCCGAGACCGACCCCCCGCTCCTTGGTTGTGAAAAAGGGGGTGAAGATCTGCTTGAGGGTCTCGCGGCGGATCCCCTGTCCCGTATCCCGGATGGAGAGGCCCACCGCGTCTCCGGTGGCGCTGTCGATCCGGAAAGTCCGGACCGTCAGCGTGCCGCCGTCCGGCATCGCCTCGATCGCGTTGATCGCGATGTTCAGGATGACCCGGTGGATCTGCTCCTGGTCCATGGGGACCGGCGGCAGATGGGGGTGGAGCTCCCAGTGGATGTCAATCCCGGCCGAGAGACTGTTTGCCTCGACGACGGTCAGGGCTTTTTCTATGACGGCGTTGAGCGACCGCGGTTGCAGATCGGGCAGGTAGGGGCGTGCATAATCGAGGAACTGGGTGACCACCCGATTGAGGCGGTCCACCTCTTCGGTAATGACGTCCAGGAGATTCCGCTGCTCCGCGCTTTCCGCTTCCGATCGGAGGACCTGGGCGGCCCCCTTGATCGAACCGAGGGGATTCCTGATCTCGTGGGCGAAGACGGGGGCCATCTTTTCCAGGAGCAGGGCCTTTTCTCTTTCGAGCTTTTCGTCCATGTCAAACGGCGAAGTGAAGACATCCTTGATCTCCGGGTAGATCCGGGTGAGCATCCTCTTGAGGAAAACCTGGAAAGGTCCGATGGCAATGATGAGGAGGAAGGAGACCATCAGGATGAGTCTGAAAGACGGTGCGGGTTTCTGTCCGAAGAAGCCGATGATGAGATAGAAAAGGGACGTCGTGAAGAGAGTGACGATCAGGATGACAAGGGCACGGGTCATCAGGTCGTGGAGTTCGGTCAGATGGGTGTGGGTGATCATGATCAGGATGAAGTAAAGGATGGCGGCGATGATCAGGTTGAACAAGGGGGAAAAACTGGATGCCGCGATCGCCGCCGTAAAGGCGATGATGAGGTAGACGAGCCGTTTCTTTTCCGCGCCGACCGCTTTCCCCTTTGCATACACGATGAGGGAGAAGTAGCACAGAAGCAGCACCGCTCCCACGTAATAATAAAGCGTTGTTCGAAGGTATTCCCAATGAGCGAGGGGGGTGAAGAGGACCACTGCCGCCGCCGCGCTGAGGATGGCCGTGTAGCGGATGCCTCTTTTCCGGAGCAGGGTCTGTTTCGGAAAGAGATGCCGGCTGAACTGGATCACGAGGGGGGGAATGGCCAGAAGGCCCAGCCTCTCGATCAGTACCCAGGCGGTGTGATGGAAGAATTGGTTGACGAAGACGCCCCCCGTGTGGAAGGCGATGGCCAGGCAGAGGGCGGCGAAGGAGAGATGCAGCGGCTCCCGCTTCTTGGTAATCACCAAAGCCGCGGACACTGTAATGCCGACCGCCATCAGCATGAAGGTTTCCATCGCCGCCAACCTCTCTTTCGGACAGCCTCTGTCCTTAAACAAACAGCGCTTTTATAAACAATTAACGCGTTTTATACTGTAGCATTAGGCGGGAAGTCAAGAAAAGGGGGCCCCACTGCGTAGCAGGCTTCGCACCCGGACACGAATTTACACACCCCACAGGCGCCGTTGAAGGAATGACGCCTGTGAAACGGGTCGATCAGTGCCGTTTAAATGGTTAATATAAGACAATATTTGCGAATTGAAAAGGTATGCCTCTGCTATGGCATGATTGATGCTCTATCCAGTGTGGCCGGCTGCATTGCCGGCTGCGGCATCGCTGAAGACGCCGATGACCGGAATTAAAAAATACGTAAGGAGAACAATGGATTTCAATCTGACCGAAGAGCAGAAACAGTACGTCGAGACCGTACAGCGTTTTGTCGGCCGGGAGATCACTCCCCGCATCTTGAACCTGGAGAAGGCCCATGCCTTCCCCTTCGACATTATCCAGAAGGCCTGGGATCTCGGCATCTTGAATCTCTCCATCCCGGAGGCGGTGAAAGGGTACTCGCTCGATCTCATCTCAACAGCCCTGATCATCCGGGAAATTTCCTACGGGGACAGCGGCATCGCCACGTCGGCCATGTGCAACGATCTGGCCAATGCGGTAATCGGCATACACGGTTCGGAGGAGCAGCAGCGCTCCTTCCTCGGCCCCTTCGTGGAACGGCCGCTTCTGGCCTCCTTCTGTCTGACGGAACCCTGGGCGGGATCGGACAACAGCGCGATGACGACCACGATCCGGAAGGGACAGGGAGGGAAATACCTCCTCAACGGTTCGAAATGCTTCAGTATAAAACGC
>JAMDBG010000104.1:2022-3508 GCA_023487865.1 Deltaproteobacteria bacterium | reverse complement strand
TATTCCTCTATATCAGGGACATGATCAGGGATGTTCCCCCGTAACTCAGAAAAGGGAGGGCGAGTCCCTTGAGCGGAATCAGTCCCATAACGCCCGCAATGTTGATGAAAGCCTCCAGGGCGAGCAGCATTGTCAGTCCTGCGGCCAGAAGGTTTCCGAAGAGCTCCGGTGCCTTCAGCGAAATCTGGAAGCCGCGGACGATAAGGATGATATAGAGGAATAAGATCAGCCCGACACCGATGAAACCGCCCTCCTCGGCGATCACCGAGAGGATAAAATCGGTGTGAGGTTCGGGAAGATAGAAGAGTTTCTGCATGCCGTCTCCGATCCCCACGCCGAAAGCGCCGCCGGAGCCGAAAGCGATCAGTGATTGGATGATCTGAAAGCCGGAGTTGCGGGGATCCTTCCAGGGATCGAGAAAGGCCATCAGGCGGGCCAGACGGTAGCTCTTATGGAGGAGAAGCCAGACGGCGACGGGGAGCAACAGGGCGGCGAGCCCCGCAAGGTGGACGATCCGGCCGCCGGCCAGATAGATCATCATCAGGGTGATGACTGCGATGATGACGGTTGTCCCGAAATCCGGCTGCAGCAGGATCAGTCCCACGATGACCCCCGTCATACTGAACGGGATAAGCAGCCCCTGTTTGATCTCCCGGATATGGTTGACATTCTGCGTCAGGAAATAGGCCAGAAAGAGAATCAGGGCGACCTTGGCCAATTCGGAGACCTGAAAAGAGAATATTCCGAGGTTGAGCCAGCGGACGGCGCCGCCGGCCCTGATCCCCAGAGGGGGGATCCAGATCGCCACAAGGAGGACAGCCGACACCACGATGCCCGGCCAGGCCAGTTTCCGGAGCTTATAATAGGGAATCCGCGTCATCAGCACCATGATCAACAGACCAAGAAAAAGGAAAAAGATCTGCTTCTTGAGAAAGAACTGACCGTCGCGGAACCTTTCCATGGCGAGAATGGAACTTGAACTGTATATCATCACCGTCCCGACGGTCACGAGGAGCAGTGTGACCAGCAGGAGGATCAGATCCGGTTTCTTTTCTCTGGAGGCGCTTTTCATCTCTATAATGTCCTGACCAGTTCCTTAAAAACTCTCCCCCGGTCCTTGTAATCCGTAAATTCGTCAAAACTCGCACAACCCGGTGAAAGGAGAACGACATCGCCCGGCGATGCCAGCCTCCCGGCCGTCGCTACCGCGTCCTTCATCGTGGCGGTCCGCTGCGTTTTAACCACCCCGCCGATGCGGGCGTTGATCTTCGCCCCTGCCTCGCCGAAAAGGATCAGTTCCCGGACCCGTTCCCGGATCAGGGGGACGAGCGTCTCGAAATCCCCCTCTTTGTCCCGCCCGCCGAGGAGGAGGACGACCGGTTGGGAGAAGCTCTCAAGTGCCCGTATTACGGCTCCGACATTGGTCCCTTTGGAATCGTCATAATAAAGGACGCCGTTTTTCTCGCCCGCGTATTCGATCCGATGG
>JAMDBG010000104.1:0-2012 GCA_023487865.1 Deltaproteobacteria bacterium | reverse complement strand
ATCCGATGGGCGATGCCGCGGAAGCCTTCGACGGCTCGGATGATCTCCGGGGGGGTGCACCCGCATCCCCGGGCCGCAACGATAGAGGCCATCACGTTCTCGATGTTGTGGCGTCCCGGAAGCCGGATCATCCCAAGGGGGTATTCTTCCCGTCTGCCGGCGGGAGACACATGGACCAGTTTTTCCCCTGCAAGGGATATCCCGCAGTCAACGACGGCAGTGGAGCTGAAACACTCTATCTGTGCGGACAGGCGGCCGAGCAGGAGCTTTGTGGAGGTCTCATCGGCGTTGAGTATGGCCAAGTCGGAGGCGGTCTGCCGGGAAAAGATCGATTCCTTGATCCGCCGGTACGCGGCGAAGCTGCCGTGATAGTCGATATGGTCGCTGGTGATGTTCAGAAGCAGTGCGATCCGGGGATGGAATGTGCCGGCCCACTGGAGCTGAAAGCTGCTGACCTCGACGACCACCCAATCCGCCTCCTGGGGGCCGTTCACGTAACCGATCAGAGGCGAGCCGATATTACCGCCGACAAAGACTTTCTTGCCGGCCGTGCGGAGGATCTCCCCGAGGAGCGTCGTCACGGTCGTCTTCCCATTCGTACCGGTGATGGCGACAAGCGGGGTCGAAAGGTATCGGGAGGCCAGTTCGAGTTCGCTCAGGATCGGGATTTCCCGCTGGAGCGCCTCCCGGAGAATAGGGTTCGATGGATAAACCCCTGGCGACGGGACAACCAGATCGGCGCCCGTGAGTACCTCCGGTCCATAGGGAGTCGTGATCAGATCGGCTTGCTGTTGCTTCAGCTCGGAGAGGGTTTCCCCCCATGCCTCTATCGGCTTTTCATCGGTCAGGGCGATTCGAGCCCCCCGGTCCGCGAGAAAGCGGGCGGTTGCGCGCCCTGTTTTGCCGACGCCGATGACCGCCACTTTTTTACCCTTGAGATCCATAAACGCCACATTACCTCAGTTTCAACGTACTGATGGCCACCAGAGCCAGCAATATGGAGATGATCCAGAAACGGACGATTACCTTGGGTTCCGGCCATCCCTTGAGTTCGAAATGGTGATGGATCGGGGCCATTCGAAAGATCCGTTTGCCGTTGGTGAGCTTGAACCAGCCGACCTGACAGATGACGGAAACGGTTTCCAGGACGAAGATCCCCCCCACGATGGCCAGCAGGATCTCCTGCTTCGTCAGGATGGCGACGGCGCCCAGTGATCCGCCCAGCGAAAGGGCGCCGACGTCCCCCATAAAGACCTGGGCGGGATAGGCGTTGTACCAGAGAAACCCGATGCCGGCGCCGACGACCGCTCCGCAGAATATGGCCAGTTCACCGGTTCCCGGAACATAGGGGATCTGGAGATAGGAGGCGATCCTGGCGTTCCCGGCGAAGTAGGCAAACAGCAGATAGGTCATGAAGCAGGTAATCGCCGGGCCGATGGCGAGGCCGTCCAGGCCGTCGGTGAGATTGACGGCGTTTGCTGCTCCCACGATGATGAACGTCGACAAGAGAATGTAACCCCAGCCCAAATTGGGGAGTGCGGTCTTGAAAAAGGGGATCGTCACGCTGGGGTTGTATCCCGGCTTCATATAGAGGATGAGGCTGACGAAAAGTGCGATCGCGATTTCCGCGGTCAGGCGGACCTTGCCCGGCACGCCCCGGCTGTTCTGCCGGGTGAATTTCCGGTAATCATCGAGAAAACCGATGAGGCCGAATCCGAGCATGACCATGACCACGATCCAGATATAGCCGATCGTCAGATTGGCCCAGAGCAAGGTGGAGATCGTCACGGCAAAGATGATCAGGATGCCGCCCATCGTCGGTGTCCCTTTCTTGACGAGGTGGGAATCCGGCCCGTCCTCCCGGATCGTCTGGCCGATCTGGAGTGCCCGAAGCCTCCTGATCAGCCAGGGGCCGATGACAAAGCAGATGACCAATGAGGTGATCGCCGCGTAGATCGTCCGAAACGTGATGTAGCGAAAGACATTGAAGAATGAGTATGTCTCATTGGGGG
>JAMDBG010000106.1:1670-3546 GCA_023487865.1 Deltaproteobacteria bacterium | reverse complement strand
AAGGCGCGCAGGCGGCGGGGTATGCATCGGGATCGGTGGAAACGCAATGGTTCGGGATGATATCCTCCATCTTTCCGAACCAGAAAGCGGACATCCGGGTGAGGACTTCGCCTTTCCCCGGGATGGGATTCGGCATGATGAAGTCGAAAGCGGAAATCCGGTCCGTCGCCACGATCAGGAGATATGGGTCGAGGGCGTAAATGTCGCGGACCTTCCCCTTACCGGCAAGCGTCATTCCTGTAAAGTGGGTGTTCATAAGACCTTTCGTATTCATAGGATATCTCCTCGGTTACAGGTTATCGTAAAAAGGGGTTGAATTTTTTTTCGTGACCGATCGTGGAGGTCGGCGAGCTGCCGTAGTTATGGCCCGGCAGGACCACCGTCTCAAGTTATGGCCCGGCAGGACCACCGTCTCATCCGGGAGGGTGCAAATCTTCCGCTGGAGGGAGTCGAACATGAGCTCCCCCGATCCGCCGGGGAAGTCGGTCCTGCCCACGGCCTCCACGAAGAGGGTGTCTCCGGTGAAGGCATAACCATCCACATAAAGTACCATACTGCCGGGCGAGTGGCCGGGGGTATGGATGACCCGGAGCGTGACACCGCCGGAAACGATCAGTTCACCCTCTTTTACTGTTCTGTCAGCCGGTGGAGAGGCCTTTGCCCCGAACATCCGGAGCATTGCGGCAGGCGCAGAGACGAGCATTTCGGCGTCATCCTCGTGGATAACGATAGAGGCCCCCGTTTTCTTTTTCACGTCCCCATTGCCGCCGGTGTGATCCACGTGGCCGTGGGTGTTGACGATCGTCGTGATGCGGACCTTGCGCTTCTCCGCTGCCGCGATGATCCCGTCCATATCCGCCGCCGGATCGATGACGATCGCCTCACCGACGGCCTCATCGCCCACCAGGTAGGCAAAAACAGCCATCTGACCGACCTGCCGCTGTTCGATGAACATGATCCCTCCCGTTTATCAGAGAGGCGGTCTGTATAGTCCCCGACCGACCTCCATAAGGTTGCCACACTGTACAAAAGCGACGGGATGCACCTATCATTTTTTCGCTTCTCAAGTCAATGGGATTCGCGAGGATTTCCGTGGTCGGTCTCCTTTTGGAACATCGCTTTTCATACACGGGCAACCGTCGGAAGGGAGTCACTGCAAACAGGCCAAGAAGCGCCGGACTCGGTGTCCTCCCTGGGCGCAGGTATTTGAATTTTTAGCTGAAAATCGTCTTGACCTCGTGAATGTTTTTCGTGTCCCCGACCACAAACAGAATATCGCCGCCGAAAAATTTCAGGTTTGCGGCCGGATTGGAAATGATCAGGGAATTACGGTTGACGGCCAATAGCGTGACGCCGTACTTTTTGCGCATCTCCGTTTCCTGGAGTGTCTTCCCGACAACAGGGGAGCCGTTTTCGATGCGGAAGGAGGCGATTTCCAGGTCCGGCAGGCAGCTTTCCATTGTACAGGAGGGCAGGGCATTGCGGGAGGGGCTCCTGAACATGTCATAGCCATCCGAGCGGATCTCCGCGGTCAGTTTTTCGATCTCCTCTTTCGGGATGAAATATTTTGCCAGGACGCGGCTGAAGATTTCCACCGAGGTTTCGAACTCCTCGGGAATCACGTCGTTGGCCCCCAGGTCGATCAAGGCGTTCATTTCAGACACGAAACGGGTCCGGACAAGGATGTAGAGCCGGGGATTCAACCTTCGGGCGAGCTCTGTGATTCTGCGTGTGGCGGCCGGATCGTTGATCACAGCGACCATGTTTCTGGCGTGCCGGACATTTGCATGCAGGAGAATGGCCTCCTGGGTGGCGTCTCCGAAGAAGATCGGTTCTCCTTTCGCCTTTTCGTCCCGAACAGATCGGAAGAGCGTCG
>JAMDBG010000106.1:0-1660 GCA_023487865.1 Deltaproteobacteria bacterium | reverse complement strand
TTCTTCCCGAACGACAGCAGGGTTCATCTCGATGATCGCATAGGGAATGCCTGCTGTACGGGCGGCGCGGGCCAGATTCCTTCCGTTCAGACCGAAGCCGACAATGATGAGATGATTCTGCAGCTGTACCGTTTCTCCACCGTACTCGGGGGTCATCCCCTGTTTCAATCTGCGGGGCAGCCGCAATCTGCCGATCTGCGCCGAGATGGCCGGCGCCGCTGCGATCAGGGAGGGAGTCGCCATCATCGTGAGAATGGAAACCGCCAGGAATGCCTGGTACGTATCGCCGGAGAACAGACCATACGGGACGCCTGTTTCCGACAGAATGAAGGAGAACTCTCCGACCTGGCTGAGGGCGATGCCGGCGATGATCGCCGACCGAAGGGGGAGTCCCGAAAAAAAGGCAGCCGCGCCCGCGATCAGGGTCTTTAAGATCAGGACACAAAAAGCCGCCAGGATCAGGATCAGGGGATGTGTCAGGAAATAAACGACATCGAGCAGCATGCCGATGGAGACAAAAAAGAAGCTCGTGAAGACGTCCCTGAACGGCAGGATATCCCCGAGGGCCTGGTGGCTGTATTCAGACTCGGAGATGATCAGCCCCGCCAGAAAGGAACCCAGGGCCAGGGAGAGACCTGCTTTCTGAGTCACCCAAGCGACGGCCATACACAGGGCGATTGTGGTAATTAAAAACAGTTCCCGGCTTCTCGTTTTTGCGATGGCGAAAAAGATCCGCGGAACGAGCCATTTCGACAGGACCGGGACGAGAATGACAATCCCCAGGATCTTCGTGATGAGCAGGGTGGGGAAAACCCCGTCCACTTGCCCGGTTCCCATGAGGAGCGGGACCATCAGCATCATCGGAACGGCAGCCATGTCCTGGAAGACGAGGATGCCCAGTGACGCGTTTCCCTGGGGCGTCTCCATTTCCGCACGGTCCTGAAGGATTTTCATGACGATGGCCGTACTGCTCAGTGACAGGAGAAATCCGGCAAGCACCGCTTTATTGAAACTGTAGCCGAACAGACTTGCCGCTGCGAAACCGGCCAGAACCGTCAGGACGATCTGTAACGAACCGCCCAGCAGGACCGTTTTCCGGATCCTGAGGAGACTTCTGAAGGAGAATTCCAGACCGATGGTGAACAGCAGCAGAACGATCCCCGCTTCCGCGAGCATCTTGACCGCTTCTATCTCTCTCACCAGGCCGAGTCCATGCGGTCCTGCAATAATACCGGTCAGCAGAAATCCGACGATAATGGGCAGATGCATCCGGTGACAGAGGTAAAGGACGACCACGGACAGAAGGAGGATGATCAGGATGTCATTAAGGAGAAATGGATGCACTTTCGTTACTCCGTGAGCCGTTTTTTACTTACTTGTCTTTGGCTTATTGCAGCTATCGCTTGGCAGTGTTTTTCCGGGATTGGAGGTTTTCCGGAAGCGACAGCGGGAATGCCTCTTCCGGATTATCGTCCGTCAGATATGACCGTCCGAATAGGGATTCTGCATTGTATGATATGAACGACCCTGCACGGAAGTCAAGAGGATTATCCGGCAGCGGTAACGTCAAGAGTTTTGTGTCAGTGAGAGAAGGAAGGGGCCTCCGGTTTTATTTTTAAAGTTTTCATGGGCGAAGATGGCATAGAGGATTCTCTCCATA
>JAMDBG010000147.1 GCA_023487865.1 Deltaproteobacteria bacterium | reverse complement strand
TCCTGCGCCAGAAGTCGTTCGTGACAGCCGACTTTTTCCGCTACCAGACGATCGGCCTGCTCGCCAACAGCCCGCATGGTGCATACATCACCGATTCCGCCGCAGCGGCATCGGCGATGGCCACGGGCTATAAGGTGGCAAACGCCGTTTTGTCAGTGACTCCGGACGGCAAATCGCCGCAGACGGTTATGGAGGCGGCCAAGGCCAAAGGCAAGCGGATCGGGCTGATATCCACTTCAACCGTCTATGACGCCTCGCCGGCTGCCTTCAGCATCCATTCGAAATCGCGGCGCGATTCGCAGGCGCTGGTCGATAAGATCCTGGCGCTTTCGCCGGATGTCCTGCTGGGCGGCGGTGCGGATTACTTCCTCCCGGAAAAGGCGCCGGGCGGAAAACGCAAGGACGGCAAGGATATCGTCGCTCAGTTCCGCGCCAAGGGGTGGCAGATAGCCACCAACACCGCCGAACTCAAGGCCGCTACCGAAGCCAGGCTGCTCGGTTTGTTCGCTGATGAGGATATGGCTTTTGACATCGAGCGGGATCCGGTGAAGGGGCCGAGATGACGGCGGCTGCGCTCAAGGCGCTGTCGCAAGCTAACCCCAATGGCTTTGTCCTGTTCGTCGAGAGCGAAAACACCGACACCGCCGGACACGCCAACGACGCCGCTTCGCTGATGCACTCCCTGTGGGCGATCGACGACGCCGTCAAGGTCGCCCTCGATTACCAGCGCGGCTCGCCCGACACGCTGGTGATCGTCGCCGGTGATCATGAAACCGGCGGATTATCGGCGACTTACGCCCAGAAGGACCTCTCATCCATGTCCAGCAGCAACCGCTTCTACACCGGCGACGCCCAGCTGCGGATGCTGGGGGGGATCACCATGTCGTTCAAGACGGCAGCGGGAAAGCTTGGCAAGAAGCCGTCGGGCGACGCGCTCGACGCGCTTGTGGCCAAACATTTCCCGGGCTTCAAACTCGATCCCGATCTGCGCGAAATGATCCTCACACAGAAGACGCTCGAACGTAATCACACCTACGCGGTGCAGAATATCCTGGGGCGGATGGTCGCCAGGCAAACCGGTTTCTACTGGGGGACCGGGGGGCACACCGGGGAGCCTGTCCTGGTCGGCACCGCGGGGCCGGGAGCGGATCTGTTCCGGGGGTACCAGGACAACACCGACTTCGGCAAGAACCTGCACCGCCTGATAGAAGCGCGTTAGGACGTTTACTATAATCCATTTTTTCACTAGAGCGACGAGCCGCAGCAGTCTCATTTGGGGATTGCCGCGGCTCTGCGGTATTATTCGCTCCGTTTCCCGTTGACAGACAGGTTTGCGTTTCTTAGACGGAAAAAGAACTCCTTTAATCCCGCCTTCGGGATGGAATATCGTCCCCCAGGAGGGGAGATTTTGCCCCCGCTCCACTTTTCCCAGTTCCTGAGATCGGCATTCTGCGGGAGGCATCCATCAAATGGCCGGCACCCGTTCACCCCCAGTAGGTCGCCACGAGATATTCATCATCCCTCACTCCTGTTTCCCCTCGCTTTTGCAGTACGACCTCGTCTCTGGGAAGCCTTATCGGATTTTGCGGCGTCTCTTGGACCTTGAGGGTATTCCTCTCCTTCTTAGGGGGAATATCCCATTGTATTCTCTTCGGATAATCAGTTATCGTCAGCATGTTCCCACCTCCTTGCTCCGCTGATTATCGGCCGAATCCCTATTGCCGGATTCGTTGCACGTTCCCGCAGATATCGCTTCCGTCATCGCCATGCATCCCCTCCCCAAAGCGATTTTCCCTGCATCGATCCGGGCACATCGGAACCACAGATCATCCGGTTCATAATGAAAGGAAGCGGCATGTATCCCCCCTCTTCTCGAGGGAGAATCAGATTGGAGCAAATGGAAAACAGCTCAGATGAGGCGATAGGGAAGTTTGACCGAGAACCCCAAGAAGCCCTATGTCCCTTGGGGATTCGCTATGGGCACTTTGCAAAAACCTCTTTTCATAACACACCCTTTACCGAGCCAGAGGTTTTCTTGTGAGGTTTACGGGTACGGAGCGCAAGCTGCAAAACTTTATTTTATGATATGCAATCGGACCGTTCAAGTCAAGGACATTTTCATCCACCGCGACCTCCTTGGGGGGGTGATCGCTCAGAAGGGAAATGCCCGGATCCGATTCCAGCGATCATCACCCGCGGCCGCATCCAGACAGATTCAACTGAACCGGCCCCGACTGTGTCCGCGATGCCCACATCCCGTTTTCTCTTCTATATTCCCGTTGACAGACCCGTTTACTTTCCTTATATTCCTCCCCGAAATCTGATGTTCATCCGGACCGGGGAGGAGACAGGCGTTGAAGGATATGGAGCTGACTCCGCAGGAGAATAAAGAGCAGGAGGTGAGGATGCGGCGCTTTCTAATGGCGGCCGGCAGCTCCCTCATGGTGATCGCCCTGACAGCACTGTGCTGGTGGCAGGGGATCCTCGACTTCATCCCCTTCCTGCAGGCTACCCTGGCCATCGTGTTTCTTATCGTGCTGTTCTATACAGCGTTCCGCACCGGCTGGAACCGCTGTTTCTCCGACCCCAGCCTGACCCTGCCGCAGATCGTCACCTCCATCCTGGTCATCAGCCACCTGCTGTTTTTCGCCAACGAGGCGCGCACTCTGTTCTTGCTGATCTACATGGTTTCTTTTACGTTCGGCATGTTTCACCTCAGTACCCGGCAGATATTCAACATCGCTTATTTCATCCTGGCGTGCCACGCCTCGGTGATCGTGCTGCTCTGGAAGTTCCGCCCGGACTCGATCCATCTGCACGTCGAGCTGGTGCAGTGGGCCGTGATGGCCGCCGTGATCTCCTGGTTTGCCGGCATGGGATCTTACCTGTCAAACCTGCGGCGCAAGCTCCGCCGCAGCAATGTGGAAGATGCCGCGGAGGCGGCCAACCGCGCCAAGGGCGAGTTTCTGGCCAACATGAGCCACGAAATCCGCACCCCGATGAACGCCATCATGGGCATGACTGAGCTGGCCCTGGAAACGAAGCTGGATACCGAGCAACACGAATATCTGACGACTGTGAGATCGGCGGCGGAGAACCTGCTTATTGTGATCAACGATGTGCTCGATTTCTCCAAGATCGAAGCCGGACGGCTGGATCTGGAGTGCATCGATTTTAACCCGCGGGAGACACTGTCGGCCGTCATTGGAATAGTGGCACAAAAAGCCCGTGAAAAGGGGCTGGAGCTCCTGTCCCGCACCACTCCGGAAGTGCCCGATATCCTCAGCGGCGACCCGGGACGGGTGCGGCAGGTTTTGCTGAATCTGGTGGGAAACGCCATAAAATTCACCGAATGCGGAGAGGTGGAATTGCGGGTGTCGGTCGACGAGCGGGACGAGGAGACGGTGACGCTGCGCTTCACGGTGCGTGATACGGGCATCGGTATTGCCCCGGAGAAGCAGCAGCTCATTTTTGCATCCTTCAGCCAGGTCGACGCTTCCACCACGCGTAAATACGGAGGCACGGGACTGGGCCTCGCCATATCGCAGCGGCTTGCACAGATGATGGGTGGCCGGGTATGGGTGGAAAGCGAACCCGGAGTCGGCAGCAGTTTTTTCTTTACGGCGCGTTTCGCCGTATCCTTGAACGCACCGGCTGCCGACGCAGAACCGGCCGGATCGGAGCCAGCCGATGACGATACTGCGGCATCCGGGCAACGCCGGATAAAGGCATCGCCATACGGTACCTTCAAGATCCTGTTGGCGGAGGACAATCCGGTGAATCAACTGCTTGCGGTGCGCATACTGGAGAATGCGGGGCATACGGTCACCGTGGTGGATGACGGCGTACAGGCCCTGGAAGCCGTTCGGCGGGAGCGGTTCGATCTTGTCCTTATGGATGTGCAGATGCCGTTGCTGGGCGGGATGGAGGCGACGGAGGCGTTACGCAAAGAGGAGCTCGCCACGGCCGCCGACCGCATCCCCGTCATTGCCATGACCGCCGGCGCTATACAGGGGGATCGGGAGCGTTGTCTGGCGGCAGGGATGGATGACTATATCAGCAAACCCATAGACATGAGGCAGCTTCGCATCGCCATGGAACAGGTGATGGCCCGCAGTGCCGCCCCCGGCGACGACGGATCGAAAAACGCCTGAAGGCGGAGGGGGAAGAGATGGAATGAAGGGCTCACGGGAAACAAGGGAAAACAACGCCCGGCAGAAAATCGCCGGACTTTCCTGAGAACGTAACCGCATTTCCCGATCAAATGCGCCTATATTTACCGTGTTTGGGATCCAATACAGCCGTGTAAGGCGCAATCGCTTCGATTTATTTCTTGATTTCAAAGAAAATTTTGCCCATAGTAGCCGAGAAAGAACACCGACGCCGATTGATTTCCGTGAAGTGCAGATCGATGAGTTGTTCAACTCGGTATTTACGTCGTATCCGTATTGTAAAACTCTTGAGACATCAGGCGATGTTCATGGGGAATTTGTCAGACAGGAGATAGGTGGATGTCAAACACGAAGCCAGTTTTTTCTCTGTTGGATGGCCGGTTCGTCTTCTTTCAGGAATTCTTGAAACACCCCCTTCAGGTCGGATCCATCATTCCCAGTTCTCGTTTCCTCGAACAACGCATTTTGGAGGCCGCAGGGATCGCCACAGTCAAGACCGTCATAGAGTTGGGATCCGGCACAGGGGGAACAACCCGAGCGATACTACGCGCGATGCCGCAGAACGCCAAGCTCTTGAGCATAGAAATCAACCCGCATTTTCATACGTTGGTCAGCAGCATCAAGGACGACCGACTCATCGCACACCTGGGCAACGCGTGCCGGCTGAAGGAAATCGTTTCGATGTATGGGCTCGGCGTCCCGGAAGCCTTGATTTCCGGCATTCCCTTTTCCACAATGAAACAAGGTGAGGCATCGCAAGTGATCGAGGCGATTTCTTCTCTGCTCCCCTCAAATGGGTGCTTTGTGGCATATCAGGTGAGCAAGCGAGTCGAATCCTTGTGCCGGCCCTTCCTGGGATCAGGCCGGATGTCTGTGGAATTTTTGAACATCCCACCCATGCGTGTCTACAAATGGAACAAGAACGGCGCCTCATAAGGCGAATCGGTACACCAGAAAGTGTACTACCAGCCGCCACCGCCACCGCCTCCACCCCCGCCGCCGGACGAGCCTCCCCCTCCTCCGCCGCTGCTTCCCGATCTTGATCCCGGCGCAGTCGCAGAGGAAGAAATGGCATTGCTCAGAGAGCTTCCCACCTCGCCCGCGAAACTGCCGACTTTTGTACTGTCGAACAGCGAACCCGAGTACCATCCGGGGCGATAGCCGCCGCCGTCCGGCCGCATGGCCGCGGAGAGCACGTCGGCGAACTGCTCGGTCCATGCCTGCTCGACGTCCAATGCGAGGGCATACGGCAGATACTTCTCATAAAGCTCAGGTGTCCGATCCGCAGGGACCATGCGCCGGAGACGGTCCCCCTCGGTGGCGCCCAGAAACATCTTGAAACCTTCGATACGGTCGAGAATCCGGCGTCCGAGCATTGTCGGGGCCTTGAGCAGATGATAGAACGCCATGTTCATGATAACCACGACGACCAGAAGAGCGACCAGGGTCGGGGCGCTCTGGGCAAGGATGATCAGGACAAAGATCTCCGCGCCGAAGAAGGGCAATGCGAAACAGGTCATGAAGACGGCCCCCCCGAGACTGCCGACCATTGTCCCCAGCTTTCTGGCCCCTGTAAATACCTGGTGCCAGAGCTTTACGACCATCACGGCGAGAAATGTTACCCCGATGCTCCATCCAGTGAGCCATACGCCGAGAAACAGGACGTCGGGCTGATCCAGCATGGAAAGGAAGCTTGCCGCCATTGCAGCTGCGGATATAACCACACCGGTGACAAAGGCCCCCCGGTTGGTGACGAAATGGGTCTTTTCGAATGAAAGCGTCAGCGACGTCCTGAGGGCATTTTGGGCAGCGGCGATCCGGGAGTGATTTTTCTGTTCGAGAACGATCGAGCTGCCGGACTGAAAGAGCTGCGCGGCGATTTTTTTCTCTTCGGCGCCGAGTTTGGACAGGTTGCCGTCGGTTTTTATGAGCGTGTACTTGCCGTTCTTCTCGTGGATGGAAAGGAATCCCTTCACGGCCATGTCGATGACGGCGGCGGCGAACACCTTGTCGTCGTATCCCATCTCGGCCATGAACCGCATCGATGCAGGCGACAGGTTATCGGGCGGGGAGTAGATCGGCATGATGGTCCCCCTGGCCGGGTCTCTGCCCGCCGCCAGCCACACCAGCATGTAATAGACCAGGAGAACGGCAAAGCCGATCGCGACAACCAGCAGGGTGAGGTTGTCCTTGAGTATATGGACGGTCTTTTCGCTGAGGGAGGGTTCCCGCACGAACCCCTTCGGCCAACCGACCACGATGGTGAGCCCCTCGCGGGCGTTGAGCCGGCGCGTCGTTTTGAAAACGGCCTTGCCGCCAGGGATCACTGACGTGGTGTAGTTCTGGCCTTTGGCGCCCATCGGGCCCGTATAACCCTCGAGGGCCATCTTGTCGGCAGGGATCCCCGGCGGCAGCACAACCGTCGCCGAGGCCGTTTCGATGGGAAAGTTCCACCCGTTTCCGGTGACGTTCCAGTAGAGCTCGTCGTGGTTCTGAAAGAAACCCAGCTGCCGGTCGGTCCGGTAGGTCAGTGTGTAGGCATACTCCCCCTGCGGCAGCAAATACTCCTTCCGGCCCATGTAAATCCGGATGCCGTTGGCGAGGGTTTCGGTGTGGTAGGCCTCGGGTTTTCCGTCGCGCTCGACGGCAAGGACTGAAAAACCTACGATGTATTTATTCCCGGCGCGGTCCTTGTAAGTTGTCGGGAAGTCTCTGTAAATCCCCCGCTTGATCTGGTCGCCGGCGCTTACGACCCTGATGGTCTCCGTCACGCGCATACTCGCGTCGGGATCCACGGTGATGTGGCTTGCAAACGACAGGATCGCTTCGGATGCGGCTGCGGCAACGCCCGGGCCGCTGCCGACGAGGACCAGAATGACGGCCGCGACGATCCACAAAACCGCCCCTCGGGCTCTATTCGGGGGGTTCAGCATCCGGTCGGGTGTGAGGATCATGGCCCCGCCTCTCATCGGAAACCGACTTTGACCGCTTTCCGCTCGACCTCCGGGCTTTCGAGCTCGAAGAAATCGTTCCTCTCGAATCCGAATTGTGAGGCAACGAGGTTTGAGGGGAATTGCTCGATCGCGGTGTTGAAATCCCTTACGACCGCGTTGTAATAGCGCCGTGCGGCCTCGATGTTGTCCTCGATTTCCTTGAGCTGGGTCTGCAGCTGTAAAAAGTCCTGATTCGCCTTCAGGTCGGGATACGCCTCGGCAACGGCAAACAGGCTCTTCAGCGAATCACGCAGCTGGTTTTCGGCCTTTGCCGTTTCGGCGGGACCCGTGGCCTTGATCGCCTGCGCCCGGGCATCGGTCACCTTCGTGAAGAGCGACTGCTCGTGGGCTGCGTAGCCCTTCACCGTTTCCACCAGGTTTGGCACAAGATCATAACGTTTCTTGAGCTGCACGTCGATGTCCGACCATGCGGATCGCACCGTGTTGCGGAGCCGGACCAGCTTGTTGTAAAGGGAGATAACCGCCACGGCGAGGACCGCCGCCACCGCTATGATAATCCATGTGAGCGTCATCGGGTAGCCCTTTCATTTGGGTTGACGTTGCCGGTTAGTATAAACTGATACTGACAGGATCTTGTTTTGCGTGAGTCGAGGATATGAAAAGCGGTGGGGTATGTCAAGCAGATTATATGATCTGTCAAGCCAAAGTAGAGCGGGACACGAAATTTTGACACAAGCTGTTGGGGTGGGATTGCCGATATATTAAATCTTCCCGTCAAGGGCCCATTTCTGATAGAATCTCCCTTACAGATGTTCGAAGTCAGCTCCGGAAAAGGTGTAATTCATGCCCGATACGTTGAAATCGCTTGGTCTGTGCCTGGGGGCATCGACCGTTTCTCTGGTTCAAGTGGAACTTGACCCGGATGACAAGGGGCCCTCTTCGACCCGTATCATCGCCCATTCCGTCTATAGCCACGAGGGTGACGCCAAGCGCTGCCTGATTCAGGCCCTCAGGGACGTGGATCTATCCTCCTTCAACCGGATCACCGCCACCGGCCGCAAGTTCCGGCGGCTGGTCAACCTGACATCGATCCCGGAACCCGAGGCGGTGGAGTATGCATACGCCTTTGCGAAGCCGCCTGGTATCGATTGCCCTGCCGTTGTTTCCGCCGGCGGCGAGACCTTCCTGGTGTACGTGTTGAACCGGTCGGGTCACATCATCAACGTGGTGACCGGCAACAAGTGCGCCTCCGGGACCGGCGAGTTCTTCTTGCAGCAGCTGCGCCGCATGGATGTGAGCCTCGGGGAGGCCGCGCAGTGGGCGGAGATCGAGGAGCCCTATCCTGTGTCGGGCCGCTGCTCGGTCTTCTGCAAGTCGGACTGCACCCATGCCACCAACAAGGGGATTCCCAAGCCGCAGGTGACCGCCGGCCTTTGCAGGATGATGGCCGACAAGATCCTGGAGCTGCTGAAGAAGGAGGAGCGGCGCAACATCATGATCATCGGCGGCGCGGCCCAGAACCGCATGATGATCGAATACCTCCGCCGGGAGATCCCGGGCCTGGTCGTACCGGAGACGGCGACCCACATGGAGGCCCTCGGCGCCGCCCTGTGGGGGCTTTCCCACGAGACCCTCCCTTTCCCGGGGTTTTCCGACCTTATCGTTCCCGGAGGGACCTCCTTCGACAGCCTCCCGCCTCTGAATGATCACGTCGGCAGGGTGGAGTTCAAAACGGTCGAACGTGATGCGGTCCGTCCCGGCGATCACTGCATCCTGGGTCTCGATGTCGGCTCCACCACCACAAAGGCCGTGCTGGTGCGCCGGGAGAACCACGCCCTTCTGGCTTCGGTCTATTTGCGCACCAACGGGGATCCGGTGGGCGCCTCCCGCAATTGCTACCGCTCGCTCCTCGATCAGGTCAGGCAGAAGGTCGATCCGCAAACGATCCGCATCACCGGCCTGGGCGTCTGCGGATCGGGCAGGCAGATCGCCGGGCTGCACGCCCTCACGGAAGGGGTCGTCAACGAAATCATCGCCCACGCCGCGGCCGCCGTCTATTTTGATCCCCAGGTGGACACCATTTTTGAGATCGGCGGCCAGGACGCCAAATACACCTATATCGTCAATTCCGTCCCCGCCGATTACGCCATGAACGAGGCGTGTTCGGCAGGGACCGGCTCATTTCTGGAGGAATCGGCCCACGAGACGCTGGGATTGAAGATGGAGGATATCGCCGATATTGCCTTTAAAGGGAAACGGCCGCCCAACTTCAATGATCAGTGCGCCGCCTTTATCGCCTCCGACATCAAGAACGCGATCCAGGAAGGGGTGCCCCGCGAGGACATCGCCGCCGGCCTGGTCTATTCGATCTGTATGAACTACTCCAACCGCGTCAAGGGGAACCGGCCGGTGGGGGAAAAGATCTTCATGCAGGGGGGCGTCTGTTACAACAAGGCGGTGCCGCTGGCGATGGAGGCCTTGATCGGCAAACCGATCATCGTCCCGCCGGAACCCGGGTTGATGGGGGCGTTCGGTGTCGCCCTCGAAGTCCAGAAGCGGATCGACTCCGGTCTCATGGCCGAGGGCGCCTTCGATCTCGAAGCCCTTGCCCGGCGGGAGGTCGTTTACGGAAAGACATTCACCTGCCCCGGGGGGAAGGAGAAATGCGACAGGCGCTGCGCGATCGCCGTCATCGAGGTGGAGGGACAAAAACACCCCTTCGGGGGCGCCTGCAACCGCTATTACAATATCCGCCGGAACGTGCACTACGAAACGGAGAGAATCGATCTGGCGAGTGTCCGCCAGGAGCTGATCTTTCAAACCCATGGGACGCAGCCGGACAAAGCGCAGGCCCGATCCTCCAAGGGCCGGGTGGGGATCAACCGCAGTTTTCTTGTCAACACCTATTACCCGCTGTACTCCCATTTTTTCGACGCACTGGGTTTCGACGTGGTCCTGCCCGATCACCCAAGTCAGGAAGGGATGGATCAGTGCGGGGCCGCCTTCTGCTACCCGGCGGAACTCGCGCACGGGTTTATCCATACGCTTCTTGAGAGCGATCCCCAATTGGACTTTCTGTTTCTGCCCCATTTCAAGGCCGTACCGCTGCAGCGTGACGGAAGCAGTCTGCAGTCCCAGGTGTGCCCCCTGGTGCAGGGGGAGACCTTCTATCTGCAGACGGCCTTCGGCAAAAAACTCGGTCGGCTCAGTCAGCGCGGCACGCGGCTCCTGACGCCCCTTTTGGATTTCTCCGGCGGGATCGAGAGTGCCGAAGAGGCTCTGGTTGCAACGGCCGGCCGGATGGGGATCGGCCATCGGGCGGCGCAGGAGGCGTTTGCCGTCGCCCTGCAGAAGCAGCTCGAGGGTTTCGCGGCGATGAGGGAGGCAGGCGGGAAAATGCTCGCTGAGCTCGAAGCGGATCCGGAAAAGGTGGGGATCGTCCTTTTCGCCCGACCCTACAACGGATTTGCCGGCGAGGCCCACATGGGGATCCCACATAAATTCGCCACCCGCGGGATCCCGGTGATCCCTCTTGATTTTCTCGATCTGGAGCAGGAGCGGTCAAAGAGACACATGTACTGGGGTATGGGAAATCTCATCATCCGGGCGGCCCGTTTCGTGAAAAGGCATCCCCAGCTCTTCGGCGCCTACATCACCAATTTCTCCTGCGGACCGGATTCCTTCGTCATCAGCTACTTCCGCGATATCATGGGGCGCAAGCCCTCCCTGACCCTGGAACTGGACAGCCACACCGCCGATGCCGGCCTCGAAACCCGGATAGAGGCATTTCTCGATATCATCCGGAGCTACCGCCGGCTGATGGACAGGCAACTGATCTCGCCCCGCAGGCGCACCTTCAGTCCGGCCCGCATCCTGCTCGAGGACGGCGTCCCCCAGGTCGCCACCTCCTCGGGAGAGACCTTGTCCCTGAAGGATCCGCGGGTGACGGTCCTCATCCCCTCGATGGGGCGGCTCGTGACGGACGGATTTGCCTCGGTGATGCGGGGACTGGGATTCCATGCCAAGGGGCACAGGGAAAACGACGAGGCCATCCTCAAGCTCGGCCGGGCGAATACCTCCTGCAAGGAGTGCCTGCCGCTGATCCTGACTACGGGGACCCTGCTCAGCTACATCAAAAACGGGAAGCGCCCCGACGAGGTCCTGGTGTATTTCATGCCGACCGCTTCTGGCCCCTGCCGCTTCGGACAGTACTGCGTTTACATGGAGGACCTGATCCGGCGGATGGAACTCCCGGATGTGGCCCTGCTCTCCCTGACTGCGGACAACTCCTATATCGGGATGGACGAGCATTTCGAGCGCTACGGCTGGTGGGCGGCGATCGTCTCCGATGTGATGGAGGACATCCGTTCGATGCTCTTGGCCGATGGCACGGATCCTGCCGGTGCTGCCGGGATCTTCGCCGAGGAATGGGGCAAGATCCTCCTGGCCCTGGAGAAGGGGAATTTTAAGGTCCTGACCGCCCAGCTTGCCGAAAGCGCGGAGCGCCTGAGCTTCATACCGCTCAAGCGGCCGCTTCATGCGGTTCCCGTGATCACCCTGACGGGCGAGATCTTTGTCCGCCGCGATGCCCTTTCCCGCCGGTATCTCACGGAGTCCCTTGCGGAGAGGGGGTTTGCCGCCGTGTGCGCGCCGGTGTCCGAGTGGATTTACTACTGTAATTATCTGACGGAGCGGGGGAGCAATCACGATCATCTGACGGTGGCGCAGAGATTCAAGCTGAAAATCCGCCATTTTTTCCAGAGACACGACGAGAGCCGGATTAAATCGATCCTCTCCGGATCTGGGCTCGTGTCGGCCGAGCCGCTGGATGTGGCCAAAATAATTAATAATGCCGTCCCTTATATTTCGCAGGACCTGCTCGGCGAGGCGATCCTGACCATCGGCGGCACCCTCGGCGATGTGGCTACCCATACCTGCGGGGTCATCTCCATCGGGCCGTTCGGGTGCATGCCGAACCGTATCTCGGAGGCCATCCTCGGCGAGATCATGACCGCGCAAAGGAAGCTGGCGACCGATCCGGCGAACGAAAAATTGCGGGCGATGCTGGCCGGCGTCGATGACCTGCCGTTTCTGGCGATAGAGAGCGACGGCTCCCCTTTCCCCCAACTGATCGGCGCCAAGCTCGAAACCTTTCTGCTCAGGGCGGAGCGCTTCCATCGGCTCATGATGGCGGCCCGTGAGAGCCGCTGAAACGACCGGAAAAGAAAACCGCTCTTCGAGTCATCCATTGACGGATCCTGAAAACTATGCCATACGGCGATCCGTAGCGGTTCAACATGGTGATGAAAAACAAACCCCAATCGGCGGTGGAGGGTCACGGCCGGTATGAGGAAGACCAAGGAGGATGTCATGTCGAAAGTCAGTATTCGGTTTCTGGTATCGGTTTTTGTCATGGGTGCGATCCTGTTCACCGGTTCGTCCGTTTTTTCAGCCCCGCCGGACAATTTCACGGCAACGATGGTCACGTCGGGGATGGAAATGCCGATGGCAAGAATGGGAAACAAGAGCCGCGTGGAAAACCCGGGCATGAAGGACGTTGTAACGATCACACTGGGGGATGCGAAAAAGAGCATCATGATGAACACCGTTGCAAAGACTTACTTCGAACAGCAGATCCAGGACCGGGAAAATACCCCGAATGCCTATGATCCGGACATGGTGCTCGAAAAGAAAAAGGTGGGCGCCGAGACGATCGACGGCCACCCGTGCATCAAGTACGATGCGGTCTTTTATCGGAAGAGCAAACCCGAGGAGAAGTACAAGGCCACCCTCTGGGAGGCGCAGGATCTCAAGGATTTCAATATCCAAACCGAAATGACCCTTCCCCCGAATCCCAACTACCCCGGATCCGGAGGCAAGATGGTGATGAAGTTCAAGGACGTGAAATTGGGTGCGGCCAAGGCCTCCATGTTCGAGGTGCCCGGGGATTACACGAAGGTGAACAGCATTCCCGAGGTCATGGGGCTGGGCGGTATGCCGAACATCGAAGAAATGATGAAGAGGATGCCGAAGAAGCAGAGGCCGCCCCGGCCCTAGCGATGCAGGCGGCAGCCAGGCAGCCGGCTTACGCGTCGCTCCGCTGAAGCGGTCGCCACTGGACCGGCACTGCTTCGCAGGGAAGCAGCGCCGTGCCTCCGCATGGCTTTGCCGTTGCCCGGCAGGCGGAGGGTGAGATGAAGGAAGCCATCAAACGCGTGAATCCCGATGCGGAGTATTTCACTCCCGAGGAGTGTTACATCATCGAGCTGTCCAACACGCCGGATGATCCGGACGCATCGATCGCTCGGGCGCGCGTCGCGCCGGGGGTGACCACGCGGTGGCACCGGCTGGCAGGGACTGCCGAGCGTTACGTCATCCTCGATGGCCGCGGCCGCGTGGAAGATCGGCAGTCTTCCTCCGCAGGAGGTGGGCATCGGCGACGTCGTCCTCATCCCCCCGTCCTGCCGCCAGCGGATAACCAACCTCGGCCGGGGGGACCTGATCTTCCTCGCCATCTGCACCCCCCGGTTCCGGCCCGAGGCATACGAGGACAATGACTGATCGATCATGGCACCGGAGCTGTGCAAGCGGACTTCGCCCGTCCGCCAAACGCAGAGGCAGTTGGGTGCATTTGGCGATGATTTGTTGTAATGAGGAATAATGAACGAACAGCCGTCGTAAAGGTGACAAAAAGGAACCGGCGGCAAGATTATCCGATGCGAAGGAGGGGATTTGATGCAAGATGCCAAGAGTCAACTGCAAAGCCTTCTGGCTTACTGGCTGGAACATAACCAGGAACATGGGACGGAATTCCGCGAATGGGCCGACAAGATGGCCGCGGATCAAAAAGAGGTCGCCGAGCAATTGCGGCGGACGGCCGACAAGATGGCCGAGGTGGACGAGTTCCTGAAAAAGGCCCAGAAACTGTTGAAGTAGCGCTTTTATCCAATGGTGTTTTGCCTTTTTGGCTTCAGAAATTTTCAGGGGGGACTATGTGTCTGGCTAAGTTATACGCGCCCGGCGCCCAAAAGCCGGCGATGGAAAATGTGACCCAGATCACGATTGAAAACGGCAAAATCAGTGTAGAAACACTCTTCGGCGAGACACAGGTGTTCGAAGACAAGATTCACCTGATCAACTTTGCGGAATCCAGGGTTCAACTGGTAAAGGCTGCCGTATAATCCAGGCAGGCGGTCTGTGGGATGGCGATTCCCGATTTACTGGGGGGGGAAATTGGCCAGAATTCCCTCGACAACCTTCTTCAGGTCACCGGAGGTGCCATCGGTTCGGATATTCCCGACGGCAGTCCCCCGCCAGACCAGCTCGTTGTTGCCGGCCTTGGAAATGTTCAGGTTCAGCGTTTGCAGCTTGTAGCTGTTGGAGTCATACTCGTAGCTTATCCAGACCAGCAGATCAGCCTTTCCCGTGCTTTTACGCAATCCCTTCTGTTCCAGACTGCGATCCACCAGGAACTGGACGTTTGCCTCCAGCAAGGGATCCTGGACGTAGAGGCCGCGGGCATTACCCCACTGGTAGTTTTTGAGTTCCTGAACGCCGGTCTTGGTGACGTAGGAATACTTGACGGCCTTGCCGCCGCAGCCGCCCGGGATCAGAAAGGCCAGAAGAACGGCCGCCATGCATCCATACCGGAATGCTGTTTTCGATGCACCCATCACAGATCCTCCTTCAACTCAGTATTCAATCCCGGCCCGCTCCTTGACGCCGGCGTTGTAATGGTGGCGGACCTCCCGGATCTCGCTCACCGTGTCGGCGAGGGCGATAACCTCCGGGGGGGCGCAGCGGCCGGTGAGAATAAGATCGACGGCGGCGGGCTTGCTCTTGACGAGGTCGATCACTTCGTCGAGTGGGATCAGCTGGAAATCGGCCGCGACGTTGATCTCGTCCAGAATGACCATGTCGTAGTCGCCGGAGGCGATGGCCTTTCGGGCGAGGGCAAGGCCCTGGCGGGCGAGTTCGATGTCGAGCGGCGCCGGTTTTTCCCGCATGACGAAGCTGTCGAGGCCGGCCAGGTGCATGGTGAGGTTCGGCAGGTACTTTTCCCCGGCGAGAAACTCCCCGTATTTGCGTCCCTTCATGAACTGGATGACGCAGACCCGGTAGCCCTGGCCTATGGCCCTTAGCGCCTGGCCGAAGGCGGCGGTCGTCTTGCCCTTCCCGTTTCCCGTGTAGATCTGGACGATTCCCTTCCGGTATTTTCCCAGGATGTCGTCTCTCATGTCGGCAACCGGTTCCATAGCCATCGCATCCTTTAAATTTAAATAGGGACAGCGCCCAATTACCAATTACAATTATCCAATTATCTCCCAGTTATCCCCATTATTATCATATAATGTGGGGGCTGTTAAAGTATTTCGCATTGATGAAGCCATGCTGGGGGCCGGTGCTTTTCGAAAGGCCCATAGGAGAATCGAATAATTGGGCGCTGTCCCCGTTTTTTCGTCTTTTATTTCAGGTAGCGGCGGGCGACCTCTTCGGCGAGCGTGTACGGGTCCGACTCCTTCCTCAGGAGACGCTCCGCGATGGTGTCCATCTCCCCGCTTTCCATCAGGCCTTTCAGGATCGGCTCCAGGATCGCGTCGCGGAGGGCCTCGTGGATCTCGACCATCGTCTTGCGCCGCATCCGGTCGCCCAAAAGGCCCGTTTCCACAAGCCGCCGGTGGTGGCCTTCGATGGCGGCGGCCAGCTCTTCCAGGCTCTCCCCGAAGGGGCCGGTGTCGAAGACGTTACCGATCCGGATGACCGGGGGTTGCTACCCGCCGGGGAATTCGGGGACCATGTTGAGCATGGCGGTCAGTTCGCTCATGAGCTGCGCCGTCCCGTCGCGGTCCGCCTTGTTGATCACGAAGATGTCGGCGATCTCCATGATCCCCGCCTTGATCGCCTGGATCTCGTCGCCCATTCCCGGGACGAGGACGACGACGACCGTATGGGAGTGGTTGATGATCTCCACCTCCTGCTGTCCGGTCCCCACGGTTTCCACCATGATGATCTCTTTTCCCATGACGTCCATGACATGGACGGCGTCTCCGACGGCCTTGGCAAGGCCGCCCAGGGCGCCGCGGGTGGCGAGGCTGCGGACGAAGACGCCCGGGTCTTCGGCGTGGCGCTGCATCCGGATCCGGTCGCCCAGGATCGCGCCGCCGGTGAAGGGGGAGGTCGGATCGACGGCCAGGACGCCGACGGTCTTTTCTTTTTTGCGGAAGGAGGAGATCAGGGCGTCTACCAGGGTGCTCTTCCCCGCCCCGGGGGAGCCGGTGACGCCCAGGACGTGGGCGCGCCCCGTGTGGGGGAAAATGCGTTTTATCGAGGACTTCGCCTCGGGGAGGCCGTCCTCCAGGTTCCGGATCAGCCGGGAAGCGGTCCGGACGTCTCCCGCCCGGATCTTGCGGAGTTGCTCCTTTTCGTCCGAGGTGTCTGCCATTTGCCTATTTCCGCGGTTTGACGTTCGTCCGGACCCAGTCGACGATCGTATCGAGCGTCGCGCCCGGGGTAAAAATCGCCTTGATACCCGCTTCGTAAAGAAGGGGGAAATCCTGGTCGGGGATGATCCCGCCGCCGATCACGGTGATGTCGTTCGCCCCTTGGCCCCTGAGCAGTTCCGCCACGCGGGGGAAGAGATAGCGATGGGCGCCGGAGAGGCAGCTCAGGCCCACCAGATCCACATCCTCCTGGATCGCCGCCGCGGCGATCTGCTCCGGGCTCTGGTGGCAGCCTGTGTAGATCACCTCAAATCCCGCATCGCGGAAACAGCGGGCCAGGACGCGCGCGCCCCGGTCGTGGCCGTCGAGGCCCGGTTTGGCCACCATGATCCGAATCGTTCTTTCTGTCATCATGCTACCTTGCGCCTTTCTTCCTCTCCTTTACCGGGATCAGCCGGAGGTGGGGTTTCGTGAGGGGAGCATGGGAGAGTTTTTCGGATTCCATGCCGCCGCAGCGCAGCGCCCGCCGGAAAAACTGTCTGAGCGCCGGCGGCGCGAGTTTTTTCCCGGCAGCGGAGCGAGGATGCGCATGGTCGGAAAAAGATCCGCGTCCCTCACGAAATCCCGCCCCCGGCCACCTTCATTAATACAGCCCCGGATCGCGGTATTCGCCGAACACTTCCCGGTAGACGTCGCAGATCTCCTGGACGGTGGCGTGGTCCTTCACCGCGGCGATGCAGAAGGGCATGACGTTTTTCCCGGTTTTGCAGGCGTCTTTCAGGTCGCCCAGGTCCCGCAGGACGGCGCGGGAGTCTCGCCTCCTCTTCACGGCGGTCAGGCGGGCGATCTGCTCCTCCTCGACCTGCTCGTCGATGTCGACGACGGGGATCTCCTGTTTCGTGTCGGTGGTATATTTGTTCACGCCGACCATCACCTTCTCCTGCGCGTCGATCTGCTGCTGGAAGCGGTACGCCGCATCGGCGATCTCCAACTGGGGGAACCCCTTGTCGATCGCGGCCCGCATCCCTCCCATCACGTCGATCTTCTCGATGTACTCCCAGGCCTTGGCCTCCATCTCGTTGGTCAGTGCTTCCACGAAATAGGAGCCGGCCA
>JAMDBG010000004.1 GCA_023487865.1 Deltaproteobacteria bacterium | reverse complement strand
CTGAAAATCCGGGCGGCCTTTGCCCCCGGTATGGCCATTCAGGGAGGGCTTATCGTGCTGCTCGCCCTGGGCCTCTTGGCTCCCCTCCTCATCCGCGTGTCGGAACGATTCGGACTCGAGACCTTGGCCAGGCTCTTGTCGTGGGCGGGCTACCTCTGGATGGCCGTCATCTTCCTTTTTTTCTCCGTCTCTATCCTTCTGGAGTTCTACCGTCTCCTGGTTTATACGGCCGGCTTTGTCCTCCGCATGGATGTCACCGCGTATCTCCCGACTGCCGGAACGCTTTTTCTCATTCCGATTTCAGCCGCTTTGATCATCGGAGGGTACGGTTTCTTCGAAGCGCGTCAGATCCGGCAGGAACACATTGAGATCCGTTCACATAAAATCCCGAAGGAAACCGGAAAAATCCGGGTTGTCCAGATCTCCGATGTTCATGTCGGTGTTCTGGTGCGGGAGAAACGGCTTGCCGCCATCGTTCGGAAGGTGAGAGAGGCGCAGCCGGACCTTCTCGTCTCCACAGGAGACCTCGTGGACGGCCAGCTCAACAGTATGGCCGAAGCCATCGCGCAGTTCCGGGATATCCGTCCCCGCTACGGGAAGTTTGCCGTGACCGGGAACCATGAATTCTATGCGGGAATCGATGACGCCATTGATTTCATCGCCCGATCGGGGTTTATCCTCTTGCGGGGCGAGGTCGCGACCGTGGCCGACGGGATTGAACTCGCGGGTGTCGACGATCCGACGATCCGCCGTCTCGGCCCGCAGGGAGGATTGTCGGATCGGGAGGTCCTTTCTCTCGGGGGTGATGGTCGTTTCAAGATCCTCCTCAAACATCAACCCCTGGTGGAAAATGACGCTCCGGGCGCGTTCAATCTCCAGCTCTCCGGTCACACCCACAAGGGACAGATATTTCCCTTCAACCTGATCACGAGCCGTTTCTTTGCGTACCACAGCGGAAACTATACCCTGGCAGAAGACGCCCTTCTCCATGTCAGCCGGGGGACGGGGACCGCGGGTCCGCCGATCCGTTTTCTCTCGCCGCCGGAGATAACGGTCATCGATCTCATCCCGAAATAGAGAGAGTCTCTGTTTTTGACCTTGAAAATATCTCCGAATTCATGCAAAAAAAGAAAGGTAACAAGCTCCTATTACACGGGGGGCTTAACGCCTGGCTCCATCCCTCTTAACGCTCTATACAATCAGCCGGTTTTCCCGGCGCGGGGAAGGTCTTTTAAAATTCGATGAAAGGAAGGGAGATTTGATATGCAGGTCAAAGAGTGCACGGTGCTGATCACAGGAGGCGCCTCCGGTCTGGGTGAGGCGACTGCCCGGAGCCTGTCCGCCCTGGGCGCCAAGGTGGCGATTTTCGATATCGCGGTGGAGAGGGGGGAGAAGATCGCCGCACAGCTGGGGCCGAATTGCATTTTCGTTGCTGCCGATGTGACCAGCGATGAGGAGAGCCGGACGGCGATGGAAAAGATTGTCGCTGCCTTCGGGACGATCCACGTGGCGATCAACTGTGCCGGCGTGGCCAATCCGGGCAAGGTGCTGTCAAAGAAAGGGCCGATGTCACTTTCCTTCTTCAACCGGGTCGTCCAGATCAACCTTGTCGGGACGCTGAACATCATCCGGCTGGCCGTCGAGCAGATGGTGAAGAACACACCGAATGGGGAAGGGGAGAAGGGGGTCATCATCAACACCGCCTCTGTTGCCGCCTTCGACGGGCAGATCGGCCAGGCGGCCTATAGCGCCTCTAAAGCCGGGGTTGCGGGGATGACGCTTCCGATCGCAAGGGAATGCGCCGATTATGGGATCCGCGTCATGACCATCGCCCCGGGGCTTTTCGACACGCCCATGATGGCGGGCCTTCCCGAGAGCGTCCGGGTGCAATTGGCTCAGACCGTGCCCTTCCCGAAACGCCTCGGCAGACCGGCTGAATATGCGGCGCTTGTCCGTCATATCCTCGAGAATCCGATGCTCAACGGTGAATGCATCCGCCTCGACGGAGCGGTCCGGATGACGGCCCGGTAGGGACAAATTTTCCTGCAGAGATCGGAGACGTCAAATCGGTTTCGGGAGGGTGATCCTGTCGCCTTGCTTCCATCCGAATCCAGCGACGTTTGTCACGGTCTGGTTCGCGTTGCCATACCGGTGTTCATGAAAATCAACAAGGAGGTCAATGATGGGAAAAGTGTTCAACTTGGTGAGGGAAGAAACGGGGATCGGCGTCATCACCTTCGATGTGGTTGGCGAGAAGATGAATACCTGGACGGACGACGCCTTCAGCGGTTTTGAGCAGGTCATGCATGAACTGGAAACGACGAAGGGATACCGGGGTGTCGTCTTCATTTCCGGCAAGCCGGAAAATTTTCTTGCCGGTGCGAATCTGAAGTTGCTCTCCCAGATCGAGACTGCGGACGAAGTACTGAGGACAATCGGCCGCTTTCACTCCTCCTTCAACCGGTTATGCGCCCTGGGGATCCCCTCTGTCGCGGCCATCCACGGCCACTGTCTCGGCGGTGGTCTGGAATTCACCCTCGCCTGCACCGGGCGGATCGCCAAGGAAGGGAAAACGACCCTCATCGGGCTGCCGGAGTGCAATGTCGGCCTGTTTCCCGGCGCCGGAGGGACGCAGCGCCTGCCCCGGTTGATCGGCTATGGCGCCTTCGAACTGATCCTGAAGGGGACGATGCTGCCGGCCGCGAAGGCCTATGAGATGGGGATCGTTGACCGGCTGATTCCCGCTGACGGTGACCTTCTGAAGGCAGCGAAGGTTTTCCTTGAAGAGATCATAGCGGGGAAGGCGAACCTGAAAAGGCCCGTGCATGACTTCTCCCAGATCGATTCCGTCGCAGAGACGGCCAGGGCGGGGATCCTCAAGGCGACCAAGGGGCGGGAGCTCCCGGCGCCGATGCTGGCTCTCAAATCGATGCACGAAGGATTGAAACGGTCGCTCGCCGAAGGACTCGATATAGAGAAGCGGAATTTCGTGGAGGTCGTTCTGACGAAGGAGGCGAAGGGAAGCATCAACACCTTTTTCATCAAAGGGATGACGGACAAACCCCAGGCGATGATGACGAAGGGATTCGTCCCGAAACCGGTGAAAAAGGTGGCTGTCTTGGGCTTCGGGACGATGGGGCGGGGGATCATCATCGATATCCTCAGAAACACCCCGCTTCCGGTTCTGGTCAAGGACATCCCCGATGCCCTTGAGCCGGGGAAGGCCTTCGTCCGGAAGATCCTCGACGGAATGGCCGAAAAAAAGCGGCTGCAGGAGCCGGTAGACGCGGTGATGGGGCGTCTTTCGACGACCTCGGATTACATCGGCGCCTTCAAGGAGGCGGACATCGTCATCGAGGCGGTCTTCGAAGAGATCGGCGTGAAGAGACAGGTCTATGGGGAACTGAGCAAATGCGTCCGCGACGACTGCATCGTGGCGAGCAACACTTCCTCGATCCCCATCACCACGATGGCATCGACCTCCGAGACATGCAGCAGGGAGTCTCCGAATACCCGGGGCATGTTCCGGTTCACCTCAACGATGCGCCTCCG
>JAMDBG010000053.1:5064-18042 GCA_023487865.1 Deltaproteobacteria bacterium | reverse complement strand
GTCGGTTTGATCGACCGGTTGGAATGATGATGACGATGACAAGAAAGGAGACAGGACGATGATCAACAAAAAGGTGTTTGATGCGATGAACGAACAGATCAAAAACGAATTGGAGTCGGCCTATATCTATCTGTCGATGGTGGGCTATTTCCACTCCCAGAATCTCGACGGCATGGCCCACTGGATGCGGGTCCAGGTCCACGAGGAGACGATCCATGCGATGAAATTCTTCGATCACCTGATAAGCCGCGGGGCTTCCGTGACCCTCCTGAACCTCAAACAGATCAAGACGAAATGGAAGAATCCGATGGAACCCTGGCAGGATGCCTATGCCCATGAGCAGTTCATCACCGCGAAGATCCACGCCCTGCTTAAAATCGCCCGGAAAGAGAACGACTACACGGCGGAACCGCTGCTCGCCTGGTTCGTCAACGAGCAGATCGAAGAGGAAAACAACACGGACAAGGTCTGCCGGCAGCTGGAGATGGTCGGAGACAGCAAGGAGGGGCTGTTCATGCTGGACCGCGAGCTGGGAACGAGGGTCTACCCGGCGGGATCGTGCTTTGATCCGGCGGCGTACAACCTGGTCCAGTAACCTACTGAGAATATGTCCATAAAGGAGAGAAGCTTGGGCGACAAGATCAGTTCCGCTGCGCTGAAGACCTTTTTCCGCAGAGACCGCTTTGCGGAATTCGTGGGGATCGAACTGCTGGATGCGGGAGACGGCAGGGCCAGAGCCGAGCTGCGGCTGAAAGGGCATCACCGCAACGGCATCGGACTCATTCAGGGCGGCGTCATCTTCACCCTGGCCGACCTGGCCTTTGCCGCAGCCGTCCACTCCCGGGGACAGATCGCCGTGGCGATTCATTGTTCAATCGCTTACCTCAAGGCGGCGAAGGGGGATCTCCTCCAGGCCGAGGCGGAGGAGGTCTCCTGCGGTCCGAGAATCGCCGTCTACACCGTCCGGATCACGGATGCGTCGGGGGAAGTCATCTCCCGCTTCGAAGGGATGGCCTACCGGAAGAAGGAACGCTGGAATCCCTGACGATGAGGGCCACGCCCCTTTCTTTCTGCGCCCTGCAAACGATTCGGTAATGCCGCTCCGCGGCCCGGAGGGATCGGCAGTCGGAAGACCCGGCGGTACGGGTTTTTCTCCTCAGGAGATATCCTGTTTTGGAAAGAGACGCGTTGCGTTCAGCGCCCCCCAGTTTCCCCGGAACGTCTCGTGCCGGAGGGACTCCTTCAGCAGGGCGTTGAACTCCCGACGGGGGATGAAGCGGGCGCCGAGGCTCCCGAGATGGGGGGTTTCGACCTGACAGTCGATGAGGTCGAAATGGAGCTCCTTCAAGCGGGAAACGAGAGTGATGAGGGCCGCCTTGGAGGCGTTCGCCCTTGTCGAGAACATCGATTCGCCAAAGAAGACCCGGCCGAGGGAAACGCCGTAAAGGCCGCCTGTAAGCGTTCCCTCCTGCCGGACCTCGACGGAATGGGCGTAGCCGAGGTGGTGAAGGGTGATATAGGCCTCCTCCATCTCCTTTGTGATCCAGGTGCCGTCCTGGCCGGGGCGGGGCTTTCGACAGGCGGCGATCACCTCGGGGAAGGCAAGATCGAAAGTGATCCGGAGGGACTCTTTTTTCAGGAACTGCCGCATGCTCCGCGAGATGCGGAGTTCATCTGGGAACAGGACGAAGCGGGGATCGGGCGACCACCAGAGAAGCGGTTCCCCTTCGGAGTACCAGGGGAAGATTCCTTCCCTGTACGCGGCCAGAAGCCTCTCCGGCGAAAGGTCGCCGCCGACGGCCAGCAGGCCGCTTTCTACAGCATGTTCAACGGGGGGAAAGACGGTTTGCTCAGGGAGTCGATAGACCGGCATGGGTCACCCGGATGACCACGTCGTCGTTTTCGATGTCGGCGACGGCCTCCCCTCCCTCCCGCAGGCTCCCGAAGAGCACCTCGTCCACGAAGAACCGCTTGATATGGTCCTGGATCAGACGGGCGATCTCCCGCGCCCCGAATTCGGGGGAGTAGCCCCGTCGGGCGAGCCAATCGGAGCAGCGCTCGGTGACAGTCAGCAGGACCTTCTTGTCGATGAGCTGTGCGGTGAATTCGGCGATGGCCTTCTTCACGATCTTCAAAACCACCGCCTCCTCGAGGCTGTGGAAGTTGACGACGCCGTCGAGACGGTTGCGGAATTCGGGGGAAAAGGTTTTTTCGACGGCCTTGAAGACGGCGTCCCGGTTGATGGGCTGCCCTTCGAAACCGATGGTCTGTCGGCCGATTTCCCGGGCGCCGGCGTTGGAGGTCATCAGCAGAATGACGTTGCGGAAGTCCGCTTTTTTGCCGTTGTTATCCGTGAGCGTTGCATAGTCCATGACCTGCAGGAGCGTGTTGAAGATGTCGACATGGGCCTTCTCGATCTCGTCCAACAGGAGGACGGCGTGGGGGTTCTTTCGAATTGCCTCGGTGAGGAGCCCTCCCTCCTCATAGCCCACGTAACCCGGAGGCGCCCCGACAAACTTGGCCACGGTGTGTTTCTCCTGGTACTCGCTCATGTCGTAGCGGAGCAGCGGCACGCTCAGGGTCGCCGCCAGCTGCCGTGCGAGCTCCGTCTTCCCCACCCCTGTCGGCCCCACGAAGAGGAGCGAGGCGACAGGCTTGTCCGGTTCGCGGAAACCGGCGCGAGATCGCTTGACCGCTTCGACGACCTTTTCCACCGCCTCGTCCTGACCGAAAATCCGGGCCTTCAGCTGGACTTCCAGATCCCTGAGTTTTCCGATTTCCGTTGTGGAGATACTCTTCTCCGGGATGCGGGCGATACGGGCAACGACGGTCTCGATCTGCTTTGCCCCGATTTCCGCCCGATCCACAGTGTCATCGCTGCGGTTCATCGAGGTGAAGGCGCCCGCCTCGTCGATCACATCGATCGCCTTGTCCGGAAGACGGCGGTCGCTGATATAGCGGTGGGAGAGTTCGGCCGCCGCCCTGAGACCCGCTTCCGTATACGCAACCTGATGGTATGTTTCATAACGCTCGCGGAGACCTTGGAGGATCCGGAAGGTGTCTTCGACAGAGGGTTCCGGGACCTCGACCTTCTGAAAACGGCGGGCGAAGGCGCCGTCCTTCTCGAAATATTTCCGGTATTCGTCATAGGTGGTCGAGCCGATGCAGCGGAGTTTTCCGGAAACGAGGGCCGGTTTGAGGATGTTTCCGGCATCCATCGATCCGCCGGAGACGGCGCCGGCGCCGATGACGTTGTGGATTTCGTCGATGAAGAGGATCGCCTTGTCCAGCTTCTGGAGGTCGTTGATGATCCGTTTCAGCCGCTCCTCGAAATCGCCGCGGAAGCGGGTGCCGGCGAGGACCGCCCCCATATCCAGGGAGTAGATTTTAGCGCCCCTGAGTTTTTTCGGGACCAGGTCTTTGGCGATGAGCTGGGCGAGCCCTTCGGTGATCGCGGTCTTTCCCACGCCGGGCTCGCCGACGTGCACCGGATTGTTCTTGAAGCGACGGCAGAGAACCTGGATTGTTCTTTCCAGGATATCCTCCCGGCCGATCAGGGGGTCCATCTCACCGTTTCTCGCCCGCGCGGTGAGTTCCAGCGTGTAGTTCCTGAGGAATTTTGTCCGGTCCTCTTTCGCCTCCCGGATGGTCGTCCCTTCGCGGGTTTCCGGACTCTCCCGTTGAGACCCCCCGTCACCGGAGAGGACCGAGATGCCGTGCGAGATGTAGTTGAGGATCGCCAGCCGGCTGATCTCCTCTCGCCGGAGGAAGAAGGAGGCGTGGGACTCCTTTTCGTCGAGGATAGAGACCAGCACATCACCCAGCTCCAGGGTCTGTTTCTGGGCGGAAGAGGTGTGCCAGGCGGCCCTCTCGAGAATGCTCTGGAAACCGAGGGACTGAATGGCCCGGGTCGCGGTGGCGACCGTGTCCGTCTCTTCGAGGTGCTTCTCGAGGGCCTTTTTCAGCCGGGTGGGGTCTCCGCCGCAGTTGAGGATAAGGTCCCTCCCCTCATCGAAGAAAAGCGAGGCGTACAGGAGGTGCTCCGGTGTGATGAACTCATGCCGCCGGACATTGGCTTCGGCATATGCCGCCATGATGATTCGGTTTAGATTTTCACTGATCTTCATAATTCTTCTTCACCTTATCAGGGACACTCAGGCTTCTTCCAGGGAACATTTCAGCGGGAATTCCCGCTGCCGGGCCAGTGCATGGACCTGGGTGACCTTTGTGGCTGCAATATCGTAATGATAGACTCCACAGATCCCTTTTCCTTTTTTATGGACGTCGAGCATGATCCGCGTCGCCTCCGCCGCCGGTTTATGGAAGACGACAATGAGGATCTCGATCACGAATTCCATCGTCGTATAGTCGTCGTTGTGGAGGATCACCCGGTAGAACTTCGGTTCCCTGATCTCCTGTTCATCTTTTACGTCCCCTTCCGGCAGGGTGTTCTGTTCGGGTCTCATGCTTTCCTTCTCTACCTGTACGATACCGAAGTCATAATATAAACAGCGGCGTTGAATGTGTCAATAAGGAGGGATCGGAGCGAGCGGGTGAGGGGCGGTCTGGCTGCGCGCGCCGGGATCGCGGCGGCCCCGTTCCTTGATCCTTTCCGCCACGGCAAGGACCGTATTGGCATAGACCGTGCTGTTGTTGTATGCGAAGATGATGCGGTGCTGGCTGTCCCGATCCATTCCTTCCCGCCAACCGTGGCCGCGGAGGTAATTGGCGATGCTATGGAGGGCGTCCGGCTTGGCAAAGGGATCGATGCGGCCGTCACCATCGGCGTCCACGCCATAGAGAAAGACGTTGGACGGCATGAACTGGCACAGGCCGATCGCCCCATAAATCGATCCCCGGATGGCGAGCGGATCGATGCCGTTTTGTGCCGAGTAGCGGAGCAGGGCCTTGAGTTCACCGTAAGCCCAGTCGGCCTTTTCCCGGCAGCGGCGGCGGGCGAATTCCTCATTTTCCGGGGTGAGAATCTCGACGTTCAGGTAGGGACGGACCATTTCCAGATCGCTGGCGCGGGCCATGCTGGCCAAGCGGTTGAAGACGCGCCGGCTCCCGGTTTTTTCCCCGAGATGGGTTTCGATGAGGAGGATCGAGACGATGATCTCCTCGGGGACGCCGTATTGGATGGCGATCTTCTCAAGGACAGCTTTGTTTTCAATGAGATACAAATTCGCCCGGGCAATGGTCCGCGGTTTGAGGTAATCCCTTCGGAAGGCCTTCCGCAATGTTGCAGCCAAAGAGTCCTCTTCGGCCGAGCGGCTCCTGATCAGGACCCGCAATTTTCCGGCCATCGCGTCCGGCTCGAAAAGAACTTCCGGATGCGCAAAAAGGGACTCCATCGACTCCCGATTGAAACCGTCGGCCGTCAGACGTTCGGCAAGTGGTTTCCAATCGGCGGCGGCCGACTGAGCCGGGCCGAGCAGGGGGAGCAGAAGAACAGTTGCAATCCAGAGCCGATAGCCGACTTGCCGGATGAACTGGGGGAGCTCTCCTGAGGCGATGCGCTTCGCGCGGGGGGTCATGACATTCCTCGTGAGGGGTAGTTGTTCCTGGTTCACTTTGAGTATCCGGTCATCTACTACCACAGATTCCAGGAAAAATCCCCGTCTTTTTCTCTACAGCCGGATGGGCAGGATTTACTGATTGGATTTTGCTAGATATTTCGGCAAATCGCCGGTAATCTCGATGATCGGGCCGTTGGGGATGAGCTGCTGCGTTCCGTTGTCCAGGGCATAGGCGGCTTCGCCGATCGTCCAGGCATAGAGTTTTTTGGCATCCTCGATGACCGGTTTATCCGGCACGCCGTAAACCCGGTGCTGCATCGCCTCGTCGAAAAGACCGACGCAACCGTGAGAAATGGGCCGTCCCGGGAGGTCGCGCGCGTGGATCCAGTAGGAAACCTGCTGCTTGTCGATCAGGAAGCGGATGGCATAATCCATCGGGTACTGGGCATCTCCCTTCGCCGTTTTGTAAAGCGATGAGGTATGTCGCCGGTGATACGCTTCCGCCCGGAAGAGTCCGGTCGGGGTGAGATGCCCCTCCTTCCCGGTCGCCGCCGGCATGGAGAAGACGAGTCTGCCGAATTCATAGGCACCGATCCACTGCTCGGTGACGTTCAGAAAGAGGTATTTTGCATGCCTCTTTGCCGGCTCATAGAGGGAAGGAGCAGGGGTATAGTTGCGGATATCCTCCATCTTCTCCGGGACCTTGATCGTCATGCCCGGATAGGTATGGCGGCGGTCGATCCTGTTGAACCGGGCGACGGTGATCCAGTCCTTCCCGAACAGACGTTCCAGGCTCTCCTGAGGCATGACGAAGTGAGCCTTCCAGGGGATGCCCGCCATGCTGGGATACTCATACCGGCTCAGGTCCTCCCGGGCGCGGTCCTCCGGCGAAGCGGCAGGCCCCGAGGTCGCTCGCGGTGCATATACCGCGGCAGTGAATATGATGATGACGCCCAATATCAGGCAGATGATTCTGTGCAGCATAAACATGACGACCGGTAAGTGTCCATCCCTTGAAAATTCCTGATTCAAAGGGCTTCTCCTAACATGTTCGGATCATCGGTTCAAGGGGAATAAATGGACATACAGGGAAGCGGATTCCGGCCTTTTTTTCTTGACAATACAGCATAGGCGGGTACAATCCAGTACTTTGAATCCATCAGGGAGGGGCCGGTCCTTTAAGGGCCCGTAACCCCCATACGGAGATGATTCACCTGCCGCGGGCAGGCAACGCAGGTTATCGGGAATCTTTTTTACAGGCGGACGAGGCAGGGGGTCTTGGGAAAAAAGGAATTTCATCTTAGGTACGGCCAGGGCGAGGTGCGTTTTGTCCTTCCCGAAGAGCAGATTTTTCTGGAAATCGCAGGAAAGGATTGCCCTGCTATTCGGGATATATCAGGGGCGATCCGAGCGGCCCTGGAAAGACCGTTCGATTCACCTCCCCTGAAAGAACTGCTTCGTCCCACGGATAAAGTGGCCATTTCCGTCAGTGATATTACCCGGAGCTGGCAGCGCATGGACCTCGTCCTGCCTACCCTTTTCGATACGATCGCTCAAGCCGGTGTGCCTGAAGATCGCATTACCGTCCTGATCGTCGTGGGCGGCCATCGCCTCAATTCCCAGGCGGAGATGGAACAGCTCTGCGGCAAAGAGGTCTGCCGGCGGGTGAAAGTGATCAATCATGACGCAAGAGACCTGGAAAACATGGTTTACCTCGGTAAAACGAGCCGGGGGACCGAGGTATCGATCAATCGTATCGCCGCCGAGGCCGACCGGATCATTCTCACCGGCGGCATCATTTATCATTATATGGTGGGATACGGCGGGGGAAGAAAAAGCGTCATCCCCGGGTTCAGCTCCATCAATACCATCCGGCAGAATCATCTCTGGGCCATGGGGCGGGAGCTGGGTTCCGGGTCAAATCCCAACGCCGGTTCGGGTAAAACCAGGGGCAATGAGTGTCACGAAGACATGATGGAAATTGCCGGTTTTGTTCAGCCGGACTTTATCGTCAATGTCGTGCCGAATGCCGAAGGGGAGTTCGCCGGTATTTTCGCCGGTAACTGGGTCTCCGCCTGGCAGGAAGGGACGAAACTGGTCGATGAGATCTACGGTGTGGAGATTCCGGATCTGGCCGATATCGTCATCGCCTCGGCGGGGGGATTTCCCAAGGACATCAATCTCTACCAGACGGGTAAGACAATGGATAATGCCTCGTATGCCGTCAAAGAAGGCGGGGCAGTGATTATCGTCAGTGAGTGCCCGGATATCCTTGAACCACCGGAATTCCCGCAGTGGTTCCAATACCCTTCCCGATTGGCAACGGAAAGGGCCCTGAGGGAAGATTTTACCATTCCGGGGTGGGTTGCCTGGAAGGAGATCGAGTGCGGGGACAGGGCGACGTTCATTATGGTTACCCTGCCGCAAAACGCCGAGCTTGTGAGAAAAGCGAACATGTTACCCGCATCAACCATGGAGGAGGCCCTGGAACTGGCCCGCAAGGCATGCCGGACGAAGGAGCCGAGAATCACCCTCATGCCGCAAGGAGCAAATACCTTGCCGATTTTAACGCCCTCAGGTCAGGGCAGGTTGTTACATCACTCAACAACGTAAGGAGGAAGTAAAATGAAAAAAGTTCTCATGTTGGGCCTCGCAGTTCTGATGGCCATCGTATGGACGGGACCGGCGGCAGCGGCGGAGTACAAGGCCACGATGAAACTGGCATCCACCCAGAGTATGGATCACCCTTACATGGTAGGGGCGCAGAAGTTTGCCGACCTGATCAAGGAAAGAAGCAAAGGGCGTATCACGATCAAACTCTACCCGAGCAACCAGCTGGGTAAAGGGGAGCGCGAAATGACCGAGGGGATCCAGCAGGGGGCGATCGACCTGTTGGTCACTTCCACAGGCCCTCTGGGCGGTTTCAGCCCGTCGATCAACATCCTTGACTTCCCCTTCCTTTTCAGGGATTTTAAACATGTGGACCTGGTTCTGGACGGGGCCATCGGGCAAAAACTGCTCAAGGACTTCGAAAAGGCCGACATCAAAGCCCTGGCCTTCTGGGAAAACGGATTCCGCCATCTGACCAACTCCAAAGGACCGGTCAGGAAGGCCGAGGACGGCAAGGGGCTGAAAATTCGAACCATGGAAAACAAGGTGCACCTGGCGGCCTGGAAAGCCGCGGGATTGAACCCCACACCCATGGCATGGGGCGAGGTCTTCACGGCGTTGCAGCAGAAGGTCATCGACGGCCAGGAAAATCCCATTGCCGTTTTTTACAGCTCAAAACTGTGGGATGCCGGGCAGAAGCATTTCTCCCTCACCGAGCATGTCTATTCCCCCTCCCCATTTCTCATGAGCAAAAAGACCTTTGATGCCATGCCCAAAGCGGACCAGCAACTGTTCCTCAAGACCGCCCTGGAAGTGGCCAAGTTCCAGCGCAAGATCAACCGCGATGCCGAAGAGACGAAACTCAAAGAAATGGCCAAGAGCGGGGTCACCGTGACTCGCAACGTGGACAAAGCCAGCTTCAAGAAGGCCATGGCGCCGATCTACAGTGAATTCAGCGCCCAGTTCAGCAAGGCCGACATCGATGCCATCATGAACGCGAAGTAATCCATCATCGGGGCGCCCTTGCGAATATTCGGCAAGGGTGCCTTTTCTTGTTGTTCGGGGGAGCAGAGCATGCGCGGACTGCAACGGTTCAACGGATGGCTGGTCACAGTGGGCAGCTGGGGGACGATTCTGTTCATGGCCGTCATCGCCACCGTCATCCCTTACGAGGTGATCGGACGCTACGTGTTCCAGAAGATGACCATCTGGTCCGGAGAGGTCTCGACCTACTCCCTCGTTTGGGCCTCGATGCTGGGCGGCGCGGTGGGCTTGAAAAAAGGTTATATGATCAGCATGACGTCGGTGGTGGACTCTGTTTCCCCGGCTGCGGCCAAAGCGCTGAAACTGGTATGCTATCTCTGCGCGCTGTTTTTCTTCGGCGCCATGTTCGGCTATGGCCTCTTCCAGACCTTGTATAATCTGAAACAGACCTCGCCGGCCATCGGTCTGGTGCTGAGCCTTCCCTACGCTGCGCTTCCGACGGGCTTTCTTATCATGTTCTTTTTCACGCTGGAGGAATTCCTGATTTTCCTCGGTCTGGGTCCGAAAGGAGAAGGCCAATGATCGTCTTTTTGGTCACCTTCATCGGACTGTTGTGCATCTCCGCACCCATCATCGTCGCCCTGGGCGGCTGCTCCCTGGCCTATGCCCTGATCAGCGGCAACATGCCCATCACGACACTCATACAAACCACCTTCGGGGGACTGGCGACCTTCCCGCTCCTGGCCATTCCGCTGTTCATGCTGGCGGGAAATCTCATGAACGAGGGAGGAATCACGCAGGACCTGGTCCGCTTCGCCCGGCTGCTGTTGGGTCACATCCGCGGCGGGCTGGGACATGCCACAATCCTCGCCTGTGCCATTTTTGCGGCGATCTCCGGAGCGGCGGTGGCCACTGCGGTGGCCATCGGTATGGTGATGATCCCGGCGATGAAAAAAGCGGGCTATGATGAGGATATGGGTGCTGCTCTGACCTGCACCGCCGCCTGTATGGGCCCCATCATTCCGCCCAGTATTCCTTTCATCATCTATGGCGTTACAGCCAACGTCTCGATCGGTGCGCTGTTTCTGGGCGGCGTCTTCCCCGGTCTCCTTCTGGGCGCTGCATTGATGGTCTATATGTACTACGTAGCCGTCAAACGCGACTATCCCCGGGACGGGAAGGCCCCCTGGAGGGATATCCTCATCGCTGCCGTAAAGGCACTTCCCGCCCTGTTCATGCCGTTCCTGATCCTGGGCGGAATCCTCAGCGGCATGTTCACGCCGACCGAGGCGGCCGGTATCGCAGTGGTTTATTCAACCTTCGTGGGGGTTGTGGTTTACCGGAGACTGAATTTCAGGAATCTTCCCAATGTCCTGTTGAAGGCCGGTCTGGAATCGGGGATGGTGATGCTCCTCATTGCCATGTCGGAACCCTTTGCCTGGATCGTCGCGGTGGACCAGATCCCCCAGCTTTTAATCGACTGGATCTCCACCCTGACCACGTCGCCCTGGCTGATCCTGTTGTTCATCAATATCCTGCTGCTGCTCATCGGGATTCCCATCGAGACCGCCCCCGCCCTGGTCATCGTGACCCCCGTCCTGGCCCCCATTGCCGTCTCGCTGGGGATCGATCCGGTCCACATGGGGATCGTGATCTGCCTCAACCTTGTGCTGGGACTGATCACACCGCCGGTGGGCGCGGTGCTGTTTGCGGTCTGCGGTTCTACGGGCCTGTCCCTCGATCGTCTGAGCCGGGCCATCTGGGCGCCGTTTTTCGTTTCCCTCGTGGTGCTGGTTATCGTCACGTATGTTCCCTGGTTAAGCACGTTCTTGCCTAAGTTTTTTATGGGACGTTGAGAAGCAACTGAAAAACGATGTATTATCAATGAACAAGGAGGCTGCCATGAGCGAGATCAATACGACGAGGCGGGATTTCCTGAAGCTGACAGGCATCGCAATGATTGCCGGCGGTTATCCCGGCCTGTTTACTGGAGCATGGGCCGCAAGTATTCCCGATATTGACGCGCGGGACCGCGTGTTCATTGCAAATGAGGATTCGAACACCATCACGGTCATCAATCCTCGGACCAATACCGTCGAGGCGACGATCAACCTGACGAGTTTTGATGAAGATCCCAGACCGCCGTTCAGGTTCGTCACGGGAGGCGCAATACCGACCCATCCGGCGATGATCCATAAACCGCTGTATCATGGTTGCATCAACGCGCACGGCGTGGTGCCTTCACCCGATGGAACAATGCTTGCCACGAGCGGCCGCGGGTCGAGCAACGTTTACCTCATCGACGCAGTGAATAAAAAGGTGATAGGCAACGTACCGAATCCCTTTGCCTCTGCAACGACAAATCCGGAGAGGATCTCCAGCGGTATCCTGGTTGGACGTGAACCGCACGAGCCCACTTTTACCCGCAACGGCAGAGAGCTGTGGGTCGCCGTGCGGGGCGAGGACCGGATTGCCGTTCTCGACGTCGAGGCGGCGGTCAAACAGGCAGGCGGCCTAGATGCAAAGGCGGTGCGTGCGTTTATCGGCACGGTGAACGGACCGTCGCAGGTCTGGTTCAATGCCGCCGGAACGCTCGCGTTCGTTGCGAGCCAGAAGGTCCCGAAGGTTGATGTGTTGAGTGTGAATCCGGACGGGCGCGGTTTTTCCCACCCGGAACGGCTCATGACGCTTGACATCAGCGGCCAGGACAAACCAGGGTTCACGCCGTTTCTCAAGACCTCGCCGGACGGGAGGGAAGTCTGGTTTTCGCATAAGTTGGCAGACGGTGTCTCCGCGCGTTCCGCGACCGATCCTTTCGGGGTGGTCGACACGGTCACGCTCGGCAGCATGGCCCGGCCCAATCATCTCGAGTTTGTGGAGAACACGAAAGGCAAGGCGGTGTATGTGAGCCAGGCGCGCGTGGACGACGGCGGTCCCGGTGGCGCTGCATCGAGCCGGATCGCGATCATCGACCGCAATGCGTCTCCGGGTCACCGCAGGATCGCAGGGAGCTTTTTCACCCACGGACGGGAGGCGCACGGCCTATGGACGAACCCCACGGGGACCCTTCTGTACGTTTCGCACGAGCAGGACGAACTGCCGGGTACGTCGGGTGCAGGTCAAACCGTGGCAAGCGCTTTCGATGTGTCCGATCCTTTCGCCCCGAAGTTCATCACCCAAATTCCTCTCGGCGGTCTTGCGCTTCCATCCGGTGAACTGCGGAACAAGAAGAGCATCAACCTTGTCTATGTCCGGCCCGGTTACAAGGGGCAGACTGCATAGGAGGCAGACATGCGAGTTACCCTCTTTTTGACGGCATTCATCCTTCTGTCATTTTCCGTCAACGCGCAGGAGCGTCATCAGCACGGCGTGCCGTCGGCGGGGTCTGGCTCGGAATTCACCGGCTTCAGGCAGGGGATGGACGCGAGCATGAAAAAGATGATGGACGACATGCACGCCCCGGGCTACACCGGCGATCCTGATGTGGATTTTCTGGCCATGATGATCCCGCACCACCAGGGGGCCGTGGAAATGGCCCGGCTCGTGCTCATTTACGGCCGTGACCCGCTCACGCGCAAGTTTGCCGAGGAGATCATCGCTGGCCAGCAGACCGAGATCGAGTCCATGAGACGTCGCCTCGAGATTCTCCGCAAGAAGCCTGATCCGGAGCCGGGCGGCTTTCCGGCACTCGGCGGCACGAGGGGAACTGCAACTCCCGGCGCGAAGTAGCAATCGATTGTACCGGAGCAACGGATCCTTCATCTCGGTCGAAGGCTGGCCGGACGCCCAAAATCCGCGTCCTCCAGCGAAGGGCGCAGGCTTTTTCTCCAGACGGGAGCGGGTGGTCAAGGTCAGATACCATCGT
>JAMDBG010000053.1:0-5054 GCA_023487865.1 Deltaproteobacteria bacterium | reverse complement strand
CGGTGCGGCGTATGCCGGCAGGAACGGCGATGTCCGGGAAACGACGCTGCCCTTCGGCTGCCCCCGGGGAACCGGACCTTGACGCCGCCTTGCGGAGACTCGATCCGGCCGTCCCGGCGATTCTCCTGTCGCACCGCCCGGAGATCTTTCCCCGGGCGGCCAGGCACGGGATTCCCCTGATCCTGTCTAGCCACTATCACGGGGGGCAGATCAGGTTGGGGTGGCCGGGAGCAGGTGTCAGTCTGGCACAGCTCCGCACGCCCTATCCCGAGGGTCTCTACCGGGACGGATCCTCGCGGCTCTATGTCAGCCGGGGAATCGGCACAACATTCACCCCGGTGCATCTGAACGCCCCGCCGGAAATCACCCTGTTGGATCTCATCTGAGGGATCGCGGAGAGAAGTGGAACATTCACCGGATGTGTATTATAATCCTTTCAAACATACTGTGGTTAACGCATGACATCGGTCATGGATAGCAAAACAGCCTAAAGCAGATCGTGACTATGAAAAAGAGCAAGAAAATCGGGGGATCAAGGTCAGATACCATCGTCACTGGAGAAACCGAAGCCTCAGTCTTCCTGCAGAAGCTGATCGACTCGATTCCCATCCCCATATTTTACAAAGACATCCGGGGTGCCTATCTGGGCGGTAATCGGGAATTCGCAAATTTTTTAGGAAGGAAAATGGAAGACATCGTCGGCAGGACGGTCCATGAAATTGCCCCTGAAGATCTCGCTGAAATATATGAACAGGCGGATAAGAAGTTACTCCGGACGGGCGGCGATCAGGCATACGAAAGCGCCATCATGCATGCGTCTTTCACCAGGCACATTGTTGTTTTCAACAAGGCGACAATCAACAATCCCGACGGAACGCCTTACGGCCTGATCGGTTCGATCTTCGATATCACGCTCCGCAAAAAGATCGAGTCACAGCTGCGCAGCAGCGAAGCGAGATACCGCCGGATATTTGAAAACATTCAAGATATTTACTATGAAGTCGGACTCGATGGAACCATTCTGGAGATCTCCCCCTCGATTGAGAAATATGTTCCATTCAAGCGAGAAGATCTGATTGGGCGATCAATCTATGAGTTTTACGTCGATAAAGGCAGAAGAAAGGATTTTCTGCAGGAGATCAAGGAAAGGGGATCTGTCCGCGATTTTGAGGTCCAGCTGCGAGACCACCGAGGGTCTCCTTTAACCTGTTCGATCGCGGCATCCCTCTTGCCCGGCGATGGAAAAATTCCCCGCCGGATCGTCGGGTCCCTGCGGGATATTTCGGAACGCAAGCGGGATGAGGAGACTTTAAGGCAAAGTGAAGAGGAACTCTCCATCAAATCCCGGAATCTCGAGGAAGTGAACACGGCGTTGAAAGTGCTCCTCAAACAGCGGGAGGATGACCGAAAAGAAATGGAAGATAACGTGCTTGCCAATGTAAGAATTTCCATTCTTCCGCATATCGAAAAACTCAAGGAAAGTCCGCTGAGCCGGCAGCAGAGGGCTTGTCTGGAGCTGATCGAAGCGCAACTGAATAAGATCGTCTCGCCCTTCCTCAACAGGGTATCTCAGGCCTGTTTCGCTCTCACACCCCAGGAGATCCGGGTGGCGGATTTTGTGAAAAACGGGAACACGACCAAAGAAATCTCTGATATTCTTGGAATTTCCATCAAAACTGTCGATTACCATAGAGACAATATCCGCAGAAAGCTGGGTCTTAAAAACCAGCATGCCAACCTCCGGTCCTTTTTGTTGAAACTTTCATAGTCCCTGTTATTACCCCGTATTTTCCCCGACATCGTCCCGTATTGTCTTACGGGAAAACGTCCTCTATTGTTGAATCGGTCCCAATATGTGCCCCGTGAAAGACCTTAAAGCAAAAGGAGGCCTTCATGTTTCAACCCAGGAAAATACTTGTCCCGACGGATTTCTCGGAAGACTCGGTGCTGGCCTTCCGAACGGCCCTGAGTATTGCCGCCACGTATCAGGCAAGGATCTTTCTCCTCCACGTCATCAGCAACACGTTACAGCGGAGTTTGTCTGATTACTGCCTCGACCAGAACATTGTGGAACGGGTGATGAACGAGAGCATCGTGTTTTCCAACGAAAAGCTCAAAGAGACGATCGGCAGGTGTCAGAATAACGGGAAGGTCAAGATCATTCCCGACGTCCGCAAAGGTCAACCCTATGAAGAGATTCTGAATGTGGCGTCCGAGCGAAAGATTGACCTGATTGTGATCGCCTCGCATGGGGAAACGGGTTTGAAAAAATATTTTATCGGGAGCATCACGGAAAAGGTGATGAAGGAAGCGAAATGTCCGGTGCTGCTCATCCGGAGTCAGGAGAAATGATCGGAAGGTAAATGCTGATCCTTTTTAAAACGAAAAATAAAGGAGGTGTCCGCCATGTATCAAAAAATTTTGGTTCCCCTTGACGGTTCGGAGTTGGCGGAGTGTGCGCTGCCACACGTCAAAAACCTGGTAAAAGGTGGGGCCGGGGGAGAAGTCACCCTTCTCAACGTGGTCACTGTTTATCTCCAGGGGCACGGTGAATATCCCGGCCGCGTCGATATCAATGCGGTCAGGGAAAGCCTCTTTATGGAATCCAGAAAATATCTTGCGGATGTGAAATCTAAACTGGCTTCCGAGGGCATTCAGGTAGAAACGGAGTCACTGGAGGGCAACCGGCCCGCCGATGCCATCTCCGATTACGCGCGGAAAAACGGGATGGACATGATCGTCATCGCCACCCACGGTTATACCGGACTAAAAAAACTGATGTTGGGCAGCGTGGCGTTGGGGATTCTCCATGAATCCCATATTCCGGTGCTCCTTATCAGGCCGGAATCCTGCCAGGGTTAGGGAAGGCAATGCAGTGAACTGAAAAAGAGTGACAGGAGGGAGGGCGCATGAGATGTACCAGAAAATCTTGGTTCCCCTTGATGGATCGGCATTTGCGGAATGCTCTCTGGATCAAGTGATAAACCTGTCACAAATGGGGAGCATTGGAGAAGTCATCCTTTTGAATGTTCTTGATCCCATCATGTGGTGCCGGGAGGGTCGGGACTTTGTGGCATTCAGAAATTTCCAGTTCACGCAAGCGGAAAAGTATCTCGAGAGGATAAAAGCCCGGCTCGGTTCGGAAGGCATCAGGGTCAGGTCGGATATATCGGAAGGAGGCATGCCGGCTTCATCCATTGTCCAGTACGCGAAAGAAAATGGCGTGGATTTGATTGTCATTGCCAGCCACGGTCATACCGGAATGAAGAAACTCATGCTCGGCAGTGTTGCCCTTGAGGTTCTGCATGACTCTCATGTGCCGGTGCTTTTGATCAGACCCTAGCCATACCGGATAGGGGAGTGCCGGGAGATGCGGGCGCATTCGCGGCGGCCGCGATCCGCGGCAGCATGTCCGGCGCCTGGGTCAACACCGTCACCCGCGCGGCGGTGCCTTTTTGAGCAATGGCCGCGTCCAGGGCGTCCTGGACCGCGGCGAAGTGACGGAAACCAAGCTTGGCCGCCTCTTTCCCACAGATGCCGTCCGACACGATCCAGACCTCTTCCCGCTCCCTGACCTGCGCCCAGGCGATCGCCAGGGCGGCCCCCACTTCGTCCCGCACTTGCCTTTCCGAAACCATGGCCCATATCTGCCGTGAGCCGTGAGAAGTCAGTTTCAGGATGTCGCCATGCATTTGGGAAATCCCTTCGCTGCAAGGGGTCACCACAATGACAATGCCGCCCGCCTTGACCGCCAGATCGGACGGATAGAGCGTCTTGTGGGCCTGCCAGAAATCCAGATCGCATGGATGGGAGCTGGCCAGCACGATATCCGCCGCTTCCGGCACAGGGATTTCATAAACCTCCCGGGACCTTGCAACGCCAGCCCGGAAGGCCTCCACGACGTCGCCGAAAAACGCCTGCACGACCTCTCCCCGCCGGTTGAGGACCGTGTTGAGGATCGTGTTCATCCCGACTTTCCTTGCCATCGCATCGAGTTCTTCGCGGACGGGATTGTCCAGAAGGCCAAGGTAGGAGCGCGGCGCCCGCACGGAAAGTAGATGGGTGTAAGCCGTGGTGTCCTCGCCCGATACACCCGGCTGGATGATTTTCGCCCCCCCCGGCGTACCCGGGGATGTGGTGGGGGACGATGCTGCCGATCCCCATTTTGAAATCGGCCTCGACGACCGTGCGGTTGATCAGAATGCGCCCCCCGTTCCGGGTCATTCCCAGATCGACGAGGGCATCCGGATCCTTGTAGGGGTGATTCCTGATCGCCACCCGCCGGCGGGTTTCGGCGCCGAACTTGGCGACGATTTCAGCGTCCGTCATGGGACGGTGGGTCCCGAGGGCGATGATCACGGTGATCGCCGAATCCGACACCCCGGCCGCGTTGCACTCGTCCAGGAGAATCGGGATCAGCAGATCGGTGGGTGTCAGCCGGGTATTGTCATCCGCGATCAGGACCACGTTTTTCTTGCCCCGAACCTGCTCCTGCAACGGCCCCGCTCCGATCGGCGCGGCCAGCGCCCGCCTGATTTCCGACCGGATGTCATCCACAGGGGCCGTTTCGCGCGGAGAGTAGATGCCGATGAGATTGCTTTCGGGGATTAGAACCGCGACCTGGTCCCGGCCATACGGTAATGACGATTTACGGACAGTCATGACAGTCTTCCCTCACCTTACTCCAGGACCGAACCTCTGATGGCCGATCCCACCATTCGCCGATAGCGTTCCAGCAGCGAACCTTTTTCCAGCTTCGTGCTTTCGGGAAGCCGCCAGGACTTTTTCCTCTCTTCCAGGACTTTTGGGTCGACTGCCAGATCGAGTTTGCGTGCCGGGATGTCGATCCGGATCGTGTCGCCTTCCTCGATGAGTGCGATGGGGCCGCCCAGGTAGGCTTCCGGGGAAATGTGTCCGACGCAGGCCCCCTGTGTCGCTCCGGAAAACCGCCCATCGGTGATCAGGGCGACGCTCTTGCCCAGACCCATGCCGATAATGGCCGAGGTGGGCAGCAACTGTTCCCGCATCCCCGGCCCCCCCCCTTGGGGCCTTCG
>JAMDBG010000061.1 GCA_023487865.1 Deltaproteobacteria bacterium | reverse complement strand
GGCCGGAGAGGCGTTGACTTTCGAGGTAGAGCACTATCACAAGGACGGCCATGTTTTTCCACTGGAGGTCTCGGCCAGCAAGCTCTCTTCCGGCGGGGAGTCATACATTATGAGCATTCACCGCGACATTGCAACCCGTAAGAAGGCGGAAGAGGAAAAGCGCAGAATTGAGGAGCGCCTGCAGCGGGCGGAGAGAATGGAAGCCTTGGGGATTCTCGCCGGAGGGGTGGCCCATGATCTCAACAATGTTTTAGGCGTCCTTTACGGTTACACGGAGCTGCTTCTGGAGAAAATTCCCGAAGGGAGTCCCCAGCGGACCTATGTGGACAATATTCTGTCGTCCGGTGAAAAGGGGGCGGCAATCATTCAGGACCTGTTGACATTGGCCAGAAGGGGTGTGTCGGTGCATGATGTCACCAATATCAACAGAATTGTTTCCGATTTCTTCAGGTCCCCGGTGTTTCAGAAACTGGAGGCCTCCCATCCGTGGGTCTCCTTCAGGAAAGAGCTTTCCGGGGAACTGTTGAACATCAAGGGATCGACGGTGCATCTGGAAAAGACAGTGATGAACCTTCTGTCAAATGCGGCGGAGGCGATTTCCGGAAACGGTGAAGTCACCGTTCGTACGGAGAACCGTTATCTCGACAGACCGGTGCACGGCTATGATGCAGTGAAGGAAGGGGAGTATGTCGTGCTGACGGTGATGGATACGGGCAAAGGTATTTCGGCCGCCGACATTGGCAAGATCTTTGAGCCGTTCTATACGAAAAAGGTGATGGGAAGAAGCGGGACGGGGCTGGGATTGACAATTGTGTGGGGAACGGTAAAAGACCATGATGGGTACATCGACGTATCGAGCGAGAAAGGCAAAGGGACTTCCTTTGCGCTGTACTTTCCGGTCACCAGAGAAGAGTGGGTAGAGAAAAAGGAGAAGATGCCGATTGAACAGTATATGGGCCGGGGAGAATCGATCCTGGTGGTCGATGACACGGCCGAGCAACGTGATATCGCCGCCAGGATACTGACGAGGCTCGGGTACCGGGTTCATACGGTTTCCGGGGGCGAGGAAGCGGTGGCGTACTTAAAGACGCACAAAGCGGATTTGCTGGTTCTGGACATGATTATGGATCCGGGGATCGATGGCCTGGAGACCTATAAGCGGGTTCTGGAGGTCACCCCGAAACAGAAAGCGATTATTGTCAGCGGCTTTTCAGAAACGGAGCGGGTGAAGCAGACCAGGGATCTCGGCGCCGGCGCCTATGTCAGAAAGCCCTACCTTATGGAAAAGATCGGTGTGGCTATCCGGGATGAGCTGCGGAAGGTGTAGTGGTCAACCGGATGGATCGGAAGGGGAAGCGCAGATTTGCAGGTCGCCTGCCGTTAAGACGAATTGTCGCAGCGAGTCTGAAAAGATCATTGTTTTAAGGAGATGCCCATGGCTAAGATTCTGATCATCGATGATGATGAACTGTTCTGCCGTGTATTGACCGAAGCGATGACGGTCGATGGCGATGAGATCCAGTGCGCTCATACGATCGAAGAAGGGCTGAGAGTTGCCGCAGCGGATGCTTTCGATGTGGTCTTTCTTGATGTGGTGCTGCCCGACGGGAACGGACTCGATAGACTCCCGGAAATCCGGGCTGTTTCTTCTGAACCGGAGATCATTATTCTCACGGGAAGCGGAACGCCTGATGGGGCGGAACTGGCGATAGGAAGCGGCGCCTGGGACTATCTCCAGAAGCCGTTCCCGCTCAATGTGCTCAAGCTTCACCTTATGCGGGCTCTCCAGTACCGGGAGGAGAGGCGGACGAGAAAACCGGTGAAGGCGCTGAAAATAGATGCGATCATCGGGAACAGTCCCCGAATGAAAGACGCGTATCACCTCCTTTCCGAGGCGACGTCAACGGACGTCAATGTTCTCATTACCGGTGAGACGGGTACAGGCAAGGAACTTTTCGCCAAGGCGATCCACGATAACAGCCGCCGCGCGGGAGAGAGTTTTGTAGTGGTCGATTGTGCCGCGCTGCAGGGGTCCCTGATAGAGAGCATCCTTTTCGGGCATGAAAAAGGCGCGTTTACCGGCGCCGTTCAGAGCCGTGTCGGGCTCATCAAGCAGGCGGATCGAGGGACCCTTTTTCTTGACGAGATAGCTGAACTTCCCCTTTCCCTGCAAAAGGTCTTTCTCCGGGTGCTCCAGGAACGCCGTTTCCGACCGTTGGGCGGCCGGGAGGAAGTGGAAAGCGACTTCAGGTTAATCGCGGCGACCAACCGCGATCTGGAAAGCATGGTCGGATCGGGACAGTTTCGGGAAGATCTTTTATACCGGCTCCGCGCCCATACGATTGCCCTTCCTCCCTTGAGTGAGTGCAGGGAGGACATTGTCCCGATCGCCAACTACCATGCGGAAAAGATCTGCAAACGAAGCGGCCTGAATACCAAAACATTTTCCCCCGATTTCATCGAAGCCCTGCTCTCTTATCATTGGCCGGGAAATGTCCGCGAACTGGTCAATGCGGTTGAAAGGGCCGTTGCCGCGGCCGCATCCGCTTCCACACTGTTCAGGAAACATCTTCCCCAAGAGATTCGTGTTGATCTGGTGCGCGCCTCGACCGGCAATCATTCCTCCAAAAGCGGCAGCGCGGACATCCTCCCCTCCGGTCATCCTCCTACATTAAAAGACTTGAGAGCGTCGGTCTATGCGAAAGCGGAAAAAGAATATTTAACAGATCTTCTCAAGATGACCGCGGGCAACATCGAAAAGGCCTGCGTGATCTCCGATCTCAGCCAGCCCCGGCTGTATGAACTCCTGCGAAAGCACAAGATATCAACAAAAGTCTGATCAATCACCCTCTCTTCCTGTTTATGGAAAAATCATAAAAGATTATGATTCTCCCATAAAATTATGATTTTTTCATACCCGCCCCGCTTCACGCCAAAAGCAAAACGAGATATCCATATGTAATTACATGATATTTCAAAACGGACCGTTTGGCCCCGTTATTGCTCCCTTTTTTAAGTACCCTGCTGATAGGCAGACCTTTCGTTTATGAATGAGAGGGTAATGGAAATGGCATCTATCGTCTACACACCGTCAATAAATGAACTGGAACGTCGTTTTCTTGCGCTGCTTGAAATGGCAATCCCGAGGAAGAGATTTGAGGTGTGCTATTCTATTGGAGAGCTCTCCACGAGATTGGGCATGCCGCTATCAAATGTTAAAGTCGCCGTTTTTTTCGCTGTCACCCAGACGGAAATCACACGAATCCTCTCACTCGGCGACTTGATGGCCAACGTGAAAAGCATCCTTGTCTTGTCGGATGAGGACAAAGATACGATGATAAAGGCGCATACGCTGCGGCCGCGGTACGTCACCTGGATAGACTGTGATCTGATCGATGTTGTGACTGTCACCAAGCGGATGGTCGATCTGTACGATGCTCCACAGGGCAGTACGAGAAAATTGCAGGCGGATGTGCGGACATGAAGCCAGCATCGGGTCCCTCCCGTAAGAGAGCAAAGAAGGGTTGGATCGATATGAAGCGGTTCGTTAGGACAAGATTTTTCAGAAGATCAGGGATGTCGGAGGCAAGTTGAAATCCATGGGAGCAAAGATGAAAATAGTCACGGCCCGAGAG
>JAMDBG010000013.1:11330-18278 GCA_023487865.1 Deltaproteobacteria bacterium | reverse complement strand
AGAAATTCATGCGCGCGGTGATCGGCACCAACCACGTCGATCACTGCGCCCGCCTCTGACACTCCGTGACGGTGGCCGGTCTGGCCGCCGCATTCGGCAGCGGTGCGATGACGAACTCCATCGAGGAGATTGAATTCACCGACGTCATCCTGGCGACGGGAACCAACACGACGGAGAACCATCCGGTGATCTCTTCGCGGATCAAGCGGGCGGTGCAGCAGCGCGGGGCGAAACTGATCGTCATCGATCCGCGCGAAATCGACCTCGTCAAGTATGCGACCCTTTGGCTCCGCCAGAAACCGGGCACCGATGTGGCGGTCCTCAACGGCCTGATGAACGTCATCATTGCCGAAGGGATCTTCGCCAGGGAATACGTGGAAAACCGAACGGAGGGTTTCGAGACCCTCAAGAAGACAGTTGAGAAGTACACGCCGGAATACGTGGAGGGCATCTCGGGCGTCCCCGCGGCAGAGATAAAGAAAGCGGCCCGTCTTTACGCCCGCGCGGAGAAGGCATCCCTGCTCTACGCGATGGGGATCACACAGCACGCGACCGGCACGGACAACGTCAAATCCTGCGCCAATCTCGCCATGCTCTGCGGAAAGGTCGGCATCGAGGGGGGCGGAGTCAACCCGCTGAGGGGACAGAACAACGTCCAGGGCGCCTGCGACATGGGGGCGCTCCCCGACGTCTTTCCCGCCTACCAGAAGGTGGCGAGCGACGAGATGCGGGCAAAGTTCGAAAAGGCCTGGAACGCGACACTCCCGGCCCAGCCGGGGAAAACCGTGGTGGAGATCATGGACGGCGCCCACAGGGGAGAGATCAAGGCGCTCTATATCATGGGTGAAAATCCGCTGCTGTCCGATCCCGATCTCACCCATGTGGAGGCCGCCCTGAAGCGCCTCGATTTCCTCCTGGTCCAGGACCTCTTCCTGACGGAAACGGCGCGCCTGGCCGATGTGGTCCTCCCCTCCGCCTGCTTTGCGGAGAAGGACGGCACCTTCACGAACACCGAAAGAAGGGTCCAGCGTATCCGAAAGGCAGTTCAAGCACCCGGTCTGGCAAAGGCGGATTGGGAAATCATCGCCGGCATCTCGGCAAAAATGGGCTATCCGATGACGTATGCCTCTGCAGGCGAGATCATGGCCGAGATCAACCGGGTCGCCCCAAGCTATGCAGGGATCACCTATGACCGTATCGAGAAGGAGGGGATCCAGTGGCCCTGTCCCGACACGGCGCATCCGGGGACCCGTTTCCTCCACAGGGACCGTTTCAGCCGGGGTCTCGGTCTTTTCCACGCCATCGAGTATCTCCCGCCGGCGGAGCTCCCCGACGAGGAGTATCCCCTGCTCCTTTCAACGGGGCGCGTCCTCTACCATTACCATACCGGTACGATGACACGGCTCGCCCAGGGCTCGACGGAACGGTGTCCCGAGTCCCTGGTGGAAATCCATCCCCTCGATGCAGAAAAGCTCGGCCTGGAGGACGGCCAGATGGTCAGGGTCACCTCGCGTCGAGGCACTCTGCAGGCCAGGGCGAAGGTGACCACCCGTTCCGATGCGGGGATGATCTTCATGAACTTCCACTTCCGCGAGGCGGCGGTCAACCTCCTGACCAATCCGGTGCTGGATCCCGTAGGCAAGACCCCCGAATACAAGGTCTGCGCCGTCCGGGTGGAGGCGGCCTGATCGCGGCTTGATCGACTGATCAGAGCGCCGGGTTTTCTGAAATGACAAGCTTCCGGTCGACGTAAAGGGGGGCGGCCGGCTTCAGGTGATTGAGTTTGACAAGGGCAGCGACCGTCGTGCCGTGCCTTTTGGCAATCAAGGCGAGCGAGTCTCCCTTCTTGACCCGGTAGATGACCTTTTTTGACTTTTCCGCAGGCAGACTTTTCCCCTCCAAGACCGGCGCCTTCACCCCGCGATCCCCACTTTTCTCCGGTGTGGCTGCGGCCTCGGAAATCTTCAAACGACGATGCACATAGAGGGGATCGCGCAGTTTCATATGATTCAGACTGAGGAGGACGCTGATGGAAGTCGAGTGTTTCCTGGCGATCTTCTCCAGGGTGTCCCCCCTCTGGACGCGATAAAAAACCGCCTTCTCCCGGACGGCGGGGCTTTCCATGGTCTTCGCCGGTTTGGGAAGCGCATTCTTCCTGGCAGTAAGAAGGGATGGGCTTCCCCCCATCTTCACAGATGGGGGAGGTGCGTTCTTCTTCGCGACGGGAGTGCTTTCCACGGCTTTGACTGGCGAGGGAAGCTCATTCTTCTCGGCAGCAGGATCGGTGTCAGCCGCCGGGCCTGTTCCGGTCTTCACCGGCGGGGGAAGTCCATTCTTCCTGGCGACGGGAGCGCTTTCGTCAGTTTTCACCGGCGGGGGAAGTTCATTCTTCCTGGCAACGGGCTCGGCATCAGCCGCCCGGCCTGCCCCCTCTCCTTTTGCTGCAATGACAGCGCTGATCGCTTCAACCGGGGGCGCCTTATCCGGTTCCTTCTGCCCCTTCTGCTTCGGCTTTTCCTCCTTTGCAGCCTCAACCGAAACGGCGACAAGCGGGAGGGGCGGAAGGAATTCGCCTATGGAATCGGCGATCGCCCTGGCAACCCGCATCTGAAAACGTGCGCTGTTCAGGAGTTTTTCTTCCTTGGGGTTGGAGATATAGGCGGTTTCGACCAGAACCGACGGGATCTCGGGAAGCTTGAGCACGAGGAATTGCGCCTCCTGAACGTTCGTGAACTTGAGGTGATTCTCCCTTTGCAGATACTGAAGCAGGCTGACGCCGAAGGTTTTTGACTGGTTGATGGTATTGGTCTGGAACATGTCGAGGATGATCGGATCGGAGTCTTCGCTTCCCTCTCCGTTAGGGACGCCGCCGACGACATCGGCCAGGTTTTCGTTCTTTGCAAGGATCTTCGCCGCCTCGCTGCTCGCCCCGCCGGTGGAAAGGCAGTAGACGGAACTGCCCCCGGCCATCCGGTTTCTTGCCGCATCCGCGTGGATGCTGACGAAAAGATCCGCCCCGTATTCCCTGGCGATCATCATCCTCTTTCTGAAGGAGACATAATAGTCGCCGTCGCGGGTCAGAAACGCACGGTAGCCCGGTCTCTTGTTCAACACGCCCTGCAGTTTTCGGCCGATCGAAAGCACCACATCCTTTTCGAAGGTCCCCTTTTTACCGACCGCCCCTATCGCCTCGCCCCCGTGTCCGGGATCGATGACGACGATCCGGTCCTTCCGGGTGATCTTGATCCGCTTGCGCGCCTCGCTCTCTTTCCTGGCGACCTCCGGCAGAGCGATATCGATGACGATCCGGTAGGGTTTATCCTGAAACGGATTCAGTTTCAAAACCGTTGTCTGCACCTGAGCGGGAAGCGCCAACTCCACCCTCACGCCGGAAGGGGCGCGGGCTGTAATGGCCACCTGCTCCAGTCCCGGCTTGTTGATGAGGATCGGCTGGGAAATGTGGTCGGGAAATGAGGTGTCCTCCAGATCGATGGTGATCTTCCGCTCCCCTTTTTCCACTGAAAAGGTGGCCTCATCAACCGTATCGATGACGACCCGCGTATGGTCTGGCGCTACCCAATGCCGGATGCCCATGATCTGATTCGTCGCCAGGGCACAGGACGGCCAGAAGGATCCGAAGATCCATGCCAGAATCACGAAGCGCTTTAAGGTACGCGACATATCCCCAACCCGGTAATTTTTGTCTATGTATCAGCTCCGGACGGCAATTTCAACCCCGATCGCGAAAAACCGATTGACAATCAAGGGCGTTGATGACATGGATACCGCCGCCTTGACCGGGGGTTTTAATCCGCAAGCCCCGCTATTAGACGGCTTCACATCCCGGTCCTGGTTGGAAAATGGTTGAATATTCGGACGGCACGTAGTATGAGTGGCCACGATGTTCCATCCGGCGGATGGATGTCCCGCATAAGGGCGATTAGCTCAGTTGGATAGAGCGCTGGTCTCCGGAACCAGAGGCCGTGGGTTCAAGTCCCACATCGCCTACCATTATAAAAAGGGGCGGCCGGTCGAGATGACCGGCTGCCCCTTTTACTATATCAAAACAGAATCTCCCGATTTCAATCCTGCCGCTCTTTTTCCCTGTATCACCCATCCATCGAAAATCACGTTTACGATCTGGGCAGCCTCTTTGCTTTGGAGCCTGCTATTTCCGGTCCAACTCCTTCCTCACTGCAAGGCCGATCTTTTCCATGAGGTAAGGCTTTCTGACGTATTCACCGGCCCCCAGTTTCTGGGCCTCTTTGACTCGCTCAGTCTCAGAAAAGCCACTGACGATGATCGCCTTCTGCTTCGGATGGATTTCAAGAACTCGTTTATACGTCTCCAAGCCATCGATTCCCGGTGTCATAATCATGTCCAGCACCAGAATATCCACTGCCTGTCCCTTGAGGTACTCAACGGCCTCTTCACCGCTGGTTACCGAATGGGTCTTGTAACCCAACCGTGCCAATAATCCAGTTGCTACTTCCCTCTGTTCGGCAATATCGTCCACCACCAAAACCGATTCGCCGTTCCCTCGGTATTGTTTTATCGGCACCTTTTGCTCTTGTTGGATCGGCTCCTCCCGGGTCACCGGGAGATATAGCGTAAAGGTGGTTCCCTTTCCGGTTTCTGTCTGTACATCAATATACCCGTGGTGATCTTTTACCGTTCCCCAGACAATCGACAATCCGAGCCCGGTCCCGCTCCTGCCCATCGCCTTTTTCGTATAGAACGGCTCAAATATCTTGTCAATGTTTGTTGTAGGGATACCCAGCCCCGTGTCCGATACGGTCAGTACAGAGTAATCCCCTTCCTTGACGTCATCATAGCCTCTGACGGGTTTATCAAGATAGCGGCTCTCTGTCCGGATGGTCACCTCTCCTTTGTCTGGAATCGATTCCGCCGCATTCGATACCAAGTTGATCAGTGTCTTTTCCAGATGGATCATGGAGCCTTTGATATTCAGAAGGTTTTCGTCACACTCTGTCCGGAAAGTGACGTGGGAATGGTAGTCCCTCATCTTCTTAAATGCCGGTGACTTAAGAAAATCCGAAACGACATGGTTTAGATTGATGACTTCCGCAGCTGTCACGCCTCGTCTGGCCAGAGTGAGGAGATCCTGTATGATCGCTGCCCCTTTCTCTGTGGACCGCAATATCTGTTCCGCATGGGCTCTGGACCGATGCCCCTCCGGGATCTCCTCAAGCAATAGCTCCGAGTACCCGCTCATCGCCCCTAAAACGTTATTCAGATCATGGGCTACCCCGCCGGCCAGCTGACCAAGGGCCTCCATCTTCTCGGAACGCTGCAGTCGATCATACAGGATTCGCTTTTCCTCCTCGATCCGTTTTTGTTCGGAAATGTCCGTATTCAATCCGATCATACGAAAAGGCTCTCCTTCTGCGTCACGAAGCACGAGCCCGTTTGCTTTAATGTAAATCATGGTTCCGTCAGGACGTTGAACACGAAATTCCGTATCAAAATCCTTTTGTCCACATAAAGCGGCCTGGCATTCTTCAATAGCTCTGGATGCATCATCCGGATGTAAACCCTGCTCCCAATCTTCAACCTTTCCGGAGAATTTCTCTCGTGTGAGTCCGTAGAGTTCCAACATCCGGCTATCCCAGATCATCTCACCTGTCTGGAGGTTCCAGTCCCAGACCCCCGCCTTTGCTGAGACTGTAGCAAGTTGAAGACGACCGGCCATTTCATGGAACCGTTCCTCCTCCTGCTTGTGCCCGGTAATGTCACGGACATGAACGAGATAGCCGATGACCGATTCGTCCTTGGCGCCTCCAAAAGGGGTAATCAAAAGGTCAAGATAGATCGTTCCGTTTTTCGTCGTTTTGTACAACTTCAGCGCATTGATTCTCTCGAAGTCGAAGGGAATCTCATAGCGTACGCTTTCCCCTCTCCGCAGTCGCGCCTTTAGATCCTCGCTTAGGTTCGGATCTTCAAAGAGTTTGAATCCCGCGACTGCAGAGGCGTCGGGGATGCCGAATATCTCCAGACACGCCCTGTTGATGTCCACCAACGTCCCTTCACGGTCATAGAGTTCAATCCCAATAGGCGACTTTTCGTAGATGCCCCTGAATTTTGCCTCGCTCTCCCGCACCGTCTTGTCCATCTTGCTCAGATCGTTGAAAAGCTGAGCATTGGCAATCGCACTGGAGATCTGAATCCCGATCCTCTCCGCCAACCGGAGCATCTCGGCATTGTAGTTGCTCTGCTTCATGGATTGGAAATGGAGAACCCCGATGACTTCATCCCTGGCAATCAGGGGGACGCTGATCATCGACTGTATCCCTGACTGAAATGTGGAAACGGTACTGGGGTAGCGTTCGTATATCTCTTCCCGCGACAGGGATTGGATGATCAGCCCCTTCCGAGTTCGCATCAGCAACTCATTGATCGAGCCCGCCAAGGGCAGGGTGTCCCCCTGTCTCCTGCCGGGGATATCCAGGCCATGCATATAAGCGCGGAAGAGGATTCCCTCGCCCGGTCTGTTGAGGTTCACGACCAGACGATCGAAGTCTATCAGCTGGCGGACTTTGATGGCGACTCGCTCGTATACCTCGTTGATGTCCAGGGTGGAGCTGATCAACTGTCCGATCTCAGTAAGGATGGACGTCTCTTGCTCCGCCCTCTTGCGCTTGGAAATGCCACGGTGAAAACTTTGAATGTAGGATTTCCTTCCTATAGGGATCAGGCTGGCTGATACTTCCAGTGGGAAAGCATGTCCATCCTTGTGATAGTGGTCCACTTCAAACGTCAGCATTTCACCGGCCAAAATTCGTCTCATTCGCTCGGATGCAAGTTGATAGGTTTCGGGTGTATCCAGATCCTTCAGGTTCATTTGCAACATTTCATCCCTGCTATAGCCGTGCATCCGCGCAAAGGATTCATTGACCTCGACCAACGTGCCGTTGGTGGACATCAACA
>JAMDBG010000013.1:0-11320 GCA_023487865.1 Deltaproteobacteria bacterium | reverse complement strand
GAGCGAGGACCGATATCGGTCCTCGCTCTCTTTTATCTTCTTGCGTATTTCAATCTCCTTGAGATTCTTCAGTCCGATCCCGGCAATAACCTCGATCAATCCCCTTATAAAGAAAAGATAACTGTCCAATTGCTCCTTGGTCCAAATAGGCACCTTCTTTACCGCCTCAATATACGCTTCCTCATCAAATCCATATCTTTTCGCCTGTGCTCTGAAAAAACTCAAATCCGGCGGCTCGAGAAAGAACTGGCCCGTAAAAAAGTTGCCGTAATGAACGCCCTCGATGATAATTGGCGTGGCGTTATCGATCAGACCATGGAGGCAACGATAGCTGACTGCAGGATTGGCCTCATGAAGGTGACCTGCAATATACAGGTCGCTTTGTATGCACTGCTTTTCACTTTCCCTGTTCTGTCTGTGAAATTTTGTGCAGATGTCCTGCCAGGCGGTTGCAGTAAGCACATTACCTTCGTTGTCGATAATGGCCGAGGGAAACGAGTAGATTTCGTTCAAGCGATCTTGAAGCCGCTGAAACTGCTCAATATCGATCAAATCTTGAATCTTCAAATTCATAAAAGGTTCCCCCCTTTTTCATCATTTGCAGGAACACGGCGTGGACGCTTCTGCGTTGAACCGTAAAAGTTGCTTTTGCGTGTAACATAAAAAACCCCGCTCCTTCTGAGAAACGGGGTTTGGTCAGCAAGTCCATATTTCCCTCCAGTATATTATAAGGGATGGAACGCATCTTCGACTGCTTTTCAACCGTGTTCTTTTTATCACGATTGTCCCTTAAAGTCTACAATGAACAGACCTCCGCACCGGAAACGATTCCCGTTGACATCTCTGATCGTTTCCCGTATCTCTCGCCGGAAATGCGAAGAGGAAAAGGAGCAAACATGAAGGACCATCACCGTATTGCCCGGAAGATCACGATCGTGCTGTTCCTCTCCCAGAGCCTGAGCTCGGCGGGATTCATCGCTGCGTTTACCGTCAACTCTCTCGTCGGCGTTGATTTGAGCGGTCAGAAGGCCATGGCGGGTGTGCCCGGCGCGGTCTATGTGCTGGGGCAGGCTCTCGGCGCCCTGGTCTGGGGATTCAGTATGGAGCGGATCGGCCGGCGGGGGGGTCTGGCCCTGGGCCAGGTCCTCGGGGTGATCGGATCGGCGATTGCAATGGGTGCGGTGGTCGGCCGTTCCCTGCCGCTCTTCCTGATGGGTCTCGTCCTGGTAGGAATGGCCAGATCCGCGGTCGATCTGGGCCGCTTTGCCGCGGCGGAGGTCCATCTGCCCGCGGAGCGGGGGCGGGCCATCTCTTATGTGGTGTTGGGAAGCACGGTGGGGGCGGTGTTCGGGCCTCTGCTGGTGGGCCCCACCGGAGCACTGGCTCTGCGGGCCGGGTTTGCCGAGCTGGCCGGGCCTTACGGCATCGGCTTCATCGGCCTGATCATCGCGGCGATACTGATCTTTGCGGGGCTGAGGCCGGACCCGCGGGACGTCGGGCGCGAACTGGCCCGCCTGTATCCGGATTCGGTCCCCCGTCAGGAGACCCGCGCCCTGAAAGAGATTGTACGGCAGCCGGAGGTGATCGTGGCCATGGTCAGCGTGGTTTTCGCCCAGATGGTGATGGTGGTGCCGATGTCCATCACCTCCGTCTACATGAAGGCCCTTCAACATCCCCTGAGCGCGATTTCGCTGGTGATCTCCGCCCATACCCTGGGGATGTACGCCTTTTCGATCCTCTCCGGGCGGATGACCGACCGGTGGGGGCGCGGTCAGGTCATCATCCTGGGAATGGCGGTGATGATCGTCTCCTGCCTGATGGCCGCCCCTTCGACCGGCCTTGTCGCCTTGGTCGTCGCGCTCTTTCTGCTGGGGCTGGGCTGGAATTTCGCCTATGTGGCCGGATCCGCCCTGCTGGCCGACCAGCTTTCGCCCGGAGAAAGGGCCAAGACCCAGGGGTTCAACGACCTGCTGCTGAACCTGACCTCGGCTGCCAGCCAGGCCATCAGCGGGGTGGTGTATGCCGTCGGCGGTTATGGGATCATGTCGCTGGCGGCGGCTGCCGCATCGCTGGCGCCCTTGATCCTGGCCATATGGTGGCAGGCGGCCGGCCGGCGGATTGCCGCACCACCTCAGATATAGACCTGATCGATCCGGACTTCAAATACGGACAGGCTGTCGGCGACCGCAGGTCATTGAACGGTGAACCGGATTTATGAGAAGCACTTTTTTCGATATGGTGGTATCATATCGGTGCATGTAAGGATAAGGAGAAGAGGATCCATGAATACGATGAAAGTCATCATCCTGCTGGCGTCGCTTTCCGGCATTCTGCTGGTCGTAGGCTACTTCATTGCCCGGGCCAAGGGCGTTGTGATCGCGCTGGTCATCGCCCTCATCATGAATTTCGGCGGATATTGGTATTCGGACCGGATCGTCCTGTCCCTATACGACGCCAAACCGGTGACTCGCGCCGAAGCGCCCCTGCTCTACGATGCAGTTGAGTCCCTGGCGGCGAAAGCGAAGATCCCCATTCCGAAAATCTATGTGATCCCCAGCGGCGCACCCAATGCGTTCGCCACGGGAAGAAACGAGGCCCATGCTGCCGTGGCGCTGACATCCGGCATCCTGAGGATACTGAACAGGGATGAACTGGAGGGGGTCATCGCCCATGAGCTTTCGCACATAAAAAATAAAGACATCCTGATCGGCACCATGACGGCGACGATTGCCACGGCGGTCGTCCTGCTGTCCCGATGGGCGATGTTTTTCGGCGGCAGCGAGGAGGGCAGCGCCATCGGCACGGTGGCGGTGGCGATCATCGCTCCCATCGCGGCCACCCTCATTCAGATGGCGATCTCCCGGTCCAGGGAATACGACGCGGACGCCGGCGGCGCGACGGTATCGGGGAAGCCCGAGGCCCTGGCAAGCGCCCTGGCCAAGCTGTCGAAATCGGCCGCCGTCAAACCGATGGACGCCAATCCGTCGACGGCCCATATGTTCATCGTCAATCCTCTGTCGAGCGGAACGATCATGACCCTTTTCAGCACGCACCCGCCCCTCGAAAAGCGGATTGAGAAATTGATGAAAATGAAGACCCCCCCGGAGTTGAGGCATCCATGTGCGGACGTTTTATCCTGCTGACTGATCTGTCCGTTATCGTCGAATCGTTCAGCATCAGCGATATTGCATGCGATTACAGACCGGACGGCAATATCTCCCCCGGGCAGCAGGTGGCGGCCGTGATTCATGGCGATGACAAAAACCGGCTTGTCGGTTACCGCTGGGGACTGATTCCCTCATGGGCCAAGGACCCGTCGATCGGAAACAGGATGTTCAATGCCCGGGCCGAGACCGTCGCCGAGAAACCGAGCTTCGCAAGGGCTTTTCAAAAGCGCCGCTGCCTGATACCCGCGGAGGGATTCTATGAGTGGCAAAAAACGGGGAAGACAAAAAGCCCGCTGCGTTTTTCCTTGAAGTCCGGTCAGCCGTTCGGTTTTGCCGGGCTCTATGAAACATGGATCTCCCCCGGAAAAGGGCCGGTCAGCACCTGCACGATCATCACGACCGAAGCCAATGAGCTGATCCGCCCGATCCACGATCGGATGCCCGTGATTGTGCCCAAGGACAGAGAGACCTTCTGGATCGATCCGGACAGCAGCCGTCAGAAAGAGCTTCTGTCGATCCTGAAGCCCTATCCGTCGGATGATATGCGGATGTCCGATGTAGACGCAAATGTTTGCCGGATCAAAAAGGTTGACAGAGCAGGTTAACTGTTTATAGATTACCTCAATTGGATTTAAGGTGACGCTGCCGTTTTGTAGCATCATGAATGTAAAATCTCTGTGGGGGACAGGCCTACTCATCGGACTGGCCGCATCCCTTTTTAGCTGCAACCTGCAAAACCGTATGCTGTATTATCCGGACCCACATGTGCCATCCGAAGCGGAACTGGCCGCCCTGCGCCTGCAGTTCTGGCCCGCCAAGACGGACTACCGCGGTTTCATCGGCGCGACTGAAACCGGGAACGTCAAAGGCACGGTCGTCGTCTTCCACGGGAACGGCGGCACGGCGGACCACCGGGACTACTATGTCACGGCGCTGGGTTCCATGGGCTACAGGGTCATCCTCGCCGAATATCCGGGATACGGGGCGCGCAAGGGGGAGTTGGGCGAGAAGTCCTTCGTCGCTGACGCCCGGGCGACCGTTCGCCTCGCAGCCGAAAAATATCCGGGACCGCTGTTTCTTCTGGGGGAATCCCTGGGTTGCGGCGTCGTTGCGGCGGCGGCCAGGGACCAATCCCTCAGAATCGACGCCCTCATTCTCATTACCCCGTGGGATACACTTCTGGCGGTGGCCAAATCCTTATACCCCCTGTTGCCCGTCGGCCTGTTTCTGAAGGACCGATATGACTCCGTCGAGAACCTCAAATCGTTTCGGGGGAAGATCGCCGTCATAGGGGCGCAGCGGGATGAGATACTCCCCATAGGACACGCCGATGCCCTGTACAGGTCACTGACCGGAGACAAAAAGATGTGGGTCATCAAGGAGGCCGGTCACAACGACTGGCCCATGTTCGTCGATGCGAAGAAGTGGCAGGAATTCATGGATTTCGTCCACTGATCATTCAAATTGTAAATAGAAAGGAGCGGGAATGTTTAACGAACTGGTGGAAAAAAGAAGGAGTGTAAAGGTGTATGCCAACCGGCCGGTGGAGGCGGCGAAGATCGATGCGATCATCGAAGCGGCCCTCCGTGCCCCCACCGGAAGGGCTGCAAGGCCCTGGGAATTTGTTGTGGTCACGGACAAGGCCCTCCTGGAAAAACTTTCCATGGCGAAGCCCGTAGGGGCCGCCTTTCTCAAGGATGCCCCGGCTGCCGTCGTCGTATGCGCGGATCCGTCCGTTTCCGGACTGTGGGTTGAGGACTGCTCCATCGTGGCAGTCACCATGCAGTATGCGGCCCACGCACTGGGACTGGGAAGCCGCTGGGCGCAGATGAAGGGGAATAGTTTCAGCGAAGGCAAGACCTCGACGCAGTATATCGCCGAACTCCTGGGCCTTCCCGTGAACCTGACCGTCCAGTGCATCATCGCCGTCGGGTATCCCGGCGAGGAGATGGTCCCCTACAAAAAGGAAGAACTCCGTTTCGACAAGGTCAGCTATAACCGTTACGGCAGCAAAAAGGCCTGATCCCGAAGGAATCCATCATGAAGGTTTGCATCATCGGCGGGGTGGCCGGCGGCGCCACGGCCGCCGCGCGGCTGAGACGACTCGACGAAACGGCAGAGATTATTCTGTTCGAGAGGGGCGATTACATCTCCTTTGCCAATTGCGGTCTCCCCTACCACATTTCCGGTCAGATCAAAGAGCGCGGCAGCCTGCTCCTGCAGACGCCGGAACGTTTCTGGTCCCGTTTTCGGGTCGAGGTCCGGACAGGCAATGAGATTCTCGCCATCGATGCCCGGCACAAGCTCTTGAAGGTCCAAAACCGCAAGACGGGCGAGGGGTACTCGGAATCCTACGACTACCTGATCCTGTCGCCCGGGGCCTATCCTTTGGTCCCGCCGATCGAGGGAAGCGCCGCCGCAATGTTCATGAGCCTCTACGACATCCCCGGCATGGACGCCATCATTGCCCGGATCGAAAATCAGCCGGTAAAGGAGGCGGTGGTCATCGGCGGGGGATTCATCGGGGTGGAGATAGCGGAGAACCTAATCGCCAGGGGAATCAAGACACACCTTGTCGAGATGCTCGATCAGGTCATGATGCCCTTCGATCCGGAGATGGCCAATATCATCCAGGCCCGGCTCGCCGGTGGCGGGATTTGCCTCCGCCTCTCCGACGGCGTGAAGAAGATCGTCGGCGATACGCAGGGCAAAGTGGTTCTGAATTCCGGGATCGAACTGGACGCCGACCTGGTGGTCAGCGCCGCGGGGGTGAGGCCCGAAACCCGACTGGCCAAGGAGGCGGGGCTGAAGATCGGCCCCACCGGTGGCATTGCCGTCGATGCGGGGATGAAGACCAGCGATCCGTTTATCTATGCCGTCGGCGATGCCGTGGAGACCACCCACCTGGTGGGGGGGATGCAGGTGCTTGTTCCGCTGGCGGGTCCGGCCAACAAGCAGGCCCGCATTGCTGCCAACAATATATGCGGTCATCCTTCCCTTTATCCGGGATCGCTGGGAACGTCCATCGTCAAGGTCTTTGATCTGCAGGCGGCTTCTACGGGGCTCAATGAAAAAACGGCCAGGAAAAATAACCTCCCCTATCAGGCCATCCACCTTCACCCCCTGAGTCATGCCGGATATTATCCCGGCGCCGCGATGATCTCCTTGAAACTCCTGTTTGAAGTGCCGGGAGGGAGGATACTTGGGGCGCAGTGCATCGGGACGGACGGCGCCGACAAAAGAATCGATGTGATCGCCACGGCGATCCGGGCGGGGATGACCGTGTTTGACCTGGAGGAGCTGGAACTCGCTTATGCGCCGCCTTTCGGTTCCGCCAAGGACCCGGTCAACATGGCGGGCTTTACGGGCAGCAACCTATTGAAGGGTCTGGTGGAGTCGGTGACCTATGACCAGGCCATGGCGATGGAAAATTTCCTTTTCCTGGATGTGCGGACCGATGAGGAAGTCCGGGCGGGCCGCATCCCGAACTCGATCCACATCCCCCTGGACGAGCTGCGCAAAAGAATCCACGAACTCCCGCGGGATCGTCATCTTGTCATCGCCTGCCGGACCGGCGTTCGCTCCTACGCGGCCTACCGCATCCTAAAGCAGTCCGGCTTTGAGCGGCTGGCGAATCTTTCCGGCGGCTATCTCTCTTTTTGCCATTACACCAATTGCCCACCCGCACAGGCGGCGCGAAACGAGACGGGAAACGGCGCAGGGTGCCGCTCGTGAACGGACGCGGACATTCTCACCTTGGCATGGGGTAGGGAATGAGGAGATGAGAAATCCAGCCGATGATCACTGAAATGATGATGGCGGCGATCACCACCGTAGCGGTATACCCCAGGGCCTTTTCCCGGGGTGCCTTCATCAGAACGGGAATCCCCGTGTAAATCAGATACAAACCATACAAGCCCAGGATCATCAAAAAACCGAGGGAAGGAATGATCGCAAAAATCCCGGCCAGCCATCCTGCGGTATAGGAATACGCCGCCAGTTTGAGCGCCTGGCTGCTGTTCTTTTCCCCGGAGAAGGTGGGGGCCAGAAAGTCGACAATCAGAGCCAGTACATACACGCCGACCAGGCTCAGAACATACTGCACAACGGCGGAACCGATGGAGCTTGTCAGCGGCAGGCGGAATGTTCCTGCCATTGGCAGGCTCATGCCCACGATGGACATCCCGATAATGGACGCCACAGGCCCGATGGCCGCCAGGGGCATGATATAGCCTTTATACAGCTCCGCAGTGTTTGTGGTTTCGCGGGCGATGACCTCCCACTCATTTTTCGGCTCCAGCAGTATCTTTTTTACCCGTTCAACGATGTTCATTTTGACCTCCTTTTTGCAGGATTCCGGACAATTCTACTTTTTAATCGATTGGTTATCGATTATAAACGTGAATTCACCGCAGTCAAGAGATATTTTGTCGACGATCTTCTCCATTGACATCCGTGACCGAAGGGCTCATTATTTGTGTGAAAGTAAAGGAAACGGGGGATATAATCCCAAGTGGATACTTTCTTCACAAGTGAATATGACAAATGGATATTAATTAGCCATATCCCGCCCGCGTGAACTGCTCCTGATATCCGGAAAGACCAAACTATCCACTTAAATTCCCTAGGATATCGTGTTATATGAAATAGTAGGCATATTCCTTGCTTTTAATACATATCGGCAGCTGCAAAATTCATATCGGGGGAGTCAGCTGTATTTATTGGCATAGGAGAATAGATGATGGTTACGGACGGCAAGAAAAGAAGTGGCGACCGTCGTCGCGGACGGAGGGTATCGCAGGTCTGTGTTTGGCTCATTCTTCTCCCGGGTGTCCTCGTATTGGCTGCATGCTATCCGGCGTCTTACAGGGCGGATTCACCATACGAATCCGAAGCGGCTATTGAGAGACCCAGACCTCCCCTTACCCAGCTCTATTTTTACCCGAAGTCGGGCCAGACGAACGAACAGCAATCCCGCGACCACTACGAGTGTTACAACTGGGCGGTAAAACAGACCGGATTCGATCCGGGGCAGTCGGAAATCCCGACGAATCAGCGCGTCAGGGTCGTGCCGATGCCTCCGCCCGGGCATGATACCGCCACCCTGGCGATCGCCGGTGCCGTTCTGGGGGCGCTGATCGGCGGACCGAGGCACGCCGCGCAGGGCGCCTTGATCGGCGCGTCCAGCGGGGCTGTGGCCGGGGCCGTATCGGATTCGGCAAGGATGGAATCCGCCCGGCAGCAGGAAGAGGCTTACAACGCCAGAAGCAGGGTCCGCGACGCCCAGCTTGACGCAAAGGTCGACGGTTTCAGGCGGGCGATGTCCGCCTGCATGGAGGGAAGAGGCTACAGCGTGCGCTGAAGATGATCCGTCATCTGCAGGACACGATTTACACTCTATAGAGGAGGTAATGGTCATGACCCACATTCACCATACGAATAGATACCTTATCGGTCTGATGCTGGTCCTTTTTTCGGGGCTCATGCTGCTGGGCTTCGCGCAGTCGGCTCAGGCGGCGCCGCGTGAGGACAGACGAGTGGAACGGGGCGTTACCCGTCAGCGCGAATTCCATGACACCCGTTATTACCATAACCGCGTCTATCCGGCCCGCGGCCATGTCGTCAGGGTCCTGCCGCGCGAACACCGGGTGGTCGTGCACGGCGGCTCGCGATTTTACTTCTCCGGAGGCGTCTGGTATCGCCCCCAGGGGCCGCGCTTTGTGATCGCTGCACCCCCGATCGGCCTGTTCATTCCTTTCCTGCCCCCCTACTACGCGACGATATGGGTCGGCGGCAGGCCTTACTACTATGCCAACGAAGTCTATTACGTGAACAGGGGAGACGGCTATATGGTCGTTGACCCGCCGCAGGAGAACATCAGCCAGACGCCGCCCCCGGCCTCTTCGCTGCCTCCGGTAGACCAGCTGTTCATCTATCCGCGCCAGAACCAAAGCCAGGAGCAGCAGGCGGCGGATCGTTATGAGTGCCACAGCTGGGCCGTGAGCCAGACCGGCTTCGACCCGACGCAATCTCCGGGCGTCATACCCGAAGAGCAGAAGGGCCAGAAGCGCGCCGACTATCAGCGGGCGATGAGCGCCTGCCTGGACGGCCGCGGATATACGGTGAAATAGCCCGCCGGCACTGGATCGGTGTTCCCGGCGATGGACGTGAGGAATAAAACCGCGGAAGCGTGCAGAAACGCCGCAAGGCTATTTCCGGGGAGGAAGATGCCCCTCCAGCCACTGCTCGACATCGGAGAGCACCCGGTCGTGTTCCGGTTCGTTGAAGACTTCATGATAAAAGCCCTCGTAGACGATGAGCTTTTTGTCGGGTGAGGCGGCTTTTTCATAGAGTAGCCGGGCCCCGGACGGATCGACGAGGCGGTCGGCGCCGCCCTGGAGGATCAGGAGCGGCAAACGAATCCGGTCCGCTTCGACGCCGACACGCTCCATCGCCCTCAGCATCTCCGCACCCAGCCGGGCCGTCATCTTCCCCCGGCAGACCAGCGGATCGGCAAGATACGCCTTCACCACCGCCGGATCGCGGCTCACCCCCTCCGCTTCCAGCCGCACCATCCCCAGCCGGGGAAGCAGGACGGACAGTATCCGCCCGATGAAAATGACCGTTTTCGGGATGTCGCCGGGCGCCTTGACTGCCGGACCCGACAGGACCGCCCCGGTCAGCGCCTCCTGGCGGTCGACCAGGTGCAGGGCGCCGATCAGCCCTCCCATGCTGTGCCCGACCAGGAATATGGGCCTGTCCGGCTGCCAGCAGCGGACCATGTCTGCGCAAGTCCGAAGCGGTTCGGTATAATCGACAAAGCTCTCCACGTGGAGCCGCCGGCCTTCGGACCTCCCATGCCCGATGTGATCGATGCCGTAGACAGCATAGCCGAGAGGAACAAAGCGGTGGACAAGGTTCATGTACCGCCCGCTGTGCTCGGCCAGGCCGTGAACCACAAGGAGGACCGCCCTGACCTCCCCTTCCGGCAGCCAGCCCTGGTAATAGAGGGCCGTCTTCCGGACACCCATGAAGACCCCTTCCTGATGCTTCATCTTCCCATCCCCCTTATTTCTGCACCTCCCCAAGGATCCCTGTCACCCAGTCCAGGTTGACCCGGGCAACGAGGGTGTCGCGGTGGGCGCGGCTCAGGCTGCTTTTCGCCTGCCGGAGATTCAGTTCGGCGTCCTCGACCTCCAGACGGGTCTTCACCCCCAGCTCGTAACCCCTCTCCGCCATCACCAGGAGCCGCTCCGCCTGGCCTACCGTGCCGGAGAGGGAATGGACGATCTCCTCCGACTCCCGCACGGCGTTGACCGCATCGCGGGTTTCAAGGGCAACCGCATTGATCTGTTTTGCCTCTTCGATCTGGATCCGCCGAAGGTCGCTCTCGGCCTGGGCCACCCTGCCTTTGGTGCGGAAGCCGTCGAAGAAGGGATAGCTGAGCTGGATCCCGACGCTCCAGGAAGGACCGTCGCCGTATACCGCGGGCTGTTCGAGATAGTTCCAGCCGTATGCCCCCTTCAAGTCGACGCGCGGCTTGTCCTGCGCTCCGGCCAGGACGACCAGTTCCCGATAGACGCCGATCCGGTAGCGGATGTCGGCGAGGTCCGGCCGTTTCTCGCGGGCCAGTGCGAAGGCCTCCTCGTAGGACCGGTGGGGGGCAGGATCGGCCACCAACTTTCCGGTCACATCGACCTCCCCGTTCTCGATGGCAAGGAGGAAGCGCAGCCGCTCCCGTGCGGTGCGGATCTGATTCTCCGTCCGAATCGTCTCGGGGCGGGCGTTTTCCACCGACACCTCCGCCGCCAGGACGTCGTAATCGGTAGCCACACCGGACCGGAGCTTCCGTCTCGCCTCCTCCAGGTGCCGTTTCTTCTGTTCGAGATTGTGGAGCGCCAGGGCGTGAAGCTCCCGGGCGAGGAGCACATCGTAAAAGGCGGCGGAGACGTCGCGCTTGGCCGCCTGCTGGTAGACGCGCAGCTGCTCTTCGGCGGACTGCAGGCCGACCTTCGCCGCCCGGATTGCCGCGCTCACCTGGCCCCAGGTGAAGAGGGGCTGGGTCAGGCCGACCTGGGCGGACCGGCGTTCCGTCCGCTGTGTCTGCATCGGGCTGTAGATCTTCTGGCTCTCGTCCTGGCATCTCTGGGCTG
>JAMDBG010000188.1:3125-18358 GCA_023487865.1 Deltaproteobacteria bacterium | reverse complement strand
CCACATTAGAGGCATAATCCCCATGGCCGGGGTCCTTTGTCCATTCCACATCAACACGGGGAAGCGCCGCCGCGGGCAGAAGTCCGGCTGCGATGCCTGATTGAATTGACTTTTCCAAAAGCGCGACCAAAACCTGTTTCATGCACACATTTTCCTCAATATGAAAAAAGTTGGCTTCAAAGCCAACCCCTTGCCTTTTAAGGCATTTAATAAGCTTTCGCTGATTTTTCGTCCGGCGGGACAGCAGACAGCCCTAATTTTCCCGGCATGCCCTTTCCGCTGCGTCGATATCCTTGTCTTTGATGGAAAGATCACGCGAATAATCCGTACAACGGACACAACCCGATGAGTCGGTGACGACACTAAATCTCTTTTGGCAGTTCTCACGCCAGGCGCAAATCAAACAGTATCTTTTCTCCGTCTCCATGATCTCTCCCCCTAAGCCGGCATTTCCCGCTACAGTGGGCGCTTACCCTATCTTGATTAGGGTTTCAAGTCAAGAACATTGATGATGAAAATGACTCGACAAAGAAGGCTGTTTCATCTATCCTGCGATACAGTTCTCACGCAGAACTCAAAAAAGGGGCTTGCGCCATGAAAAAAACAACCTCGGCAATCATTGTTTTGTTCCTGTTTCTCATACCCGCCCTCGGCAGTTCCTCCTATCTCATCCGGCTGAAAAACGGCAGGCAGTTGACAACCCCCGCGTACTGGTTTGAAGGCAGACGGATCTTCTTTTATATAGCGGGCGGTACCGCGGGGATGGAGAGGACGGAGATTGACGGGATTGAAGAGCATGAAACCGGAAATGAGGGGAAAGCAGGGAAGAATGGATTACCGCGTCTATCCTCAATAATGGAAAAATCGCCATCAGTGGAAAAACGCTCTGCGGACAGCGAACAAAAACCGTCCCCTGCAAAGTCCTCTGAAAAAGGCGGTAAGGAAGCCTCAAAAAAGGACCCCCGTGTGATGGAGGAATTCGACACGCTCCGAAAAAAGTTCGAGTCGAGGAAAGGGATGACCCTCGATGAACTAAAGGACTTGAAAAACGACCTCACCGCGCTGAGAGACAAAATCGCTGCAGGTCATTCAGGAGAGGACTTCCGCGAGGAGGTCGCTAAGATTGCCGACATGAGGTTTTTTACGAATGATCTGATCATCGTAAAGTCCAGAAGTCGATGAATACGGGCTCCTGGATGGATCACCTAAAGGAGCCGACCAGGGGATCGGATCCTTTTAAAGTTGTCTCCATGACCTTTTGACAAACAGCGCGCCCGGGGGCATGGTAAGCTGACTTGAATCATACACGATATCGGAGTTACCGCCGCCGGCGGTATTAAACGTAGGCGTTCCGAGACTTGCAAGCAGGTTGTTTGAACCATCCCGTGTATTGGCAACGAAGATGGCTCCATCAATCTGTCCGTCACCGCCGCCAGTCCTCAAAAGATTACCCTGACCGATGCACATGATCAGACCATGGTAATTGAAGTTCCCCGTTAAAGTCAGTTGACCCGTGACAATGAGAATACCGGCACCATTGACGGGGCCGAGAACGGCATTTCCATTCACTACGACAACCTTTCTGTCGGATGTCGTTCCCACTTGCGCCGCCGTCAGTGTGGTTGTGGTTGCGGGTGTGCCCACGACAACATTCGCCATTGGCACCAGCGTATTGTACAGATTCTCTATCGCGGTCACGCTGGTCCAGGTAGAATCGATCGTTGCAGCATCGTCATTTATACAGGGAGGCGTCGTGCAGGTGTAATTATCCAATCTGTTAATATCAGTGAGGTTGGCAATGACTGCATCCCGGGAAGCCGCGGAAGTAAGGGAAACTGCCGATTCTATGCCGCCTTCAACACCCGAGGCATTCGAGTTGCCGCCCTGAAAGTTCACATTGGGTCCGGGAAGGACTATCGCCCCGGGGAGAGGAGGCAGAACGAGCCTCTCCACGACCTGCTGCACGATGGCCAGGGAGCTGTTGGGACCCTGGCCGAACGATGTCAGCGTTACCCTGCGGTTCGTATCCGTCGTTGATGTGACGACATCGGGAGTCTTTGCATCGTTTGTGAGATAGACCCGATAGGTCCCGCCGCCGAAAGAGGTCGCTGCGACATAGGGGACATCGTCGGTAACGAAGCCGCCGCTGGCATAAAAATTGGCGCTGGTCGCACTATTGGAAAGTGTACCATTCGTGCCCGCACTTGTGGTCAGTCTCTGGGAGAGGAAGGCTACGACTTGGGCGGATGTGGTGCTTCCGGAAAGATCCGGATCCGCCCGCAGTTGCCCTCTCGCCCTTTCGAGGCCTGCTTCCGCTATATAAAATGCCTGGGAACCGGTCTTGTAATTACTGCTGATCTTCAAATCCGTCGTGCTCGTCATCATGGCGGTCGTCCCCAAAAGCATCAAAACGGCGACCATGAGGAGGCCGACAACGAGAACCATTCCCTTTTCATCACAGAGAGATGTTCTCGGGTATCGTTTTATATGCATCATGCATCTTCCTCCTGACCTCAGTTTCTCAGTGCAATGACGGATGTCAGCGTATATGTCCTGTAGCCGCCGTTGGCGGTATAGGCCGGATCGGGTCTGGCGGTTCTTCCGGTTATCGTGATTTCGATCCGCCGCACGTCTGCGGAAACGGCAGTCACGTTACCGTTACCGTCCAGGTATGCGAAAGTAAAAGCATCGATGTTTTCGGCAAAGGGTTGGGCACCGGCGCCGATATTCCGTGTAATTTGCTTGTTCGCCGCATTGTAGGCATAAACAATATTTTCCTCGCTGGTCGCATCGATAGCCCCGTCGCTGTTCTGGTCCGCCCGTACCTGGAGCTGTGACGCGTTCACCGGCACGCCGGAAAAATTGTTAGCGGGATCGGAATCAGAATTCACCTCTATAGGATCATACCCCGCCATGCGAATTTCACGGATCATCATGTCCATGGCCGCCCTCACATTTTGCTGCAGTTCGACAATCTGCTCCTGGTTGCCAAAGGTCTTATTTTGAATGGTAAAGACGCTGTACATCGCCCCCAGGACCACCAAGCCGACCGCAGCGGCAATCAGGAGTTCGACCAATGAAAAACCGGCCGCCCGGATGGGAAATCCGGGTGTTGCTGTCAATGGATCTTTTCCACCGCTTCTTTTCATTATGCCCACTCTTCCATTAGGGGAATGACTATTGCGCTATAATGCTGCTGACGTTCACATTGTGGGCTGCGCCCTGCCAGTTCCACTGAACCGCCACTGCGATCGTTTTCATGCCGGCGGCGGGGGAATCTTGTGTCACCGTCCACGTCCTCGTATAGGTAGCTTCTGGCGTGTCCGTGCCGGAAGCCAAACCGGTATAGCTGGTTTTTTTCAATTCCTCCATCTTGTCATTGGCCAGCGTTGTTGCCGTGGTCATTGTTTTGCTGAAGGTATTGCCCTTGATGACCATGACGGTCACGGAAACCAGCCCCAAAAGGGCAATGCTCAGGATGCCTATTGCGACCATAATCTCGACCAAGGTAAAGCCCTTGTGATTATGCAACCCGGAAACCGCCAGCGTCATTTTGCCCACTCTTTTCATTGAGCCCTCAGGTGCAATTCGCATCCCCTTTTCGATTCTCTTTCCTAATCTTCCACCGACTCGTTACGGTGGTGTATCGGATATTCTTACCCGCCCCGTAAGGGCAACTATCACATATTTTGACCCCCGCGAATTGGTCAGCGTGACCGTCCCGCCGAGGGCCGCAGTTCCCCGCGGATGGAAAATCGGGTTTGCGGATGCGCTGAGGGCGACATCATAATGCTCGGCACTGATGTCTTTCTCGATATCATCGCCTTCATTATCGGCTACGGTTCCGTTGCCATCGGCATCATTGCATATCCGGTATACATTGCCTCCAAAGGAAACCTTAACCCTCTGGTTAAGACTGACCGCCTTCATCCTTGCCGCCATGAGATCCGACATGACCATTCTGGCCGCCCCGTTCAACCGCTTCTGGGCGGCGAAGATCTGGTAACCGGGGATAGCGATGGTCATAAGGATTCCCACAACCGCGACAACGATCATCAACTCGATCAGTGTGAAACCCCTTCTTTTGTCGGTTCTCATCAATCAACACCGCTCGCCCGGCAAAGAGCATTGCCGTTGCACCACCGTGGAGATGCCTCCATTCGGGCAATCAGGGTCACAAATGACCGCTACGATCCTCCATACGGCTGCCCGATTCAGCAGGGGAACTTCCCCTTTCTCCAATGTTTTCAAAAAGAAATAGGCCACGGCTGCATGATAAGGACAATAAAATTCTTTTGTCAATAGAAACCCATCGCCAAAACCGCCATTCTGTGTGATACTCTTCACATTCACGGTGCATGAGGCATTGAAGTGATGAAGTTTGACTATGGGCGGCAACTGCGATAAAATGCCCACAATCGGTTCATCAGCGGCCCCTCCTGCCCCTCGGCAGGATTCATGAGAAAAGAGGCGCTCCCTATGGATCCAGCGGACATTCTCAGTCAAATCCCCATTTTCTCTTCCCTCGGGGATGAAGACCGCAGCAACCTGACGGAAAGGATCGACCGTCAGTCATTCGCGAAGGGAAGCGTCCTTTTCCGCAGAGGGGAACCGGGGAACGCCCTTTACATAATCATCCGCGGTCAGATCAGGATCTTCGCTTCGACCCGGCAGGGAAACGAGATCACCCTGGCACTCCTGGGGGCGGGTGAATTCTTCGGTGAGATGGCGCTCCTTGATGGGCAGCCACGCTCCGCAAATGCCGAGGCAACAGAGGATACGGAGCTGCATTTCCTTGACCGGGACAATTTCTTTTCCTTCCTCATGCATAAGGAGAGCGCTCTCAGGGCCATTCTCTGCGCCTTGTCCCGGCGTCTCCGCAGGACCGATGATCTGCTGACCGAGGCCTATTTTCTTCAGATCTCCCATCGCTTGGCAAGAAAACTTGTGGAACTCCACGAAGGCGCGGCGACAGCGGGAGGAGCCCCCCATCCCTTATGCATCACGCAAATGAAATTGGCAGGCATGATCGGTGCGACGCGGGAGAGTGTAAACAAAGAATTGAATGTCCTTCGCAAGAAGGGATTGGTCCAGACCTCACGGAATCGGATCACGATCCTGGATTTGGCCCGCCTGAAACGCCGCATCCGCTGATCGCTCGGATTCACCAAAAACCATCATATCCGAAAGGAAAGGAAAAGTCGGGTCAGCTGGTCCCCGAAAAAAAGGTAGACAACCGCCGCCAGGCAGAGAAAAGGGCCGAAGGGGATTGCATATCGCAAGTCCTTTCCCTTGAACAGAATCACCGCAACTCCCATGACGGCCCCGATCAGTGAACTGACAAGGAGTATGAACAGGAGGGCTTTCCAGCCGAAGAAGGCCCCTAACATGGCAAGGAGATTGACATCCCCGCCGCCCATTCCCTCCCTTCCTGTCAGGGCTTCATAATACACTGCCACAAAATAGAGGGTGCCCGCCCCGATCATGATACCGAGAAAAGTGTCCACAGCGGTAAGTCCCATGAACAAGACGGCCAGAAAGGCAAACACCGGGATGCCGCTCAGGGTAAGGACATGGGGGATGATCTGCTGATCGAGATCGATGAATGTGATGACGATCAGGGTGCAGACAAAGATGAAAGCGGCCGGATAGGCCGGTGCCAGTCCGTATTTTTGGAAAAGAAGCCAGGCGAAGGCCGCCGTGATAAGTTCGACCAGGGGATAGCGCAAAGAGATCCTTCCCCGGCAGTCCCTGCACTTTCCCAAGAGGAGGAGATAACTGATGACCGGGAGGTTGTCATAAAAACGGATCGGGTGGCCACACTGAGGACAGCGGGAGGAAGGAGAAACGATGGAGATGCCCTCGGGAATCCGGCTGATGCAGACATTGAGAAAACTTCCTACGGCGGCGCCCACCAGAGTAAAGAGGACTTTTAGCCATATCATCGGAGCCATTCCGCTCCATACTCCGGTAAGGGTACCGTCCATCAGCCGTCCTTCCGCTCCCAGTCATAGGGGATATCATTCTTGTGCGGGTGGACCCGAAACTCATCCGGCTCCCGGTAATTGTAACTTTCCGTCGGCGTATTCACGACGATCGCTTCCTCCTGCGAAACGCATTTAAAACCGTGAAACACAAGGGGCGGGATATGGACGAGGATCGGGTTATGGATACCGGCAAAGAATTCATTGACCTCGCCGAAGGTCTTCGATCCTTCCCGGCTGTCATACAGGACGATCTTCATCATCCCCCGGACGACCGCCATGTTATCGGCTTGTTTCTTGTGGTAGTGCCACCCCTTGACCACACCGGGGTGGGCGGTCGTCATGTACACCTGACCGAAACAGGTGAACATTTCATCATCAGCGCGGAGGATTTCCATCAATCGTCCCCGTTCGTCGGCTATCACCTTCAATTTCTTGATCAGCACCCCGTCGATCATCGTCTCTCCTCTCTATGCCCGCCTTTTCTTCTTTTACTGGAAAAGTTCAATGCAGCATCTGGACATTCATAAAGCCGTCAAAGCTTGTTGGCCCCCGTCTTTGCCACCATGTTGCTCGCATATTGGAGAGAATCGAAGGTTCCCGCGTCGGTCCACCACCCATCGAGGATGTCCCAGGCAATCTTTCCCTCGCGGATATAGAAATTATTGACATCGGTGATCTCCAGTTCTCCTCTCTCCGAGGGCTTGAGCGTCTTGATGAAATCAAAAACCCTGTGATCGTACATATAAATACCGATAACGGCATAATTGGAGGCCGGGGCCGACGGTTTTTCATCGACCCGGACGATTTTTTCATCCGCGAAGACCGGCACGCCGAAACGCTGGGGATCAGAAACTTCCTTGAGCAGGATGCGGGCCCCTTCCTTCTGCGCCCGGAATGATTCCACCGCCGCGCAGATATTTCTCTCGATGATATTGTCGCCCAGGATGACGACGATCTTGTCGTTGTCACTGAAATATTCGGCGAGACCGAGCGCGGCGGCGATCCGGATTCCCGAGGGCATCTCCACCCTCCCCTTCCTGATAGGTGTAGTTGAGATGGCGGAGACCGAATTCTTTTCCGTTTCCCAACAGACGGAGAAAATCACCGGCACTGTTCCCTCCGGTCACGATCAGGATCTCATCGATCCCGGCGTTTACCAGGGTCCGGATGGGATAATAGATCATCGGCTTGTTGTAGATCGGCAGCAGATGTTTGTTGGTCACCTTGGTCAGGGGATACATCCTCGTCCCCAGGCCTCCGGCTAAGACGACGCCCTTCATATTGTTTCTCCTTTCAACAGCAATCGGTGCCGCACACATAGCATATTTTTAAAAAGGATCACAACAAGAAAACCCTTCGTCACTTTGTTGTACGCAAAGCAGTGAGAAAAACGGTGTAAATCAGGGCTCTGCATGTTATAATTCAGCCATGGCAGAAAAAGAAAATCCGACAGATGAGCGCTTCATGCGCCTGGCGCTCCGGTTGGCCCGGAAGGGGGAGGGGTGCGTCAATCCGAATCCGATGGTGGGCGCCGTCATCGTCCGGGACGGCCGGATCATAGCGGAAGGGTATCACCGCGAGTGCGGCGGGAAGCACGCCGAGATCAACGCCATAGAGAACGCGACGGAACCGATCGCAGGGGCAACTTTTTATATCACCCTCGAACCATGCAGCCACTATGGTAGAACCCCCCCCTGTGTCGACGCCTTGATCGCCTGCCGTCCCGGCCGAGTCGTCGTCGGGACGACCGATCCCAACCCTCATGTTTCCGGAAAAGGTCTTCAGGCCCTCGAACAGCAAGGGATCGAAACGCGGATCGGAGTCCTCGCGGAGGCCTGCCGGCAACTGAACGAGGTCTTCTTCAAGTACATAACAACCGGCATACCCTTTGTCACCATCAAATTCGCCCAGACACTCGACGGTCGGATTGCAACAACCACCGGCCACTCCCGCTGGATCAGTTCGCCTCCCTCGCTGCGTTTCGCCCATCGCCTGCGCAGCCTCCATGACGCAATCCTCGTCGGATCGGGTACCGTCCTCAATGACAATCCGGAACTGACATGCCGCCTCATCCACGGCAGAAATCCCCTCCGGATCGTTGTCGATTCACAGCTGCGATCCTCCCCGGAGGCAAGGATTTTTAATGAGGCAAGAGGTACCCAGACAATCATGGCCACGACTTACAGGGCCCCAGCCGAAAAGCGGCGGCTTTTTGAGACAAAGGGGGTTGAGGTGCTGGAAACGGGAGAAGATCAGGCGGGGCATGTGGATCTGCGAGAACTCCTGACCGCTCTCGGCAGGAGGGAGATCTCATCTCTTCTCGTTGAGGGCGGTGCAGCCGTCATCACCTCGCTTCTGAAGGGAAATTTGGCAGACCGCCTCATTGTAATCCTCGCCCCAAAAATTGTCGGCGAGGGGATCAATACCGTCGGTGATCTGGGAATCCGGCAAATGGGCAACGCCCTCCGCCTCTCCTTCCGGCGAATCATCCGCCGCGGCGACGATCTCATTCTCGACGCCCGGATACATAAGAACAAGCACCCGATGCCGGATGAATCTCCCTGCTGACAACCTACCAGTGGCAGGAGCGCCAGGCGGGCAGTCGTGAGAGGAAAGTTTCAAACCCGCCTGGAATGAACAAAGGAGGGAGGGGGTGTCATTCGGCGGAGACATCTCTGTAAGCTGTTTTCACCCGCTATGCATGCAGGCAACGACCCAGAGCGACCACCAGATGCTCCGCAGCCCGGATCCCGTCTAGAGCGGAACTGATGATCCCCCCTGCATAACCCGCCCCCTCACCGCAGGGGAAAAGACCCGTTGTCGTTGTGCTCTGACCGGTTTCGTTCCGGACAATCCGGACGGGCGACGAGGTTCTGGTCTCCACACCGAAGAGCGTAGCCTCCCTGGTGATGAATCCCGGCATCTTCCGTTCGAATTCGGCAAAACCCGATTTTATTGCCGTGACGACAAACGGGGGAAGGACATCCTTCAGTTCCGCTTTCCTGATACTCGGAAGAAAACTGGTTCTGCCGACAGAACCGCCTTCTTTTCCCTCCAGGAAATCGGTCAGCCGCTGCGCTGGTGCATAGTAGTCTCCGCCTCCTGCCAGGAAGGCCTGTTCCTCCCAATGCCTTCGGAATGCAAGACCCGTCAGCGGATCTTTGCCCCCCAAGTCCTCAATCCGGATATTGACGACCACGGCACTGTTGGCATAAGGGCTGTCCCTGCGGAAACTGCTCATCCCGTTCGTAATGACGCCGCCCGGCCGGGCGCTGCACCCGATCACCCGCCCGCCGGGGCACATACAGAACGAATAGACGGAACGATCCCTCTCTTTCATTTTTGCCGTGAGGAAATAATCCGCCGGAGGGAGGTCCGGATGGCCGGCCCAGCGTCCATACTGGATTCGATTAATGACTTCCTGAAGATGTTCGACACGCAGACCGACGGCAAAAGGCTTCGGTCCCAAGGCAATCCCCTTCTTCGCTAATTTCCGGTATGTGTCGTCGGCGGACTGGCCGATGGCCAGGATCAGCTGGTCCGTTGGAATCTCCTCCGAACCGTTGACGACAATCCCTGTGAGTCTTCCCCCGTGAATGGTGAAATCGGTCACCAGCGACCCGAAACGGATCTCGCAACCCATCTCAACAAGACGGTGCCGCAGATTCACCAGAACCTCCCGCAATCGGTCCGTCCCGATGTGGGGACGGGCGTCGATCAGGATGTCGGAAGGCGCTCCCATGTCGGCCATAACCCGCTTGACCCACCCGGTATAGGGATTTTTGACCCGGCTGGTCAGCTTGCCGTCGGAAAAGGTTCCCGCCCCTCCCTCCCCGAAGTGGACATGGCTTTCCGGATTCAGGATCCCCTTGTCCCAAAAAGCATGGACGTCGATGAGCCTCTCCGGAACGGCCTTGCCCCGTTCCAGCAAAAGGACGGGTATTCCCCGTCCGGCAAGAGCCAGAGAGGCAAAAAGCCCCGCCGGCCCGCAGCCGACAACGACCGGTCGGTGTGTCGGCACAGGAACATATTTTCCAGCGGGCGCCGTTTGTTTTTCAACCGGGGTGTCATTTTCCTCTGTCACGGTCATGCCGGCTGCAATCTGATCAATAGAAAAGGGTGTCCCATCCGGCAGGCGGACGGTTACCAGATAGACAAAGCGGGGCGGGCGGGCACGCCGTGCGTCGATGGACCTCCTGATCACCTGGAGGTCGGTTTCCACACCGGCAGGAAGGCTGAGAAGCGAAGCGACACGGGCGGACAGCAGCTCTTCCCTTTCGCCGACAGACAGAGTTAACCCGCTGATCTTCAATACCATTGTTATTTCACCATTGAAATATTGACACTGTTGTTATACGCATTTTCAGGAAATGCACAAAAATGGGGGTGGCGAATCGCCTGCTGCCTGTAAAGGAAAATCATGCCTTGGTATGCCGTCCATACGAGAAGCCGCCACGAAGACTTGGTCTATCTCGGCCTTACACAGAAGACTTATCACGCTTTTTTACCCAAGCTCGAAGTCTGGAGCAAAAGGAAAGACCGCCGCAAGAAGATCCTGATCCCGATGTTTCCCGGGTATCTGTTCGTCGAGCTCTTCTCCCTTGAAAACGCGATCAAACTGGATGTCCTGAAGACCTTCGGCGTCGTCCGTATCCTGGGGAAGCCTCGAGGCGCGGAACCGATAGCGATCCCCGACGCCAAGATCGATGCCATCCAGCGGATCGTCCATTCGCGGGTGGAGGTACAGCAGTTCCAGTATCCGAAGGTCGGTGAACCGGCCATGATCATCGACGGACCCTTCAAAGGGGTTGAAGGCCTGGTCCTCAAGACGGACTACGACAAAGAACTTTTTGTCATTGGAATCGAACTTCTCCAGCGTTCCGTCGCGATTAAACTGGAGGGGTTTCAAATCAGCAGGTTATGAGCTTCTCTGCACCCCGCACCAGGCCCTGGGTCGGTTATTCGGTATGCTGCCGCCTCTGTCAGAAGACACAAGGCTGAGTGCGTTATACATATCACAGCCGGAGTGAAAGCTCCATGTTTTGCTCATTACCGCCTCTATAAACCTTTTTCACCTTGACTTTCTGAACAATATGCGTAAAAAAGCCAGCATACACCGGGAAAATGCTTAACACTTTCGCCTTACGTATGAAACCGCCGGCGTACACAGATGACAAATGGTTGGCCGGGAAGAACTTTTTGTCATACCTTTGAGGAGAAACGGCAATTGAAGGGACATATCACCATCGACAAGGAACTCTGTAAGGAATGCCATCTTTGCATCCAGTCATGCAAGAAAGGCCTGATCTCTCCCTCCCGGGAGTACAATTCCCGGGGATACCGACCCGTCTGTTTCAGCGAAGAAGGGGGAGAGTGCACAGGCTGTGCCCTGTGCGCGATCACCTGTCCTGATATCGCGATTGAGGTTTACCGTGAATAAAGTACTGATGCAGGGAAACAAGATCATCGGGGAAGCCGCGATCCGTGCGGGTTGCCGTTTTTATGCCGGCTATCCCATTACCCCGCAAAATGAAATTCCGGAGTACATGGCGGAACGTTTGCGCAGCGTGGAAGGAGGCGTCTTCATCCAGTCGGAAAGCGAGATCGCGGCTATTCACATGGTTGCCGGAGCCAGCGCCGCAGGCGCCCGCTCCATGACCTCTTCTTCCAGTCCCGGAATTTCCCTCAAGCAAGAGGGGATCTCTACCCTGGCGGCCTGTCAGCTTCCCGCCGTGATCGTCAACATGATGCGTGGGGGGCCGGGACTGGGGAATATCTCTCCGGCCCAGGGGGATTACTTCCAGGCCACACGGGGAGGCGGCCACGGAGATTACCGGATCATCGTCCTCGGTCCGGCGACGGCGCAGGAACTGGCGGACCTCACCATGGACGCCTTCGACCTTGCCGATCAATACCGGACGCCGGTCATGATTCTGGCCGACGGCATGATGGGCCAGATGATGGAACCGGTGATCTTCAAGGAACCTCAGCCGCGGGTCTATCCGGCCAGTTACATGATGAGAGGCGCCGGAAAGGGAAAGAGCAAGATTATTCGCGGACTGATCCTCGACCCGCTGGATATGGAAGAGCACAACTGGACGCTGGAGAGAAAATACCGGGTGATCGCTAAAAAGGAAACCCGTCATGAGTTATACAGGATGGACGATGCGGAACTCGTCCTAGTCGCTTACGGAACGGCGGCCCGGATTGCCAAGGGCGCCATCAAGCGACTCCGCGAGGCAGGTCTGAGGGCCGGTCTTTTCCGACCCATCACCCTCTGGCCGTTCCCTGAAAACGAGCTACGCGATCTGGCAAAAACATTGGAAAATTTTCTCGTCTTTGAAATGAGCACCGGACAGATGCTGGAGGACGTGCGGCTGGCCCTCCAGGGATATGCCCGGATCGGTTTCCACGGCCGCCCCGGTGGCGTGGTTCCGACCCCCGTGGAACTGGCCAATGTTGTGATGCGTCAGTATGACCGCAAGCAGGGGATAATCGAACACTATTAGTCGCCGCCTCAGCGTCGTTTCCGGCCAACGGCCAGGACCAGAGGACAACAAGGACATAAAAATGAAGAAGGTTTTTGGCAGACCAAAAAGCATGAAGGACACGATCTTTCATTACTGTGCGGGATGCGGCCACAGCATCGCCCATCGGCTGATCGCCGAAGTAATCGATGAGCTGGACATCCGGGACATTACCATCGGCGTCCCGCCGGCGGGATGCGCCGTGCTGGCATACAACTATTTCGACGTCGACATGATCGAGGCGCAGCATGGCCGGGGACCGGCCATGGCCACAGGGATCAAGCGGGTCCTCCCGGATCGCATCGTCTTTTCCTACCAAGGGGACGGAGATCTCGCCGCCATCGGAATCGCGGAGAGTTTTCACGCGGCCAACCGAGGGGAGAACATCACCGTCATCTTCATCAACAATGCCGTTTACGGGATGACCGGCGGCCAGATGGCCCCAACCTCCATCCTCAACCAGAAGACCACCACATCGCCCGCGGGACGCAAATCCCTGCTCGATGGCCATCCCATCAGGATTTCCGAAGTCTTTACCCTGCTCCCGGGAACAGCCTACATCGAGCGGTGCACGGTCAACTCCCCGGCCAGCATCCTCAAGACGAAAAAATCGATCCGGAAGGCCTTCCAGTACCAGATCGACGGCCGCGGTTTTTCCCTGGTCGAGATCCTCTCTCCTTGCCCGACGAACTGGAAGATGACGCCGGTCGAGTCGTGCCGATGGATTGACGAGGTGATGACAAAGGAATTCCCCCTCGGTGTCATGAAGGACCTCCCGGCTGTGGAACAGAAGACGGGGGAGAAAACGCCATGATTGTGAAGACCATCTTCTCCGGTTTCGGCGGCCAGGGCGTGCTCATGATGGGCTTTACGCTGGCCCAAAGTGCAATGAACGCCGGATATCAGGTGACGTTTCTGCCTGCTTACGGTGCGGAGGTCCGGGGAGGAACGGCCAACTGCACCGTCGCCGTTTCGGACGATGAAATCGCCTCCCCGATTGCTTCTGAACCGGACAATGTCGTGGTTCTCAACACCCCGTCTCTCTATACGTTTCAGAATCGTGTGGCCCCGGGCGGCTTTCTGTTTTTAAACTCCTCCATCATCGCCGTCGATCCTTCCCGCCACGACGTTCGGACCTTCAAGATCCCCGCTTCGGAGATCGCGGAAAAACTGGGAAATATTCGCACGGTGAACACCGTCATGATGGGCGCTTTTCTGAAGATGACCGGCCTTGTAAAGCCCGATATCTACTTGAGCAGTATGGCAGAGGTGATGGGAAGCAAAAAGAGATCGATCATCGATGTGAACCACAAGGCCTTTACGGAAGGTTATCAATACTTGGAGGAGTCGACCTAATGGCAGTCAAGCAAATCTCCGTCCTCCTGGGCAATGTTCCCGGCACCCTTGCCCGTCTGACGAACATCCTCGACAAGGAAGACATAACGGCAAAAGCCCTCCTCGCCGCCAGCGCCGCGGAGAACAGCACCGTTCGGATGGTCGTCAACGATCCGGAAAGGGCGGCAGCGATTCTGGAGAGCTTCGGCTTCAACTATGAGATCACCCCGGTTCTCGCCGCCGAAGTGCCGCTTCATCCCGGCGGGATGAATGCCATCCTGAAACCCTTGGCCAAGGAGGAAGTCAACATTCATTATCTCTATACGACGATCAACCGGATCGGTAAGGAAACGATCGTCATCCTCGGGGTGGACAAGATCGACTCGGCACGGGAGATCCTCATACAGAACTGGATTCACCTCATCGAGGATGAAATCTATTCTCTCTGAAGGAGGCCCTCCGTGCTGCCCGACTTCCTCGAGCCCTGAAAGAGATGTCCGTTTCCCCTGAAAAAGAAACCGCGCTCCGGCAGCGGATGGAACGACTCGGCGTCCGGGAGGATGAATTCCGGGAAACCTTCATCCGTTCCTCCGGCCCCGGCGGCCAGAAGGTCAATAAAACCTCTTCCTGCGTCCATCTCGTCCATCTGCCGACAGGTCTCACCGTAAAATGCCAGCAGGAACGCTCCCAGAGCCTGAACCGGTTTGTTGCCCGGAGGCTGCTCCTCGACCGGATCGAAAGGCTCAAGACGGGACTCGTCAGCGCAGAGAGGATGCGGATCGAGAAGATCCGTCGTCAGAAACGACGCCGGTCAAGGAGGGTCAAAGAGAAGATCCTGGAGGCGAAACATCTTCAGTCCGAAAAGAAAACCCTCCGCACACGGATCGGACCTGATGAATAAAAAAGATAGCGTCGTCAAGCTTTAAAGAGCAGATTGTGGATCGCATGGTCATGCGGTTGATAGGAAGAAGGCTGAAGGCCGGAGCAATGAAGCAAGAGCACCAAGGACATTGTTCATAATTTGACAGAACGTCAATTACATGACAGCGGTCATCCAAATCGTCGAGGAGTCCTAAGACAGATCCGCATCAGATAGAGTCTGTATCCTCTATCTCCCTATCTGCACAATAAATCCAGCAATTATAGTATCTTTTCACAATTAACCGATAGAACTCGTCCTAACCAGAGGATTATGATGGTATATTTTTTGCTTTTTGTCATCTCTACCTTGAGCGGCGCTGATAATAGTGAAAAAGTCCGGTGAGGTGAATGAAGTTTAGGAATGATGGATCAGGGAACAATTGGAAGCAGAAAAGATCACCTGAAGAAAAACGAATACATAACAAAAGGGAGGTAAAAATGATGAAAAAAGCAAAAAATATAC
>JAMDBG010000188.1:0-3115 GCA_023487865.1 Deltaproteobacteria bacterium | reverse complement strand
TTCATTCACCTCACCGGACTTTTTCACTATTATCAGCGCCGCTCAAGGTAGAGATGACAAAAAGCAAAAAATATACCATCATAATCCTCTGGTTAGGACGAGTTCTATCGGTTAATTGTGAAAAAGTCCGGTGAGGTGAATGAAGTTTAGGAATGATGGATCAGGGAACAATTGGAAGCAGAAAAGATCACCTGAAGAAAAACGAATACATAACAAAAGGGAGGTAAAAATGATGAAAAAAGCGTTAATGGTAATGGTCGCGGTCATGTTTTTGCTTGTTGGAATCGGTGTGGTTCATGCTGCCGAAAAGGCGCCGCAGAAGGTCATTGATCTTGCAAATTCAACCCTGGCAAAACACGGAACAGACCCGGTCATCATTAAGGCCGTAAAGGCAGCGAATGCAAAAGGAATGACCCTGGCCCAGATCCAGGAAATGGACAAGAAGTGGATGGCGCATCCCGGAATAGCGGACTACATGAAGGCCCTAATGGATTCTGAATGCGGAAAGTACCTTCGCGATATACAAAAGTCGCAACCCTATTATTCCGAAATCTTCGTCATGGACAACCAGGGGGCCAATGTTGCCATGACCGATAAAACGTCCGACTACTGGCAGGGGGATGAGGCCAAGTTCAAGAAATCTTTCAACGGTGGCGCGGGCGCCGTCTTTGTCGACAATGTCAGCTTTGACAAGAGCACGCAGACCTATTCGGTCCAAGTATCCGTCCCGGTCAAGGAAGGAAATACAACGATCGGGGCAATCACCTTCGGCATCGATATGGACAAGATAAAATAACCGGCTGGAAAAGAGGGGCTCCCCCTTCAATCGGTCACTCAAGAGGAGCAGTGTTTGATGACTCCACCATAAGTCATTAAACACTGCTCCATGGGCAGGTTAATCAATGAGCTGCAATGCTGCCCGTTGATTTTTTTAGGAAACGGAAAAACACACTTATCCTTCTGTGAGCAATAAATTCAGGGACGGACTCTTTTCGATCCCATCAATGTTCAGACAATTAAAATATGTCCGTTTAAGGATATTAAAAATGGGGAGGTAGCACAAATGAAGTGGTTCAAGCATCTAAAAGTCGGCCCCAGACTGGTCCTCGGCTTTTCAATTATGATTATTTTCATGGGGATAATCGGTTTTTCGGGTTATCGAAGTGTGGAAAGCATTAACAATGCCGTCGACGATATTTTTGAGATCAGACTTCCCAGCCTTGATTATCTGCTTCAGACAGACCGCGACCTTCAGCAGCTTTTGGTGGCAGAACGCTCTATGATTTTCGCCAGCGTCGATTCGGACGAATTCAAGACATTTACCAAAGAGTACGAGGAAAATCTCAAGCAATCCGATGAGCGGTGGGCGAAATTCAAGGCGCTGCCAGCCACACCGGAACAACAAAAAATTATTCCCGAATACGATAAAGCCAGAGAACAGTGGAAGGCTTTTTCCAGAAAAGTCGTAGCCGGCCGCGAGGCGGACACAAGAGAGGGACGAGCAGAGGCATTGGATCTGACACTGGGGCTTGCCAGGCTAAACTTTGAAAAAATGAGAGAGCATATAAATACTTTGACCGAAATCAATCAAAACCTTGCCGAAAAAGCCCGAAAAGAGGCTATTAGCACATACCGAAAAACGCTGTTTGTCCTTTTGAGCATTTCCGGAGCGGGGCTTTTTTTTGGCATTCTTCTCATGTGGGGTATAAGCCGCGGTGTTACCAAACCCTTACGGACAGTAATTGAAGGACTCATCAAGGCTTCCAATCAGGTGTCTTCAGCGGCCGCTCAGGTGTCTTCATCAAGCCAGTCATTGGCGGAGGGGACGGCGGAGCAGGCCTCGTCGCTGGAGGAAACCTCTTCGTCGCTGGAGGAGATGTCGTCGATGACCAAGCAGAATGCCGACCATGCCAATCAAGCCAAGGCGATGATGACGGATGCCAGTCAGATCGTGGAGAAGGTGAACCGGCATATGACGGACATGGCCGGCGCCGTCGGTGAGATCACCCGGTCGAGCGAGGAGACGGGGAAGATCATCAAGACGATCGACGAGATCGCCTTCCAGACGAATCTGCTGGCGCTCAATGCGGCGGTGGAGGCGGCCCGGGCCGGAGAGGCGGGGGCCGGATTTGCTGTGGTGGCCGATGAGGTGAGGAATCTGGCGATGCGGGCCTCGGATGCGGCGAAGAACACGAGCAATCTGATCGAGAACACGATCAAGGCGGTCCGCAAGGGCAATGAACTGACGAACGCCACCCAGGAGGCGTTTAAGGAGAACGCGACGATTTCGAAAAGGATCGCGCAGCTGGTGGATGAGATTGCGACGGCATCCGAAGAACAGGCCAACGGGATCAACCAGGTGAATACAGCGGTGACGGAGATGGACAAGGTGACGCAGTCGACAGCGGCCAGCGCGGAGGAATCCGCGGCGGCATCGGAGGAGTTGAACGCCCAGGCGGAGCAGATGAAGGTGTATGTGGGAGACTTAGAGGCGGTCGTCGGTGGAGCAGGCGTGGCAGGTTCGGGAGCAGGCGGCGGCGGCCGGCGCGAAAAGACGGTTGACCGCAAGACACTTTCTTTGCCGCTGAAGAAGGGTGCCGGTCGGCAGCTTGCCGTCCGCGGCAAGGAATCTTTGAAGATCACCGATCCTGAGCAGATGATTCCCTTGAATGATGGGGAGTTCAAGGATTTCTAACCGACCCATCGCCCGGATGAATAAGAAAAAGGGAGGGAAAGTCGTGATGTCCGCTTCCCCTCCCTGATTTTTAAAATAACAGGTTCGATGCTCTCGCAAAAAAGTCTCAAATGAAAAAATAATAGGCGACTTCCTTACGGAGCCATGATTCGTTACTGGTTATGAAAGACCAATCACCTTGAGAAGCGGATTGGCATACAGGACGACCAGCGCGATGACCAGCGCATAAATCGCCAGAGATTCGATCATGGCGAGCCCTACCATCATCGTAATAAGGATCTTACCATGCGCTTCCGGATTCCGGCCGACGGCGTTGGCGGCGCTGCTCAATCCGTTTCCCATGCCCAGACCCGTTCCGATCGTCCCCAGAGCCATGACCAAGGCTGCAGCCAGGATGCTGCACCCGACGACGATGGCCTT
>JAMDBG010000200.1 GCA_023487865.1 Deltaproteobacteria bacterium | reverse complement strand
GTCTGGCGGCGGAAAATGCCATGCCGCAGGAAATTGAAGAGATGGAAACGATCCTGCGGAAACAAATGGAGTGCATTGAACGGGGTGAAAACATCATCGAAACCGATTCGGCTTTCCACAATCTCATGGCCAGGGCGACGACCAATCGCGTCATGGAGCGCCTCATCGTGGCCCTGATCGATCTTCTGAAACAGTCGCGCGAAGACTATCTCATGGAGAACGAAAATGACGAGCGGGCGAAAAGGTCTCTGGCCGGGCATCGGCAGATTCTTTCCGCCATCAAGAAAGGTGATACCGCTGCAGCGCAGAAATCGATGCTGCATCACTTAGAGGAGATCGAAGGGATTATCTTTCGTAAATAGGGAGGGGGTGGTTTCGGGTTTCTGTCTCATGAGTACGGCGACATGGTGGAATTGCGGAAACAAGGAGTATTCCATTTACCCAGAACATCAAGGAGGTGTGTATGGCAAAGGTACACGAAATTACTGTTTGGACGCGGGGCGTGATCATGGACAAGGAGGGGCGGGACGTCATCAATATTTTTGCCAAAGCCGCCCAGATGGACGGCAAGCATGCACAGGCATTTGACAATTACGAAGACCTCCCCGACCGCGTCCTCGTGACGACGCGCAAATATGTCCGGCTCAGCGATGAGGAGATCGAACATAAATACGTTTACACGAACGATGAGCCGGAGGTCGTGGTGATTCTCGAGGCGACGATCGTCAAAGGGATCGATATCCTGAGGGGCATGAAAAAAGGCGGGACTCTGATCATCAATACCAACCGTTCCATTGACTCCATGTTGAAGTTCATCCCCAATGCCAAGCTGCTCGGTACGATCGCTACGGTGGACGCCGACGGGATCACCGGGGTCAGGACCGTCGACTTTTCCGGTTCGGAAGGCGGTGTGGATACGTCCGGTATCGGCAAAGGAATCGCATCCCCTGTGTGCGGTGCCATTGCCAAGGTGACCGGCATGATCAAGAAGGAAAATCTTGCCAAGATCGTCAGTGACGTCTCCGGTATGGAACGGGGATACAAAGAGGTCAAGATAAAGAAATTGGGCTGAACCGCACCGAGGATTTCCGATGCGGATAACCGATAATGCCGGACTAAAACATAAAAAGATGAACAAGGAGGATACCATGGCAAAAGAACTTCCCGGCTACGGGACAATCAAAGTTCCCAAGGACAGAGAGGTGCCTTTCGGCGCCGTGACACCGGCGCCGGTCTGCACGCAGAATCTTTTTCAGACATCAAACTGGCGGGTTGTCCGCCCTGTCAAGGACGACGAGAAATGCACGCGCTGCCTCATCTGTTATCTATCCTGTCCGGATGCCTGCTGGATCTACAAGGAAGAGGAAGACATGATGGAATGGGTCGCGGGTTTCTGCAAGGGGTGTCAGATCTGCATCAATGAGTGCCCGACCGGGGCGCTCACCGCGGAGCCCGAACTCGACTTTAAGGATGGAGTGATTCGTTTGGAGAAACCTTTCTAAAGGAGGATCAATACTATGGCGAAAGAACAAATGATGACAGGCTGCCGCGCAGCTGCAGAAGGTGCAAAGGCGGCCGAAGTGGAAGTGATCTGCTCCTATCCTATCCGCCCCTATACGGCGATCATGATGGAGCTTGCGAAAATGGTCGCCAACGGCGAATTGAATGCAGAGTTCATCCATGGCGAAGGCGAACATGCGCAGGTGTCCGTGGTCCTGGGTGCCAGCGCCTCGGGGGCGCGCGCCTTTACGGGAAGTTCCGGCGTCGGCGTCACCTATGCGATGGAGGTATACAGCCCGATGGCGGGCGGCCGGTACCCGGCCCAGATGTCGATTGCCGACCGGACTCTCGATCCTCCCGGTGACTTCGGTTCCGAGCACACCGATGCCATGTCGACCCGTGATCAGGGCTGGCTCCTGGGATGGGCCTGCTCGCCGCAGGAGGTCTATGACAATACCCTGATTTCCTATCGCGTCGGCGAGGACCATCGCGTGATGCTCCCCCAGATGGTGTGTCAGGACGGGTATTTCATCTCCCATATTCCCGACAAGGTCATTTTGGGAGAACGGTCCCAGGTGAAGGAGTTCCTGCCCCCCTACAGGCCGATCGGTCCCTTAAGCATTACCCACCCGGTTTCCCATGGTCCCCAGATCCGGCCGGATCAGGGCGCTCCCATGGATGCCATGCGGGCACAGACGTTTCTTGCCGTGCCGAAGGTCATCGAAGAGGCCACGGCGGATTTCAACCGGATCTTCGGAAGGAAATACGATCCTTTCGTGGAGCAGTATAAACTGAAGGATGCGGATATCGCCTTCTTCATTATGGGCGCCCACTCCAATACCTGCCGGACATCCGTGGATCGCCTCCGCAAAAAGGGCGTCAAGGCCGGTATGGCCCGGCTGCGCTGGGTTCGCCCCTGGCCGACCCATCAGCTTGCCGAAGCCCTGGGCCATGTCAAGGCCGTCGGGGTCGTTGAGACCAGCACATCCTACGGCGGGGCGATGCGGGGCGGCAATCTGATTCACGAGCTCCGGGCAAGCCTGTACGATCTGGATAAAAGACCGCTCGTCACCTCCTTCATGGCCGGTCTTGGCGGAGAGACCATCTGGCCTGCCGATTTCGACTACATGGCAAAGGTCCTCACCGAGATGGTCAAGGAAAAAAGGACCAAGAATTATGTCTACTGGATTGGGATGTAGAGACAACGATCCCATTACACACTTAAGGAGGAAACATGCAAGCATTTGACTATAAGTTTCAACAGTTGGAACCATTGAAGTCATTCAAGCGCGTCCCGGCGCTGGAGGTGTATGTGCCGGGGCATCGCACCTGCGCCGGCTGCGGTCCGGCGTTGAACTACCGCCTGGTAGCCAAGGCGGCGGGACAGGAGACCATATTCATCGGCCCCACCGGCTGCATGTACGTGGCCAACGCCAGCTACCTCTGCACCCCCTATTCCTGTTCCTGGATCCATGCCCAGATCACCAACGGCGGGGCGGTGGCATCCGGAATCGAGGCGGCCTTCAAGACCCTCGCACGCAAAGGGAAACATAAAGGGTCGTTCCCCAATATCATCGTCATGGCGGGCGACGGCGGATCCGTGGATATCGGCCTTCAGGCCATGTCGGGGATGATGTACCGCAACCATAAGGTACTCTTCATCTGCTACGACAACGAATCTTACGCCAATACGGGAGTCCAGACATCACCAACGACGCCTTACGGCGCCGCGACCACCTTCACGCCGCCCGGGAAGGCGATTCCCGAGGGAAAGGTCCTTTTCCCGAAAGACGTCCCGCAGATGGTGATCGGTGGTCATCCCGCGGTAAAATATGTGGCAACAACCACGGTCGCCCATCCCCTGGACCTGATGAACAAGGTGCGCAAGGCGCTGAGCTTCCCGGGACCGACCTTCATGCACATGCTGGCCCCCTGTCCCAAGGGTTGGCTGTTCGATGAAAAGCTGACGCGCGAGATGGCCAAGCTCGCCGTGGATACGGGGATGTGGTCGTTGTTCGAGTGGGAGAACGGGACATACAAATATACGAACGTGCCGAAGAAGTACAAGCCGGTCAACGAGTACATGAAGCATCAGGGCCGTTTCGCCCATCTGAAACCGGAACACATCGCCAAGATGCAGGCCTTCGTTGATGAGAGGATCAAGACGGTTAAGGAAAGGGTGCCGGTAGCGGCCCCCATTCCTACCCCCAAGCAGCGTGCCTGATTTGTTGACCACGATGAAA
>JAMDBG010000178.1 GCA_023487865.1 Deltaproteobacteria bacterium | reverse complement strand
AGGGTGATTCATGACGATCCTCCCCGTTTCTGCCGTCTCGAAAGGAAGCTTGGCCGCGACGGCCTTGGCCAGGGCTGTGTCGTCCAGCTCCGCGGTCAGGCTGACGGAGCCGGCCGTGATCTTGATGGGTGTGGGCATCATGTCACCTCTCAGTAGGAATTGTGCCGATTTCGCCTGCGCCGGCGAATCGATTCTTTCTGCGTCTATACATCCTGCATTGAGAGCGGATCATAGTCCAGCCGGAGAAAAATATCAACCGCAACTGTCGCTGCATTCCAGAGCGGGGATACAATATCAGGATTGACCCGGCCCTTCAGTGATGGTATCAATACGCGGCAGAAACGGGGAGGATCGTCATGAATCACCCTTACAGCATGGACGAGTATCTTCAAAAGCGGCGATCCGTCCAGGAGGCCCTGAGCGGCATCCGCTCGGGACAGCGGATCTTCGTCGGATCCCTGTGCGGGGAACCGCAGCATCTCGTCAATACCCTGCTCGAGCAGCGCCGGCGTTACAACGATCTGGAGATCCTCCGCCTGTTCAGCCTGGAGGGCGCCATCACATCATCGCTGGCCGATCAGGAATACGGGCATGACTTCACCATCCGCCCCATTTATGAGGGGGCGGGAAGTTCGGAAGAAATCCGGGTGGGGCGGCGGTTTCTGTGCCCCATGAACGCCTATCTCATCCCCCGTCTGTTCCGTTGCAAACAGCTCCCGATCAACTGCGCCCTTATCCAGGTATCGCCGCCCGACCAGCACGGCTGGATGAGCCTCGGCATTTCCGTCGATATTACCAAGGCCGCCGCCCTTGCCGCCGATGTCGTCGTTGCCCAGGTGAATCCCCTCATGCCCAGGGTTTCCGGCCCTACCTTTCTCCATGTCCACGATATGGACTGGATCGTGGAAAAAGAAGAACCCCTGCTGACCCTCCTCGAAGTTCCGGAGCCGGCGGCCAGTGAAGAGATCGCCCGTGCGGTCGCCAATCTGGTGGAAGACGGCGCCACGAGCCAGCTGGGTCTCGGTGAGGCATACCGGTCCATTCTCCAAGCCCTCGCCGGGAAGAACGACCTGGGCATTCATACCCAGTATATGACCGACGGGATCATGGAGCTCATGGAAAGAGGCGTGGTCACCAACCGGCACAAGTTCCTGCATGACGGTATGACGATTGCGACGGGAGCCGTGGGTTCCGAGCAGCTCTACCGGTATCTCGACGGCAATCCGGCCGTGGAATTCCACAGCACCGCCCATGTGGACGATCCCGTTCTGATCATGCAGAATCACCGGATGGTCGCGATCAATATGGCGACGGCGATCGATCTGACCGGGCAGGTCAGCACCGACGCCCTCCCGCAAAACCACTTTGCCGGCGTGACGGCCATGCCGAACTTCATGCACGCCGCCGCTCACTCCGTTGGCGGCAAGGCCATTATGGTCATGACCTCCACGACTGAGGACGGAAAGAGGAGCCGTATCGTACCGGAGCTGGAGAGCAGCGCCGTGACCATCTCCCGCCGCGATGTCTATCATGTCGTCACCGAGTACGGGACCGTCAATCTCTTTGGCAAGAATATCCAGGAACGGGCAATGGCCCTGATCAGCATTGCCCATCCGGACTTTCGCGAGGAGCTCTTCAACCGGGCGAAAGAGACGGGGCTCATCGGCCGGGAGCGGAGTCTGTACGAGTCCCTTTTCGGCATCTATCCGGTGCACATCGAGGAAACGCGGGTCCATGCCGGCGTCCCGGTCACTTTCCGCCCCATGAAACCGGGGGATCTCCGGATCCTTCAGGGGCATTTCTACGCCATGGACGAAAAAGACGTCACCTCCCGCTTCTTCCATTTTCGAACCGCTTTTCACCAGGACCAACTGGAAAGCATGTATCAGATCGACTACCTGAAAAATATGACCATCGTCGCGGTCATGGACAACGGGATGCCCGCCGAACAGGTCAGCGGGGTGGGGGGCTATGGCCGGGAAGGGGGGAAGCACATGGCCGAAGTGGCCTTTTCCCTTCGCAAGGAATGGCAGGGCAAGGGAGTTGCCGGTGTCATTCTGGAGAAGCTTGCCCAGGCCGCCAACGAGAATGGCATTGAAGGGCTGGTGGCTTATACGTCGCCACGCAACGCCTCTATGATCAAACTCTTCAAGAAGCTTCCCTATCCCGTGGAAACGCATTATGACGGCGAGTTCTTCATTCTCAAATGCCTCTTCGCCCGTCCCTGAACGGGAACGATAGAAATGCCCGATACCCGTTGAAACAGGGCAAAAACGCAACCATTTTCCTTAAGCATCCCCATCTATGACGCGTAACGAGAGGAATACAACCTGCATGAAAAAAACGAAGAACCGCTGGCTCATTGCGGCCTCCGCCGTGGGAATTCATCTATCCATCGGCTCCGTTTACGCATGGAGCGTTTTTTCCCGACCCATCACCACCCAGCTAGGCTGGGGTTTCAAATTGGAGCGTCAGGGAGCGGAGCGTGAGAAGGGGGCCCATGAAATCCGCCATAAGACGCACATGGGAAAGGAAACAAGGCCTGCCCCCTTCCTGAAGTTCCCGGGCAGTGGGTTCATCCGGGCAAAACCTCTGTAAAAACCCCTGTGTCGCCGTCCCGCAACGATGCGGTGGACGAATCGTCCAAGAAGTTGGTTCCCGGCATCCTTCACGGTGGTGCAGGCGCGGGATCGACCGTCAGCGTCAGGATGTCCCGCCCGCCCTCCCGCCGGTACCGGATGTCCCGGATCAGGCGTTTGACGAAAAATATTCCCAGGCCGCCGACAGTCCTCTCGTCGATCCCCGCCTCACGATCGGGATCTTTCTGGTTGAGGGTGTTGAAGGGAATCCCCTCATCGGCAATCTCCACCACCAGTCCCCCGGTATTGTCGAGTCGGCAGGCAACCTCCACGTCGCCCGGCCGCTCGGGATAGGCGTAGTTGAAGATGTTCACGAGGAGTTCCTCCATGACGAGCTCGATCTCCCGGATTCTCGCCTGCCCCACCCCCCGGCGTTCGGCACAGGAGGTCACAAACTCAAGCAGCGTCTGGAGCGACGCCAGCGTGGCGGGAACCCGCATCTCCGTGGGAAACTGTGACATTCAGATCTGACGGAGCGCCTCTTCCTCCGTTTCAAAAATCTTGAAGAGGGAACCGAAGCCGGAAATCTTGAAGACGTCCTTCACCGGCCCCTGCAGACCGGCAAAAAGCATCTTGCCGTCCTTCGCCTTCAGCTGTTTTGCCGCGGACAGGATGCTCCGCAGGCCGGCGCTGCTGATGTACTCAAGACTAGTCAAATTGAGAACCAGCGTGTAATCCCCGCCGGCCATCAATGCCAGCAACTCCTTTTCAAACTCCGGAGCCGTAACGGCATCGATCCTCCCTGTGACCGATACCACCACGGCGCTGTCCTCTTTTTTCGTAGCGATTTCCATCTTCTCCCCCTCTCCCATTCACTGAACGCACCGTTTTCGGCAAACGGCACATTCTCCCCATCCGCTTAGGGCACTGCGGTCGACAACCAGGCGTAAACCCGAACCGACCGTTCGGATTCATTGCATATTTCCCCGCCGATGTCAAAACCTAATCGGAACGGACACTATCCATCCCTGCACTTTTTCATTGTTTTTTATCCCCGTCTATGCAAAAAGCAGTGCTCGATCCGCGCAATTACGGAGGCTGATAGTGTTCATCCGTATCATCGTTACCCTCTGCATCCTGATCGCAACGGCCGCTCCCGAGACCTGGGGGGGAGA
>JAMDBG010000203.1 GCA_023487865.1 Deltaproteobacteria bacterium | reverse complement strand
CATCAGGGAAGCGCCCCCCCAGCGGCGAGGTCTTCGACCTGGAGAAGGCCATTGTCGATCAGTTCATCCAGGCGGGCCGCGACCGTAAAGAGATTGTCTTTCTCACGACCGGCGTCGGCGCCGCCTATACCACGTATGGCTGCATCAACAGCCACTATTTCGATCCTACCAAGCACGTGGACGGGAAGAAGGGATTCTTCCGAACGAAGCAGGCCGGAAGAACGGGGTTGGGCACCGTGATGATCGATAAGAAAATCCGGGCCGTCGTCGTACTGGCCGATTTTCCCCACAGCGAAAATCCTTACGGTGCCGACGACTGGGACAGGGTGAAAAAGGCGGGGGCGAGGCTCGGGAAAGTCGTCCGGGAGGTCGATCCCCAGTCGCTCAAGATGCACCGCAGGGAGCAGCTCCGTGATCTGATCCAGGCCTATTATCGGGAGAGGGGCTGGACCCCCTCCGGCATCCCGACCCCCGTTACCCTGAAGCGGATCGGCCTGTGGGGTTTCCTGACCGAAGAAGCCAGGACAAAGATAGGGACTCTGGCAGGCTGAGGCCATGCCGGAAACGCCGTGAAGCCGGCTTTGGTCCTGAAAGGAGGCGGTGATGGAGAAGCGGTTAAAAATAACCATCGGCGATCTGCTGGATGAGGTGGCCTTGCGATTCCCCGACCGGGAGGCGCTGATCGATATTCCCCAGGGGCGGAGATATACCTATCAGGAATTTTTGAAGATCGTCAACCAGTTGGCCGGCGGATTCCTGAAACTCGGCATCACAAAGGGAGAACACCTGGCCCTCTGGACAACCAACCGCTCCGAATCGATCATCACCGAGTTTGCCGCGATAAAAATCGGCGCCGTCCTGGTGAACGTGGATGCCAACGCCCAACCCCGGCAGCTCGAATACCTGCTCCGACAGTCCGATTCCCGATCCCTCATCATCTCTGAAGGAATAAAGGGAACGGGGTATATCGAGATGATCCGTCAACTCTGCCCGGAGGCGGACGATTCCGAGCCGGGGCAGCTCAATTGCACCGCCCTGCCTGAGTTGCGACGTCTCATCCTGATATCGGACGGGCACCACCGGGGGATGATGAACTGGAGCGCGATCCTGGAGGCGGGAAGGGATGTTCCGGCCGGGCTGCTGTCCGAACGGCAGAGCGCCTGCCATGAAGATGACGTCGCCACACTCCTTTACACCTCCGGAACGACCGGAGCGCCCAAAGGGGTGATGTCGTCGCACTTCGGGATCATCCACACCACCCTGGCCAGCGCCGAAAACCAGAAATTGACCGAACAGGACAGGCTCTGTCTGTCCGTCCCGTTGTCTCACATGTTCGGCTGCATCTGCGTCACCATGGCAGGGGTGATCAAGGGGGCCGCCATCGTCATTCCTTCCGAATCCTTCGATCCGCGAAAGGTCCTTGAGGCGGTCGCCAAGGAGCGCTGTACGACGATTTACGGATCTCCCAGCGCCTTTATCGCCATGATGGAGGATCCGGAATACAGGACATTCTCTCTTAAGTCCCTGCGGGCCGGGATCATGGGAGGCGCCCAATGTCCTCTGGAAGTGATGACCAGGGTTGTTGAAGAGATGGGGGCAAGGGAGATCGTCATCGGTTACGGCCAAACGGAAGCCTCTTCCTGGATCACGATGACCCGGCCGGACGATCCTCTGGCATTGCGGGTTTCCACAGTCGGGAGACCCCTTTCCAATGTGCAGGTAAAGCTGATCGATCCCTTGACCGGTCAGGAGGTTCCTGCCGGCGCCGTCGGCGAGATCTGCGCCCGGGGGCTCAATATGAAGGGCTACTACAAGATGCCGGCCGCCACGGCCAACGCCATCGACTCCGAGGGGTGGCTTCATACCGGAGACCTCGGCACCATGGACGACGACGGTTATGTGCGGACAACCGGCCGGCTGAAGGAGGTGATCGTCAGCGGCGGAGAGTCGATCTATCCCGCCGAGATTGAAGAGATGCTCTTCAGCCATCCCAAGATCTCCAATGTCCAGATCTTCGGGGTTCCCAGCAAGACGGCCGGCGAGGATGTGGCCGCATGGATCAAACTGGAAGAGGGCGTTTCCGCCACCGAGGAAGAAATCCTTCAGTACTGCCGTGAGAGGCTTCCCGATTCCCGGCTGCCCCGCCATATAAAATTCGTCAGGGAGTTTCCCATGACCCTTTTGGGCAAGATCCAGAAATTCAAGATGAGGGAGATCGCCATCAAGGAGTACGGATTGGAGTAGAAGGGGAGTCCGGAGTTCCGGAATCCGGGATTTTTTCTTTCTGGAGGGGGCAATGACCAAAAGTCCAATACCGACCAGGCGGATCTTGGAGTTGAATATCCTTCCCACACGGGACGCGATGGGAAAAAGGGCCGCCGGGGATGTCTCCCGGGCCATGAACCGTTTCATCAAAGAAAGGGGGAATGTCAACATCGCCTTCGCCGCGGCCCCCTCGCAGGATGAGTTTCTGTTTCATCTCTCAAGGGGAAAAAACATCGACTGGTCCCGGGTGACCTGCTTCCACCTGGACGATTACGTGGATCTTCCCCGGAATCATCCGAATACCTTCGAGGTTTACCTGCAAGGGCATCTCTTTAACCGTGTCCGGCCGAAACAAATCCATTTTTTTAAAGCCCTGAAGGGGGCTCCCGGGGAAATTGCCCGAAAATATGCCCGGCTCATCGAGCAGAGCGGGGGCCTGCATATCTCCTGCATCGGGATCGGCGAGAACGGGCACATCGCCTTCTGCGATCCGGGCTCCGATCTGCACGATCCCCGGATGGTCCGGATCATCCGCCTCGATGACCGCTCGGTCAGGCAGCAATACCGAGATTATCAAGACCATCCCAACCCCGCGGCCCGCTATGCGTCGCTCAAAGCAGTCCCCCACAGGGCGTTTACGATGACCGTTCCGGCGATCCTTTCCGCCCGGGAGATTTTTACGATGGTCCCCGGCCCGCAGAAGGCGGCGGCGGTGAAAAGGATGTGGGAGGGTCCCCTCTCCCCGGCCTGCCCGTCATCGGCGCTGCGAATGCATCCCCATGTGAAGATATATTTGGATGAGGATTCGGCCCGGAAACTCTCCCGATGACCTCTGTCATCTCGCGTACAGTATCCTGGGGAGCCAGAGAACGATCTCGGGGAAAAGGACCATCAATACCAGCAGAATAATCGTAGGGATCAAAAAAGGTAAGGTGCCTGCAAAAATATAGGTAATCTCGTATTTCGGTACGACCCCTTTGAGAACAAAAAGATTGAGACCGAAAGGCGGAGTGACCAGGCCGATTTCCGCGAGCACGACATAGAGAACGCCGAACCAGATGAAGTCGAATCCCAGATTCTTGATGATGGGGGCGACAAAGGGAAGGGTCAGCACCAGCATGGACAGGGAATCGAAGAAGCAACCCAGGATGAGGTACAGGAGGCAGATGATCGCCAGGGTGGCGTATTTCCCCAGCCCCATATCCAGCATGAATGCCGACGTCGCTTCGGTAAGACCGATGTATTGAAAGACCTGCCCCAGCATCCTCGCCGTAAACAGGACGAAGGCGATCATCGCGCTGATGTTTACCGCCGAAAGCATGCTCTCCTTGAGCGCCTTGTAGGTCATTTTCCGGAAAAGCATGGCGAGAACGATGCTCAAAAAAGCACCGAGGGATGCCGATTCCGTCGGGGTCATGATCCCGGAGAAGGTGGTGCCCAGAACCAACGTAATCACGACCAGGACCGGGAATAGATCCCAGAGGGCCGTCAGTTTTTCCCGGGCGGTGAATTTCCTGATCGAGCCCT
>JAMDBG010000018.1 GCA_023487865.1 Deltaproteobacteria bacterium | reverse complement strand
CAGCGCGAGGTATGTGGTCGAAGAGGCGGCCGCCATGGGGTGGGCCTATGTCACCGGCAATTACCCCCATGCCGAGGCCGTCGCCAAGGCCGCGGCCGCCGAATCCCTGTTCTCCTGGAGCCGCCTGGAGGATATCGTCAAGTGGTTTTTCGACCTGGGAGCCGCCCTGAGCAGCTACGAGACGAACTACCAGAGCCTCCTGGAGGCCTGCCGCAGGGGGCTGAACCTTCCTGCCGGAGAGGAATTGGTCGTCGCGCCGCTGATGATGGATATCTTCTACATGTTCGGACCCCCCGCCGGCGGGCCCGCGCAGGAGGTCAGGGCGGGGCGGCCCGTGCGGGGAAGGAAGCGCCGGCGCGATGCGAAAGACCAGGAAGCGAGCGAGGCGGCCTTCGAGCGGTTCCAGGGTCGGGTCACCGCCCTGGCCGCGAAGATGGCGGCGCCCAAGGCAAAGGGACGGCCTGCGGGGGTCTATGCCGCCCTGAAGGCCGAACGGCCGGCAGCGATCTCAGCGGCGGAGGTCGACCGGATCTTCCGGGAGGCAAAAAGCAAGAAGAGGGAAAGGGGCGTCATGAGGGGCCTCAGCGCCGGGCGGGAGATATCGCGGGGCTTCAAGAACCAGATCGAGTCCCTGATCGGGCTTCAGGAAAGGCATGCAGGGGCGGTGTTCCCCTTCTTCGCCGTCGATCCCCGCCGGCGCGGCGTTGTCGATATGGCGATCCGGGGGATCCCCGAACTGAACGACGGCAGGCCCCTGGTCACGTCCCGCGGGCCGTTCTTCGGCGTCAAGCTTTACACGCGGCTCGGATACCTGCCCGCGGACGTCCCGGATGAACTGTACCTCTACTGCGCAACACACCAGATCCCCCTCATCGTCCACACGAGCAGCGGGGGCTTCCCGCCCGGGTCGGACTGGGAGTATGGCGGCTACGCCGACCCCGGCCACTGGCAGGCGGTCCTGGAGAAACATCCCAGCCTCCGCCTCGATTTCGCCCATTTCGGGAGCGGCGATCCGCAGTGGAGGCAGCAGATCCTGGAGCTGATGAGCGGCCATCCGAACGTCTATGCGGACCTCGCCTGCTACACGGACGCAGGGGAGCGGGAGGAGGCGCGGGAGATCTGGACCGAAGGCGGAATCGTCCGGGACCGGCTCCTGTTCGGCACCGATTTCGTCGTCTCATCGCTGACGAAGGTGCTCAGCCTGGAGGGGTACTTCGCCGCCTTTCGGGACCTCTTCGGCCCCGCCGATCTGGAGACACTGATGACGGTCAATACGCGGAAATTCCTCCGGCCGCTCCTGCCGGAGTCGCTTCGCGTCCGGCCGGAGCGCCCCGCCGTCACGATCCTCCCGGCTGAGGAAAAGCTCCGCCGCAAGCTCGGCTGGCTTCCGGACCTGCCCGACCACCGGGACCACGACATGGAGACGGATATCGTCCCCCGGCATATCCGGCGCCTGAACCGCACTCAGACCGTGAAGGCCATGATGGGCCAGATCAACGGAGGCGGCCCTGCCAAGGGGCGTGCGAAGGAACCCGGAAGGGCTGCGGCGGCTGCGGCCCTGCCCGCGTCCGTGGATCTGCGGCGGTGGTGCTCGCCGATCGAAGACCAGGGGGATCTCGGGGCCTGCACGGCCCACGCGGCCGCGGCCCTGATCGAATACTATGAACGGCGGGCTTTCGGAACCTACATCGACATCTCGCGGCTGTTTCTCTACAAGGCAACCCGCAATCTGCTTAACTGGACGGGCGACACGGGGGCCTATCTGCGCACGACGATGGAGGCGATGGTCCTGTTCGGCATCCCCCCGGAGGAGTATTTCCCCTACAATCCGGCCAACGTGGATGTGGAGCCTTCGGCCTTCTGCTACTCCTTCGCCCAGAACTACCAGACGCTGACCTATTTCCGCCTGGACGCCGCCCGGACGACCCGTCCGGAGCTGCTCCGGCAGATCAAGATGAATCTGTCGCGGGGCATCCCCGCGATGTTCGGCTTCACGGTCTTCGGCTCCATCGGCAGCGCGGCCAAGACGGGACAGATCCCTTTCCCCGTCAAAACCGACCGGCGCGAGGGAGGACACGCAGTCGCCGCCGTGGGCTACGATGACGACCTCATCATCCGCCACCCCTTCTCGGATCTGGAAACGAAGGGGGCGGTCCTGATCCGGAACTCCTGGGGGAGGGAGTGGGGCGAGGGAGGCTACGGCTGGCTTCCCTACGAGTATGTCCTGCACCACCTGGCCATCGACTGGTGGACGGTCCTCAAGCAGGAATGGGTGGACACCCGTCAGTTCCAGGAACCGTAATGTCAGCGGCCGATTTGCCATCTTGAACGGCACGAACGACAGAGCGAAAATTTTTTCGTCTTTGGTCGATCTTACGGAACCACGACTGCTGACGGACTGCGGCAACCGAAGGATGCCGCCTGCATACGTTTTTGATACTTGACAGCAGGACATTTCATACATAGCTTTTTATTGTCCGATTATAAATAATTGCCGAGGATTTGTTATGACGGGAAGAGTGATCTGGAAAGGAACGATCCATTTCGAGGGGGTCGATGTTCCGGTGAAGCTGCATACCGCGGTCAAGGAAGAGCGGATTCAGTTTCACCTTCTCCACCGGCGCGATCACATCAAACTGAAGCAGCAGATGGTCTGTGCCCATGAAAAGGTGCCCGTGCCGGCGGAAGAACAGGTCAGAGGCTTTGAATTGGAGGACGGGAAATATCTCCTCGTCGATCCGGCGGATCTCGAGCAGGTGGAACCCGAAGAGAGCCGGATCATCGATGTCCACGAGTTCGTGAAAGCCGAGCAAATCGATCCCGTCTTCCTTGAGCGGGTCTATTATCTGCAGCCGGATAATCATGCAAAAGGCTATCACTCCCTTGCTGGGGCCTTGAGGGAAATGGATGTGGCAGGCATATGCACCTGGACCATGAGGAAACGGTCCTATCTCGGGGCATTGCAGACGAGCGGGGAGATCCTCCGCCTGAATACCCTGCGGTATGCCGACGAGGTGATTCCGGTGAAGTCCCTCGAACTGCAGCAGATTCCCCTGGCCGAAAAGGAGCTCAAGATCGGCAGTGATTTGATCAATCAGCTGACGGCCTCATTTCAGCCGCAAAAATTCGAAAACGAACATCAGAAGAAGCTGCAGCAATTAATCGATAAAAAAGCCCGCGGGGAAAAAATTACCATCCTGCGTCCCCGGCGGTTGAAACCCACGACATCGGACAAGCTGCTTCAGGCGCTCGAAGCAAGTCTGAAGAAAGTTGCGTAGATGAAAAACCGACGATCTACCCGGCTGCCGGCGAAGTTGTCTTCAAACCGAGAGAATGAATCGGCCGCGCAAGGCATATGGAGCGGGACGATCAGCTTCAGCCTGGTTGCGATTCCCGTACAGTTGGTTAAGGCCGTCGAGCCCGGCCGAGTCTCATTCCGCATGCTCCACAGCAAGGATTATTCCCCCCTCTTGAGAAAAATGGTTTGTCCCAAAGAAGGCAAGATCGTTCCTCCGGAGGAGATTATCAGGGGATACGAAATCGGACCCGACAAATACATCCCGATCACGGACGAGGAGCTGGAATCCGTGTCGCCCGAGCGGAGCCGTACGATTGAGATCGTCGAGTTCATCGATATGGAAGATGTGGATTCGATCTATTTCGATCACCCTTATTATCTCGTTCCCGCGAAAGGGGGTGAAAAAGCCTATCGGCTGCTGGTCGAAGTGATGTGCCGGACAAAAAAAGCGGGGCTTGCGAAATTCGTCTTGGGGGAACGGGAGTATCTTGTCGCGGTCACATGCGTTGAGGGGGCGCTCTCCCTGATCACCCTTCCATCG
>JAMDBG010000160.1:3476-3852 GCA_023487865.1 Deltaproteobacteria bacterium | reverse complement strand
AGTCGATGACGAAGGCATCGCATCCGTAACGATATTCCAAAGCGGATTTACTGTTTTTTCTCTTCGTCCGGTTTTTCGTTCTTGGGCGTGACGTCGATTTCGTTCGGCTCGCGGGTGGCCTTCTTGAAGTTTTTGATGCCCCGGCCGAGCGCACTGCCGATCTCGGGGAGTTTACCGGCGCCGAAGATGATCAGGATGATCACCAGGATGACCAGCAATTCAGGCATGCCTATTCCGAACATGGTATTATAACCTCATTTCTTGTTTTTCTTGCCAATGATCTTAGACCATCGACAGAGGGTTGTCAAACGGTAACTTCTGAAGATGCCTGTTCAAAACCGTCCGGGATCAGAGGCTTTCTCAATGGATCCCTAAA
>JAMDBG010000160.1:0-3466 GCA_023487865.1 Deltaproteobacteria bacterium | reverse complement strand
GCGGATGTGAACGACCTGTCCCCGGTTCCCCAGGTTTTCCAGAGGCTTACCCTGAAAGATCACGTTGATTCCCCCTGCGTTGCCGATGTCGAGTAAAAAAAAGTCGGAGGCCTTTCGCTCGATCTTGTCCCCCGGCTTGAGGAGGAACTGAGAGGAAGGATTCCGGTCTTCCGTGATCCTTACCCAGGTCAGTTCCTTGGTGTCAATGACAAGGTGGAGCGTTTTTCCGGACGCGGACGCGGCCGGCGGAAGGGCGGCAGGCACAGCGGGGGCTGTCTGGGCCGCCGCCGGGGCAGGTGGAACGGTGGACAGGGATTCCGGGACAGGAGGGGGCTGTGTGGTCGGTGACGTCTCGACAGATGGCGCCGGAACTGCCTGTATCTGCGGAGTCGATTCGCCGGTTTTGACCGGGGAAACGGGATTTCCGAATTGATCATACAGATAGAGGGCAGAGACCAGAACGCCGGCGACGATCACGGCGGCCAGGGTCCCGAAAAGGAACCGGTAGCGTCGGCCATCCTCAGGCCAGGGTTTTTGCACCTCCGTCTCCTCGGGTGGTGGCGTCAAACCTTCCATGTGCTTTTCATAACGGTCAAGAATGGGCTTTTCGTCGACGCCGACAGCCTGGGAGTATTTCCGGATGAAATTTCTTGTATAGACAGGGGGGGGGAGCCGGTCGAAATCGTAGTTTTCCAACGCGCTGAGATTGATCTTGCTGACCCGCGTGGCGTTGAAAACATCATTCAGGGAAAGGCCCCGGGCCTCCCGGGCGGCCTTCAGGTTCGTTGGCTTCCCATCCCGGAGTTCGAGCGTCTTCTCGGCTGCCGAAATTTCCATTTTCTCATTCATTGGATGAAATCCCCTCGTAAATTATGGATAGGATTAGCACCATTTAAGCGACCGTGCAACAGAAAGATGGGGGGACAGTTCGGCAGACGGAAGATTGGGGCTGGTTTTTTACCCGGTTTTATGCTGGTATAAACACTGATGCAAAGAGTGGATCAAGGGATTCAAGTATCTCTGCCCATTCGCATTGGATGGTGTGAAGATGACAGTCATGAACGATTACCGGCAGTTCCTTGCGACAGTCACCGTTGAGGCGGGAGAGGTCCTCAGGGCAAAGTTTAGTGACCGCCATGAGGTTCGCTACAAGGGGGAGATCAATCTGGTCACGGAGGCGGATCTGCTCTCCGAGACGCTGATCACCGGGCGGATCAGCAGCTCCTTCCCTGGACACGATATCCTGACGGAAGAGTCTCCCGAAACGACGAACGGTTCCCGCTTTCGGTGGATCATCGATCCGCTGGACGGAACGACGAACTATTCCCACGGCTACCCGATCTTCTGCATCTCCATCGCCCTCGAAGTGGAGGGAGAGATCCGCCTGGGCGCCGTCTACAATCCGATGCTGAAGGAGCTGTTCGTGGCGGAGAAGGGGGAGGGCGCCTCTCTCAATGGCTGCCGTCTATCCGTTTCCCGGACGGCGGATCTGGGCAGGGGGCTCCTTGCGACCGGTTTTCCCTATGATCTCCGGGAAGACCGGAACAACAACATGAATTACTTCCAGGCGCTTGCCATGAGCGCCCAAGCGGTCCGCCGGTCCGGTTCGGCGGCCCTCGATCTGGCCTATTTGGCGGCGGGCCGCTTCGACGGTTTCTGGGAGCTGAAACTCATGCCCTGGGATACCGCCGCCGGCTGGTTGCTCGTCACCGAGGCCGGTGGCGTCGTTACCGACCTCTGCGGCGGGCCTTACGGGCTTCGCAGCCCCCATATCCTGGCCGGCAACGGCTTTATCAACAAAGAGCTGCTCCGCATCATCGCCCATACCGATCCTCTCTATACCCCATAAAAAAACCATTTGGCTGAGGACCACGCGGGCAGCGGTCCAGCCTTTCCCCGCGTCTCTTGCCCCCACGGCATGTCCGTGTCCATTTCGCCTGCCTTGACAACGGAAAACGGGTGACTATATTACGGGCAAATAAGGAACGAGCTGAACAATAACAATGCGTTGAGGGATTATTGGCCGTTGCTTCCCACTGGATTGTTCAGTCGTTCAGGTTGTTGAATCGTGTGTATAGACACTTTTTAGTAGGAGGTGAGAGATATGTTTAGACCCGTATTGTGGAGATTTGGCGGAGCGGTGGATCCCCTGAGGGAGATGCAGCGCCTGCGGCAGGAGATGAATCAGGTTTTTTCCGGCCTGGATCATCCCCTGAACGAGGAATTCCCCCCGGTGAATGCCTGGTTGGGAGAGGGGGACATCATCATTACCGCTGAACTGCCGGGTGTGGATCCCGGAAAAGTGGATATCTCCGTGGTGGGAGATACACTGACCATCAGCGGTTCCCGGGAGACGGAGCCCCTCAAGGAAGGGGAGAGCTACCACCGGCAGGAGAGGGGACATGGACGATTTACACGCTCCTTGCAGCTCCCCTTTCATGTGGAAGCCGGCAAGGTCGAGGCGAAGTATGACCGGGGGATCCTCCGGATGACCCTGCCGCGCGCGGAAGCGGACAAACCGAGAAAGATCTCGGTCAAGAGCGAGTAAGGGGGTGAAATCATGGAAAACAAGGTTGATTATCAGAGAAAACCGGCTCAGTCCCCGATGGAAACGGAAAGGACAAGGAACCGGAAGGTCTATATTCCGAAAGCGGATATCATTGAAACCGGGAATGCGATCGTGCTGTACGCCGATATGCCCGGCGCGGATGAGAAATCGGTCGATGTAACCCTGGAGAAGAATGTCCTGACGATCACGGGGGCGGTAAAACCTCAGGAGCAGGTGGGGCGCAGCATGTTTTATGCCGAGTATGATGTCGGCGACTATGAACGTGCCTTCACTATCTCGGATGAGGTGGATCGCAACCGGATCGAAGCGGTCGTAAAGAACGGCGTCCTTAAGCTCACACTGTACAAGGCGCCGCAGGCCGAGGTGAGAAAAATAACCGTCCGGACGGAATGATCCGGGCGCTTCCCGCCCCGGAGGGATTCCCCTCCGGGGATTTTTTCAGCCGGCGGCCAGTCCGACCAGGACTTTTCTCGTTCTCGGCCCGTCGAATTCGCAAAAAAACAGCGATTGCCATGTTCCGAGGACGAGGCGCCCGTCTTCAATGAATACCGTCTGTGAGGCCCCGAAAAGCGAGGCCTTGATGTGGGCGGCCGAGTTGCCTTCGGTATGCCGGTAATGGCCGGAGAGGGGGACCGTCCTGTCGAGGGCCGCAAGGATATCCAGCGGGACATCCGGATCGGCATTCTCATTGATTGTGACCGCCGCCGTCGTGTGGGGGATAAACACCCGGCAGAGTCCTTCCCTGATCCCGCTTTCCCGAACCTTCTCGGCGATGCGTTCCGTAATGTCGATCATCTCGCACCGGCTTTGGGTTCTGATGGTCAATGTCGTCATGCGTCTCTCCTTTGTCACAAATCTGCCAATGCCGCATAGATCTTCTCGCCGATGGCCAGACCG
>JAMDBG010000027.1 GCA_023487865.1 Deltaproteobacteria bacterium | reverse complement strand
ACATTATGGGGTCTGTCAAGGAGATGAACTACATCCAGGACAACCCCCTGAAGAAGATCTGCACGGGGATCAGGCCGTCCTGGTACCCCGAGCGGCACGACCAGGTCAGAATCGCCTCCGTGAAGGAGGCCCTGCGGACGGAGGCCGACTTCATCGTGATCGGCCGCCCGATCACGACGGCCGGCAACGTCATGGAAGCGATCGAGCGGGTCTATTCCGAACTTCAGTAGAGAGATCGGTCGGCGCCGCCGGTCATCCGGTGTTTTCATCCCGCAATGGAGGTCACAGGATGCTTTTGATCGACACCCTGAAGAAGGCCTATCAGTTCTTCCCCCGCAAAGAGGCAATCGTCTGCGGCGGCAGACGGTGGACCTATGGGGAATTTTTCGGACGACTGAACCGTTTTTCCCACTACCTGAAGGAAGCGGGGATCGTCAAGGGCGACCGGATTGCCATCCTCCATCCCAATTGTCATTATTTTCTCGAGGCGTATTACGCCATTGCCCTGAGGGGAGCGGCGGCCGTCCCCCTGAACTTCCGCCTCTCCTCCGGCGAGATCCGTCTGATCATGAACGACAGCGGCGCCCGGATCCTGATTGCCGCTCCCCGGTTCAGGCAGATGGTCGAACAGATCCGCGGCGATCTTCCGACACTGGAAAAGGTGGTCTGGACGGGCGAGAAGAGGGACGAGCTTCCGGGCGGGGAACGGGATTTTCGCTATGAGGAGATAGTGGCGGAAGGGTTGGCGCAGGTCCCCGATAGCGAAGTCACGGAAACGGACATCGCCCAGATCTACTATACCAGCGGCACCACCGGCCGCCCGAAAGGGGTGATGCTGACCCATAAAAATGTGACGGTCCACGCCTTGGGAACCATCGCGGAACTGCGTCTCACCGACCGGGACGTCTGGCTCCATGCGGCGCCGCTGTTTCACCTGGCGGACGCCTGGGCGACCTGGGCCATCACCTGGGTCGGCGGCACCCACGTCCTGGTGGGCGAGTTCGATCCGCCGGCGGTCCTGGCCGCCATGGAAAAGGAAAGGGTCACTCTGACGAATCTCATCCCCACCATGCTCAACATGCTGGTGAATGATCCCGGAGTAAAGAATTTTGATTACAGTCGCCTGCGGGTGCTCTTGAGCGGCGGCGCACCCATCGCCCCGGAGGTGGTCCGCAGGATCGTGGAAACCTTCCGCTGCGACTATATCCAGACTTACGGGATGACCGAGACCAGCCCCTATCTGACCCTTTCTCTGCTGAAGGAGCACCTGCTGCAGAGATCCCCCGAGGAACAGCTGCGCTTCAAATCCAAGACGGGCCGGGAGTTCATCGCCGTGGAACTGAAGGTCGTCGCCGACGACGGCCGGGAGATCAAGAAGGACGAAAAAGAAGTCGGTGAGATCATCGTCCGCGGCGATACCGTGACGCCCGGGTACTGGCAGCTGCCGGAGGAGACGGCGCGGGCAATCAGGAACGGCTGGCTCTATACAGGCGATATGGCCGTCATGGATGAAGAGGGGTACGTGACGATCGTGGACCGCCGGAAAGACATGATCGTGACCGGCGGGGAGAATGTTTACTCCACCGAAGTGGAAAACACCCTTTACCTGCATCCGGCCGTCCTGGAGTGCGCCGTGGTCGGTGCCCCCGACGAGAGATGGGGCGAAGCCGTCCAGGGGATCGTGGTGTTGAAAACCGGCCGGGAAGCGACGGAGGAGGAGCTGATCCGCTTTTGCAAGGAGAGGATCGCCAGATACAAGGCGCCGAAAGCCATCGATTTCATCCCTGCATTGCCCAAGACCGGCTCGGGTAAGATCGAAAAGAAAAGGCTGCGGGACCGCTATTGGAAGAATAGTGAGAAAAAGATCCACTAGTCGTTTTTTAAAAAACAAGAAAGGAGGCGCATCATGAATGTTTTAATCGTCTTCTATTCCATGTACGGCCACATCTACCGGATGGCCGAAGCCGTAAAGGAAGGGGCAGCCGGCGTCAAGGGCGCCGAGGTCAAGCTCTGCCGCGTCCCGGAAACCCTTCCGGACGAAGTCCTGGGAAAGATGGGCGCCCTGGAAACGAAAAAAACCTGGGCCCACATCCCCGTTTGCACAGTGGACGATCTGGCTGCGGCGGACGCGATCCTCTTCGGGGCCCCTACCCGCTTCGGCAACATGTGCGGTCAGATGCGCCAGTTTCTCGATGCCACCGGCGGACTCTGGGCCAAAGGCGGCCTTGTCGGCAAAGTGGGCAGCGTTTTCACCAGCAGCGCCACCCAGCATGGGGGCCAGGAATCGACGATTCTCTCCTTCCATGTCACGCTCCTCCACCACGGGATGGTGATCGTCGGCCTTCCCTATGCCTTTCAGGGACAAACCCGCATGGATGAGATTACGGGGGGATCGCCCTACGGGGCTTCCACGATCGCCGGCGGTGACGGCAGCCGGATGCCGAGCGAAAACGAACTGGCCGCGGCACGCTACCAGGGCAAACACGTTGCGGAGATTGCGGCCAAAATGTTCCGGTAAAGGCGGAGGGCACAAGAATCTCCCGGCATTCAATCAGGAGCACCATCAACGCCATGTCCGACATCGTACTGCGCACCACCGGGCTGACGAAGCGATACAAAAACCGACTGGCCGTGGACCATCTGAGCATCGAGGTCCGGCGGGGCGATGTATTCGGCTTTCTCGGTCCCAACGGCGCGGGCAAAAGCACGACCATCCGGATGATCCTGCATCTCGTCTTCCCTTCGGAAGGGGACGTGGAGATCTTTGGAGAGTCGCTCAAAACGGCCGGACACAAAGCCCTGGCAAAAGTAGGGGCGGTGGTCGAAAAGCCGGCGTTTTACAATCACCTTTCCGCCCTGCGCAACCTGGAAATCCTGGGAGGGCTCCAGAAGCCCGTGACCCGCCGCCGGATCATGGAGCAGCTGGAACGGGTGGGTTTGGCAGACCGGGCCGGGGATCCGGTGAAAACCTATTCCCACGGGATGAACCAGCGCCTTGGCCTGGCCCTGATCCTGCTGAACGAACCGGAGCTGGTGATCCTCGATGAGCCGACGACCGGTCTCGATCCGCAGGGGATGAAGGAGGTGCGGGAGCTTATCCGGGAGCTTGCCCGCGAGCGCGGAGTGACCATTTTTCTCTCCTCCCATCTGCTTTATGAAGTGGAGTTGATCGCAACCCGGATGGCGATCATTCACCAGGGCAAACTCCGCGTGGAAGGAAGCGTCCAGGATCTCCTGAAGAAAGGGCCGTCGTCCGTGCTGGTGAAGACGGACCGCCCGGAAGAGGCCCTGCAGTTTTTAAAAACCAATGAATCCTACCGGTCCGCGGCAATCCACACCGACGGCATCAACATCGAGCTCGATCAGGAGCGCATCCCGGAGCTCAACAGGCGACTGGTCAGTGCCGGCTTCAACGTGCACGGCCTCATCCCCCAGAGGACCCTGGAAACCTATTTCCTGAACCTGATCGAAGGGCACGAACCGTGAGGAAAGACGAGACAGGAGAAAGGACACGCCATGACTCATCTCATCTGGTTTGAATTGATCAAGACCTTTACCCGCTGGCGCACCTATATCGGCTTTTTGGCCTTCGGCCTTATCGTCCCTCTGGTGGTGGCAGGTCTGAAGCTGGGGGGGAGGTATTCCTTTGAACGCCATCTGCTTTCCCTGCTGCAGAACGATTTTGTGATCGGCGGCAATGTCCTGAACGGATGGTTTTTCGGCTTTTTCTTCATGGGCGCCCTATGGGTGCATATCCCGATCGTCCTGACCATCGTGGCCGGAGACGAGATCGCCGGGGAGGGGAATGCCGGCACCTTCCGTTTCCTCCTTACGCACGCCGTCTCCAGAGCCAGGAGCATCGCGGCCAAG
>JAMDBG010000015.1 GCA_023487865.1 Deltaproteobacteria bacterium | reverse complement strand
CGATCATGTACGACGCGAACGTGGCGATCGACGGCGTGGTGCCGGGGAGAATGCCGAGAAACGCACCGAGCCCCGTCCCCCTCAGGATCGGAGCGATGGCCGTCTTCAGGTCCTGGCGCGTCGGGTGCAGGATCTGTGAGCTTTCCTGTTCAATGAGCCATCGTCAGGGTGTGTTCAATCCGAGGTATGGTTTGATCGGAGTCGAGAGTCATTGCGACACGGGCCTGAACAAGCCCATTTCCCGGATGGATTATCCGCATATTTGCCGGCAGTGTGATCCCGCGCCCTGCGCTGAAGCCTGTCCCGCCGATGCGTTCGATACGGATGAAGCGCTGTCGATCCGGGTCATTAATCAGGATGCCTGTTCAGGGTGTGAACAATGCCTTGCCGAATGTCCCCATGGCCGGGTGCTGATGAACAGGGAAACGGAAAAAGCGATGAAATGCGATTTGTGCGGAGGAGACCCCCTCTGCGTTCGATACTGTCCTGTGCCCGGCACAGGGGAACACGGTGCCGCTGGATGCGATGTTGACGGATTATTACCGGGAGCGGGGCTGGAACCATCGGACGGGCGTCCCCGAAAATGAAACCATTGCCAGCCTCGGCTTGACTGAGCTGGTCGGCGTCCTTACGTAGCGCCGGTAACTTACTAAAATATAACCGTGGTTTGTCTCGACAACCGATGCTTGCCGGTCTGAAGCGGACCTTCAACCACGACAATCTTCCGCAACGGCACTTCACTCACTGTCGAGCATTTGAAAGATTGCCGTGTGATCCGCCGCGGCGCCCAGCTTCTTCTCGGCGTCTTTCCATGATTTGAGGAGAACTTCCCCCAGCAGCGTCCTGGAACCCGTTGTTTTCGCCAGATCGGTGGCGATGTTGATGTCCTTGCGCATCAGTCCCAGGCTGAATCCGGAATTGAACAGCCGCGAAACGATGTACTGCATCAGCTTGTTTTCGGTGCTGTTGTTTTTCCCTGTCGAGGCGTTCAGGACGGCAATGATCTTGTCCGGTGCAATGCCGAAATCGACGCCCACCTTCAGGGCCTCGCAGGCGGCGAGCAACCCTGCCGCTGAGACATAGTTGTTGAGCGCCTTCATCGCATGGCCGGACCCCAGCATCCCGGTTTCGATGATCGACTTTCCCATGGCCGACAGCAGCGGCTTCACACGGGCGATGACCGCGCCGTCGCCGCCGGCCATGATGGCCAAAGACCCGTCGATTGCCCGCTTCACCCCCCCGGAAACCGGTGCATCAATGAAATCCGCGCCCGCCTGCTTCAGACGCGGCCCGATCTCGCGCGTCACCGAAGGATCGGAAGAGCTCATGTCGATCACGACCGAACCAGGCAGGAGGTGGGCAGTCAGCGCTCCACTGCCGCCGAACAGCACTTTTTTCACCACCGCACTGTCGGGGAGCATCAGGATCACGGCTTCGCAGTTTCGGCCGATATCCGCCGGGGTTTTTTCCGCCCGGGCGTCGGTCTGACTGCAGATCACCGCAAGCGCTGCCGCCGATATGTCGTACACATGCAAGGGATAGCCTTGTGCGGCGATCCTGCTTGCCATCGGGTATCCCATTTTACCGATCCCGATAAAACCGACCGGGTATTTCCGTTCACCTGTTGTCATTTGTCACCCTCGACCTCGGCAAAGAGATGTTTCGCGATTTACCGTGCACGAAGCGCCCGGTGACGTCATCCGGATAGGGATGCACCTGGTCTGCCTGATTCCGGTGTACACTTCGTGCATGAATGAATTTCCTATACCATATGTGCTGTTCATTTTCCGCCGGTTTTTTCTCTCCGGGCACGAATGCATCGGCTGTTCGCAGGTCGGCAGCGAATCAATGACCGGTTGTATATGATGCGAAAAGAGGCCTATTCACAGGCAGGAACGCCAGGGCTGTTTTTTGACTTGACACCAAAGGGATGTTGCGGTTAAGGAGGCGCGTTCCAATAATAAGGAGGGATTAAGACATAACCGTTCTTTTTAGGGGACCGTCGGCGGGAAAACAGACGGGCCAGAATGGAGGTATTGTGCATGGATAATTGGACATTCGGTATAACGATGCTGGTCTGTGGAATGGGCGGGACGATCCTGACCCTGTGGATCATGAGCCTCGTGATGGCCCTTTTGGGGAAGCTGTTCCCTGAAAAGCCGGAAAAGAAGGAGGCCTAAATCATGACAGAAGCAATCATCAACGGCCTCAGCGGCCTCACTGTCGGATTTCAGATGCTGGCCGTCGACTGGCGCAATCTCATCATGCTTATCGTGGGTTTTGTTCTTTTATACCTCGGGATCAGGAAGGACTGCGAGCCTCTCCTTCTGGTGCCCATCGGCTTCGGGTGTATCCTGGTCAACATCCCCCTTTCGGATGTCATGAGCCAGGAGGGATTCATCCGGGTGATCTATGAAGCGGGGATCGCGACGGAACTCTTTCCGCTTCTGATCTTTATCGGTATCGGCGCGATGACGGACTTCGGGCCGGTCCTAGCCCAGCCGTCGACCTTCCTTCTCGGGGCGGCGGGTCAGTTCGGGATCTTCCTCACGCTGCTTCTGGCGCTGGCGCTGGGCTTTCCCCAGCTCGATGCGGTCTCCATCGGGATCATCGGGGCCTGCGACGGTCCGACGGCCATTTACGTCACGTCAAAATTCGCCCCGCATCTTCTCGGTGCCGTTTCCGTGGCGGCCTACTCCTACATGTCGCTCGTACCGATCATCCAGCCGCCGATCATGAGGTTTATGACCACGAAGAAGGAGCGCGAGACGGTCATGAAGGCGGTTGCCAAACCGGTTTCCAAGACGACGAAACTCCTCTTCCCCCTGGTCATCACGATCCTCGGCGGCCTCATTGCCCCGAAGGGCCTCCCGCTCCTCGGAACGATCATGTTGGGAAATCTCATGCGGGAATCCGGAGTCGTCAGCCGGCTCACGAAGGCTTCCGAGAATGAGATCGCCAATGTCGTGACCCTCTTCCTTGGTCTGTCCATCGGCGCGACGATGGTGGGGAGCGCCTTTGTCAGGGCCGAGACACTGATCATCCTCTGCCTTGGCTTTGTGGCGATCTGCCTGGATACGGTCTGCGGCGTCGGCTTCGGCAAGATCATGCGGGTCGTCACCGGAGGAAAGGTAAACCCCCTGATCGGCGCGGCCGGAATCTCCGCCTTCCCCATGGCGGCGCGGGTCGTTCAGAAAGAAGGGCAGAAGTGGAACAAGAAGAGCTACCTGCTCATGCATGCGATGGGCGCCAACGCGGGGGGCCAGATCGGCTCGGTCGTCGCCGCGGCGGTGATGCTGTCGGTTCTGGCGGGGATGGGGATCATCCGTTAACGGCAGCCGTTATGGAGAAAAAGCGCTGCCCTTTTTCGAGGGCGGCGATGCGATCCGCAGGGCCGGGCCGTTTGGTCCGGCCCTGTTGTTTGCATCCTGTTTCCTGTTCCCCTGATTGCCGTTTAACGGGTTTTAAAAAGCGGCGGCCGGGGCATAGACACACAGGAAAATTCTGTGGCCAATCCCGCCGGGATCGGCTATGATCGTCACCATGATACCTATCGTGTCCATAGTGGGCACATCCAACTCGGGAAAGACGACCCTGATCGAGAAGCTTGTTGCAGAGCTGACCCGCCGCGGCTTTCGGGTGGCGACAATCAAACATAGTCACCACGGTTTCGAGATCGATCATGAAGGGAAGGACAGCTGGCGCCACAAACAGGCCGGTGCCGTCGCCACTGTTCTTGCTTCACCCGGACGGATCGCGCTGATCGAGGATGCGGCAAAGGATTATGAACTGGTCGAAATACGGGACCTCTACATCCGCAACGCGGATATCATCCTCGCGGAGGGGTACAAGCGGAACCCCCACCCCAAGATCGAGGTCTATCGTACGGA
>JAMDBG010000211.1 GCA_023487865.1 Deltaproteobacteria bacterium | reverse complement strand
GACAGCTGATCGCGGCTGTTGGATCGAAAGGAAAGACAAAAGGAGGCGGGGGATGGAAATCAAGAGGATCATGGTGATCGGCGCCGGCTTCATGGGCTCCGGGATTGCGCAGGTCATGGCTGCGGCTGGCCACGAGGTGGTTCTTGGGGACACTGCGGAGGAGTTCATTGCCCGGGGGAGGAGTGCCATCGCGAAGAACCTGGCGGGTCAGGTGGCCAAGGGGAAGCTGTCGGAAGCGGACAGGGAGGTGCTCATCGGGCGAATAAAACCGACGACGGAACTCGCCTCAGCGCACGGGTGCGATCTGATCATCGAAGCCATTGTCGAGAACAAACAGGCCAAACTGGACCTTTTCCGGCAGTTGGAGGAGATCTGCCCTCCGCAGGTCATCTTCGCCAGCAACACCTCCTCCATCCCGATTACGGAGCTGGCGACGGCGACCAGGCGGCCGGATAAGTTCGCGGGGATGCATTTCTTCAGCCCCGTACCGGTCATGAAACTCGTGGAAATCATCAGGGGCCTCAAGACCTCGGACGCCACGATCCGGGTCATCAGGGACCTGACCGACAGGATCGGGAAGATCGGCGTATCCGTCAAGGACGGCCCGGGATTTTTGGTGAACCGGGTCAATGCGGCGCTGCGCAACGAGGTCTACAATTGCCTGGCCGAAGGGGTGGCCACCATTGAGGACATCGACAAGGCCCTGAAGTTCGGCTTGGGCCATCCCATGGGGCCTTTTGAGCTGGGGGATTTTGTGGGCCTTGATATCGGGCTCGCCGTGGCGGAGACCCTCTGGGACAATTTCAAGGATCCGAAATGGCGTCCCTCCCTGCTCCTTAAAAAACTTGTCGCTTCGGGCGATCTGGGACGCAAGACCGGCAAGGGGTGGTATGACTACAGCGGCGGCGAGAAAAAAACGAGGACGGACATCAGTCTGTAATCATGCCGAAGGAAAACAGTTCCATAATATCCCTGAAAAGGAGAGTGACGACGATGGATTTCAAGACATTGTTGACGAACAGGCGTTCGATCCGGGACTTCCGGGACCGGGAGGTATCCCTGTCGGTGGTAAAGGAGATCATCGAGGACACTTGTTTTGCCCCGACGGCGAGCAACCGCCAGCCCTGCCGGTTTGTCATCATTCGGGACCGGGAATGGATCAAGAAACTCTCCGCCGAGAGCAAGCGCAATCTCCTTGCCGATCTGGCGCGGAATCCTGATTCGCCTCTGAAGCAGTATGAAGCCACGCTTCGCGACGAGAAGTTTAATGTATTCTATAATGCCCCCTGCCTTGTCTTGGTCATCGGTCCGCGTGATGTTTATTCGCTTGAGGCAGACTGCGGCCTGACGGCTGCCTATTTCATGTTTTCGGCCGTGTCGCGGGGATTGGGAACCTGCTGGGTCGGACTGGGCGCCCACATCCGAGACCGCCGGATCCTCAAGGAGATCGGCGTTCCCGATGAATGCCGGATTGTGGCGCCCATCATCCTCGGATATCCGGTCGCTATCCCCCCGGTCTCGGAAAGGCATGCCCCGGATATCGTCGGGGTGATCTGATCTTCCCTGCTCCCTCCCTTCCCTTTCCTGACGGACGGTAAAAAAAGCTTGTGTTTTTGAAGAAATTTTTTGATAGTAGATGTGTATACAGCGGATTGCCCCAGCAATAGCGGCGGACCGCAGTCGGGGCGGCGAGAGGGGTCGCTCAAGCCTCTACCGGATGGCGCCGGGAGCGACTTGCATAAAATAGGGACTTGATCCGGGCAGTCGGGGAGGGGATGATGGGAGAGGGGATATCGGATTACACCAAGTGTGTCATCGATCTGCGGCGCCAGATGTGGATGGCCGGTGTGGAGGAGGACCTCCGCCGTCTCATTTGGCAGATTGCGGTGACGGGAAAATACATCTCCGCCAAGATTCATGAATCAAACCGGAAGCTCGCCGGTTTCAAGAACCTCTACGGGGAAGAGCAGCTCTCGCTTGACCGGAGCTCCGACGAAATCCTCAAGAACCAACTCCAGTTCTCCGGCTTCGTTCGGGAGTACGCCTCGGAGGAGCAGGATGCGGTGGTCCTGATCGGCAAGGGTCGGGAGAAATACTACGTGACGGCGGATCCGCTGGACGGCTCTTCCCTTGTCGATACCAATCTCTCCATCGGGACCATCATCGGCATCCACAAGGAATCGGTCTTCTCTCGGGGACGGGATTCGATGGTGGCGGCGCTCTACATCACTTACGGCCCCCTCATCACGATGGTTTACTCCGCGGGGAAGGGTGCGCATGAGTTTGTTCTGAACCGGGAAGGGGAGTATGTCCTCTCGCAGGAGCAGATCATGCTGAAGGAGCGAGGCTCTATATACAGCCCCGGAGGTCTCCGGAAGGATTGTACGGAAAAGCATCTGCTGTATCTGGAGTTTCTCGAGGCGAATGGTTACAAGCTCCGCTACAGCGGTGGTTTTGTGCCCGACATCAATCAGGTCCTGATCAAGCGGGGAGGGATCTTTACCTATCCCGCCCTGAAGAAAAGCCCCCGAGGGAAGCTCAGACTCCTCTTTGAGTTGCAACCGATGGCCTTTATCATCGAGCAGGCCGGAGGAATCGCCACGGACGGCAGGGAGGAGATTCTTTCGCTGCGGGTCGAAGACCTGGAGCAGCGCTGTCCGATCTACATCGGAAGCCGGTTTGAGGTGGAAAAGGCCATGGAATTCCTGGCCGCCAATTCATGAACAGAGACATTATATGAGGTGTGCCGATGATCTACGAAAATCCGGATAGGCTGAAACAGGCCCTGCAAGGCGTTCTGGTGGTTAAGGGGGACAAGTGCGAAATCCTCAGTGAAAAAAAACTCCGTGAGGAACTGATCGATGATCTCATCCAGACGGCGGTCTTTGCATCGGCAGGGGAGGTCCGGAAGGCCGCTCGCTGGCTGATCCGCCGGAGTGCCGGGGCGGCGGGCGTCCATGTCGCTTCGATTCAGGGACTCTACGAAGCGATGGGCCGAGGGGAGGTTTCCGGTTTTACCGTACCGGCGATCAACATCCGCGCGCTCACCTATGACACCGCCCAGGCGATCTTCCGGGCCGCGCTTAAAGCCGGTGTCGGGGCAGTGATCTTCGAGATCGCCCGCTCGGAGATCGATTACACCCGCCAGCGGCCGGAGGAGTATACCTGCGCTGTGGCCGCAGCGGCTCTTAAAACCGGATACCGGGGACCGCTCTTCCTCCAGGGTGACCACTTCCAGGTGGGGGCGAAGAAATATGCCCAAGATCCAGAGGCCGAAGTCAAGGCCGTCAAAGACCTGATCTGGGAGGCGATCGACGCCGGATTTTACAACATCGACATCGACACCTCGACTCTCGTCGACCTGAGGGAGCCGACGGTATTGGGGCAGCAGAGGCTCAATTACAGTCTTGCGGCCGAGCTCACGACGATGATCCGGGATCTGGAACCGGCGGGAATCACGATCTCCGTCGGGGGGGGAGATCGGCGAGGTCGGCGGCAAAAACAGCACGGTGGAGGAACTCCGCGCCTTTATGGACGGCTACCGGGAAGTTCTCGGGAAAAGCGGGGCGGCCTTGAAGGGGATCAGCAAAATCAGCGTCCAGACGGGGACGACCCACGGCGGGATCCCGCTGGCCGACGGGAGCGTCGCCCGCGTCAAACTCGATTTCGAGACGCTGGAAAAGCTCTCCACGGCGGCCCGTGCCGATTACGGACTGGCCGGCGCCGTCCAGCACGGCGCTTCGACGCTGCCCGATGAGGCATTCGACCGGTTTCCTGCGACCGGTACGGCGGAAATCCACCTCGCGACGGGTTTCCAGAACATCGTTTACGACAGCAAGAACTTTCCGGACGACCTCCGGGCGCGGATTTACGATTACCTGAAGCGGGAGGCCGCCTCCGAGAAGAAGGAGGGGGATTCCGAGGAGCAGTTCTTCTACAAGACCCGGAAGAAGGGGTGGGGGCCGTTCAAAAAGGAGCTCTGGGAACTTCCAAAGGAGATCCGGACGGCTTTGGGCTCCGAACTGGAGGCGCAGTTCGCCCTCCTGTTCAAGAAGCTCAATGTCGGGGGGACGCTTACGACGGTGAGCCGTTTCGTTCCGCCCGTGGATGTCCCTTTGCCGCCCCCGGCCGGCCTCACGTAAACCGGGCCTGCAGTTCTTACATCTCAGTGGATCTTGGCGCCGGTCAGGGGCGGCCGGTCGAAGCCGAGGAGGGTAAGACCCTCTTTGGCGTCCGTGGCCAGGAGCATGCCGCGGGATTCGACGCCCATCAGCTTTGCCGGCTTCAGGTTGGCGACGACGACGATGGTCTTCCCGACGATCTCCTCCGGGCTGTAGTCTTTTCCCATTCCGGCGACGATCTGTCTTTCTCCGTCGATCTCGACCGTCAGTTTCAGCAGCTTGCTCGATTTAGGAACCCGCTCGGCGGTAAGGACCTTGGCCGCCCGGAGGTCCACCTTCTCGAACTCTTCATAGGTGATCTCCGGTTTGATCGGCGTCACCTCCGTTCTTACGACTTCCGTCTTGACCTCCTCCGCCCAGACTTCCACACGGGGAAAGAGAGATTCTCCCCGTTTGAGTCCGCTGCCTGCCTGCAGGCCGCCCCACTCCCGGAGGCTCTCGAAATTCTGTCCTGAGGTGTCCGTGATGCCGAGCTGATCCATCATCTTCGCCGCCGTCCCCGGCATGAAGGGCCAGATGAGGACCGCCGTGATCCGGAGGGCCTCCAGCAGATTGTAGATGATCGTCTCCAGACGTCCCCGGTTGGCCGGATCCTTTGCCAGCACCCAGGGTTCCCTCTCGACGATATACTTGTTCGTGACGTTGATGAACTCCCAGATCGCGATCAGGGCCTTGTGGAGGCCGAGCTCCGCGAAGCAGGCCTCCACCTCGGCCACCGTCCGCGCGGCGGCTTCCGGGAGGGTGCGGTCTGCGGCCGAGGTCTCCGAAGGATCCGGGACGCGGCCATCGCCGTACTTGACGGCCATCGTCAATGTCCTGCTGACGAGGTTGCCCAGGTCGTTGGCCAGATCGGAGTTGATCCGCTGGACGAAGGCCTCCTCAGAGAAGCTCGAATCGAGACCGAAGACCATGTCCCGCAGAAGAAAATAGCGAAAGGGGTCGAGGCCGTACTTGTCCTTGAGGTCGAGGGGTCGGATGACGTTGCCGAGGCTTTTGGACATTTTGTTCTGGTCGATGTTCCAGTAGCCGTGGACGTTGAGGTGCCGATAGGGTTCGATCCCGGCGGCTTTGAGCATTGTGGACCAGTAGATTCCGTGCGGCTTTAGGATGTCCTTGGCGATCAGGTGCTGAGCGACCGGCCAGAAGGTCCGGAAGTGGTCGCTGTCCGGGTATCCGACCGCGGTGACGTAGTTGATCAGGGCGTCGAACCAGACATAGGTCACGTAATTTTCATCGAACGGAAGCGTGATCCCCCAGGTGAGGCGGCTCTTCGGCCGGGAGATGCAGAGGTCCTCCAGTGGGTCCCGCAGGAACGCCAGGGCCTCGTTCCGATAGCGTTCCGGACGGATGAAGTCCGGATGGTCCGAGATGTGTCTGATGAGCCATTCCTGGTATTTACCCATCCGGAAGAAGTAGTTGCTCTCCTTGCGGTGTTCGGGCACCGTCTGGTGTTGGGGACATCTGCCGTCGGCAAGTTCCTTCTCCATATAGAAGCGCTCGCAGCCGACGCAGTAAAATCCCTCATATTCACCGAAATAAATATCCCCCGCGTCATGGACTTTCTGGAGGATCCGCCGGACCGTCGCCACGTGGTTCGGATCGGTCGTCCGGATGAAGACATCGTTTGTAACCGCCAGCTCCGGCCAGAGGGAACGAAACTGGGCGCTGATCCGGTCGGCGTAGGACTGCGGAGTGACGCCCGCCTTCTGGGCCGCCTCGGCAATCTTGTCGCCGTGCTCGTCGGTTCCGGTGGAAAAAAAGGTCCGGCAGCTGCGGAGACGGTGGTAGCGGGCCAGGACGTCGGCGACGATCGTCGTATAGGCGTGCCCGATGTGGGGCGAGGCGTTTACATAGTAGATCGGTGTCGTGATATAAAATGCGTTTTCCATAACTCACCTTTCCGGACAAAGAGAAGTCTGTTTGCCTGCATCAGCCTTCAGGGCCGAAAGAAAACCGTCCTGCGGCGTAAAACGCTTTAACACACAAGCGCCGGGTTGAAAGGTTCTCGCCCGGATGCTCATCAGGGAGCGGTTTCCAAGAAGACCTTTACACCATTGGACTCGGTATACACAAGAGGATAATATCCTGTTGCATCATAGCCCTTGACAGTTTTGCTGAGAGCCGCCTTCCGGAAGTTGCGCAATCCGCGCTTCGTGGATCGTAACCGGATCCTGCTCCGGAAGGTTCTGATAGATCCGTATGCTCTGGGCGAGCAGGCTCAGGACCGCATATCCCGTAAGGATGATCAGGAGAAACCATCCGGCTTTTATACGATACTTTGCGGTAAAATCAGCCATTTTTCAAATCCGAGCGGACGCCGTTTTTCGTGAATGCATCATGCGAACCATCGCTGCCTTATCAATCCGCGGCAGGTCCCGATTGATCGGGATGTCATAGTTTACGAACACTCTCCGTCCGAATCACATCTTCCAGCCTTTCCATCAGGGGGAGCAGTGTGGCCGGTTCAAGGGCGGAAATGGCCACGGCATCGAAACGTCCGCTGAGCGTCGCCAAAAGCGCCTTGTCCCCAATGCGATCCTCTTTGTTGAAGACCCGGAGAGTCGGCTTGCCGCTCAGGTCGAGATCCTCAAGGATCTTCTCGACGGAGGCGATCTGCGCCTCAAAGGCCGGATTACTGACGTCGATCACATGGAGGAGGATGTCGGCTCCCTGCAACTCGTCCAGCGTCGCGCGGAAGGCGGTCACGAGTTCCTTCGGCAGGTCCCGGATGAACCCCACCGTATCGGTGATGACCGCCTCGGTGTCCCGCGGAAATCGGAGGCGTGAACTCTTGGGGTCGAGGGTTGCGAAAAGGCGGTCCTCGGTGAAGACCTCGCTTTTCGTCAGGGCGTTCAGGAGCGTGGATTTTCCGGCATTGGTGTAACCGACGATGGAGATGACGGGGAGCTCCGTCTTTTCCCGGCGAAGGCGCCTCTGACCTCTTGCCTTCTCGACCATCTTCAGCTCCTTTTCCAGATGGTGGATCCTTTCCCTGATCCGTCGCCGGTCGACCTCCAGCTTGGTCTCGCCGGGTCCGGTTCCGCCGATTCCCCCCGCCAGCCGGGAAAGACCCGCGTCCTGCCTGGTGAGCCGAGGGAGTCGGTATTTGAGCTGCGCCAGCTCCACCTGGATTTTTCCCTCCCGGCTGTGGGCGCGCCGGGCGAAGATATCGAGGATCACCTGGGTCCGGTCGATCACCTTCATCTCGGTGAAATCGGCAAGGGAGCGGATCTGGGCGGCGGTCAGCTCATGGTCGAAGATCAGGAGGTTCGCATCCATCTGCATCGCCCGGATGACGAGGTCGGAGAGTTTTCCCCTGCCGATGAGGAAACGCGGGTCCACCTCCGGGCGACGCTGGATCACCGTGTCGAAGACCTCGACGTCGCAGGTCCGGCAGAGCTCCCTGAGCTCGGCGAGCGAGGCCTCCCCGTCGAAGAAAGGGTTCGTTTCCACCCGGACGAGGATGGCCCGGTCGACGGCTTCCACTTTCCTGGTCGTCTGACGCCTGGCAAACTCCCCTTCGAGGGCCGTGATGAAGGCGGTAAAGTCGAGATCCAGATCGGCGGGGCGCTTGGGGGAGAGGGTCAGCCAGAAGCGTCCTTCGGGGTTTTCGGGGACGAGGTGGGCAGCATGGGCATGGCCGGGAAGACCGTCGCTGCCGGTTTCCAGGGCGCAGACGAGGTCGAGGCGCAACAGCGCGAGGTCCGTCAGATCGTCCGCGGTGAGGTCTTCGCCGGCCAGGTGCGTGTGGATCAGACGGAGTCCGCGGAAACGGCGGGAGGAGGAACGAAAACCCTCCAGGGACGGGATCAGGATGTTGTGGTGCGTCCCGACGATGACGTAAGCGATTTCACCCCGGCGGGTGACCAGCAGCCCGATCTGACGGTTGATCTCGCGGGAGAGTTCCGTGAGCGGCCGGGCCAGCTCGTGGGTGATGATCCGCTCCGGCGGGATGCGCCGCCGGTACAGCTGGCCGATCCGCTTGATCTGTGCCGGTCCGAGACCGGTCAGGTTGCCGTGAATCTTTTCGATGGCAGATCCTTTAGTGGCATGAAGGACGGAAAGTCAAAGGTCCTTTACTTGAATTTCTGCGGGCTGACCCGCTTTTCCATCCGGTCGAGGAAGGTGGACCACGCATTCGTCCGGAAGGCGGCGGCCCGCTTCCGCACCTCCTTGACCCCGCAGGCAGGGCACCGAGGGGCCTTTTCTCCGACCTTCATGATCCGCTCGAAGAGATGGCCGCAGGCCGTGCAGTGGTATTCGTAGATCGGCATGCTTCCTCCGCTGTCCGGACAGCCTTCTTCGCTCCCTAGAGGCGACCCAGGAAAAGCGCCCGAAAAAACGTGCTTCCGTCATCATGCAGCCGTATCATGATTCCCGTCATGTTAAATACCATGCGGGTCGCGGGGGGTCAAGAGGAAGGATGGAGGAAGACGCATCGGCGGCGTCTGGCGGAACGAAAGGGGGAAAAATCGCGGTCGTAAAAAAGCCCCGGGGATCTCTCCCCGGGGCGGGTTAAAAGGTGGATTCTTGAATCAGACGCTCTTAGAAGCTCAGGGACAGTCTGTTCATGAGGAGGTAGTCGTTGTCGATCTTGTTGCTCTGGGAGGCGCCCTTGAAGTAATCGCCTGCCATGAGGTAACCGGCGCCGACCATGTAGGTCAGGTTGTCGTAGATCTTGTAGCTCGCCTTGATGTCGAATTCCCAGCCCAGGTCCTTTTCCCACCCGGCGGCGACCTTGTCGCGCTGGGCCTTGACGATGATCATTTCGACGTTCGTTTTCGGCGTCGGGTTGAAGCCGCCGAAGGCGCTGAACATCAGCGCATTGGTCTTGCCGCTGTCGAAGGCGGCGTACTTCCCGCCGTTGCCGTCGGAGGCGGTCCAGGTCTGGAGGGCGTCGTTCCCCAGGATCAGGCCGACGTCCAGGTCCTGAGATTCGGGACCGACTTCGTTTTTGTCGTCCTTGGTGTTGTCGTCGCCGGAAGAATACAGGATCGAACCGCCGGCATAGGCCGGTCCGAACTTCGCCCGGGCTTTGACATAAGCGCCGAGGCCCTTTTTGTCGATGTCGCCGACGCCGGAGACGAATTCAGCCGCCTTGCCGAAGACATAGATCAATTCCCCCTCGACATAGACCGGTCCGAACGTGGCTTTCACGAAGGGGATCAATGCGTGAACCTTTGTCTTGTATGCCGTGGCGACCGGCACCATCCCTGAATTGTTCATGGTGTACTTGTAGAGAAGACCGGTGTTTCCGCCCTTGAAGCTGAATACGCCGGCGAGGACGACGTTGTCGTTGTCCTTGTCGACTTCGTGGGCATACGTGTTGGGGGCGGTGCCCGCCTTGGACTGGTCGGCTTCGAACTGCTTCTCGTAGACGGCCAGGAGGGTCAGAGGACCAATCGGTGCCGTCAACTTGATTCTCGGCCGGGTCTGTTCGTTATCGCCGAAATCGGTTCCCCACTTCCCTGAGGAGAAATAACCGGCGTCGATCTGGCCGACGGCGGTCTTGAACGTCACATACGCGCGCTCAAACTCGAAGCTCTCCTGGATCTTGGGGTTCGTGTTACTGGCGTTCTGCCGACGGCTGCTCATCTTGTCGTCGAATCCGCCTCTCCAGTTGGTGTCGCCAACTACCTTCTCGATGGCGTCCATCCGGGTCGTGAAGGTCAGCCCTTCGGCGATCTGGAAGACCGGCTGGAGCCTCGTCCGCGTATAGAAGAAGGCGCGGGAGTAAGTGTGGTCCTTGTCCGAGATCTGCTGGTTGTTTTCATACAGACCCACCACATACCACGACCCGCTGAACTTGACGTCCGCGGCCGACGCGGTCATGCCGAAGGCCAGGATCAGCCCCAGCGACAGTAAAACGACCAAAAATTTCTTCATTTTATCCTCCTGTTTACATGTTCGATCCCCACGGGCATGGGAATCATCTTGAAAAACCGACGCTCTCGCGTCTCCGCTTGCGGCCTTTTTGTCAGCCGGTCCGCTGCCGGTGGGGGACCGAATCCTGCGTCCCTGAAGACCGTCTTTACAGCCTATCTGCTCGGGGCATCACCTCCTTTTACAGATATCTAAGCAGGAACTAACACCACCCGCAGGCGATGTCAAGCCCCAATTTCTTCACGGCAATGCTGTTCGCTTCATCGAGAAGTGAACGCAGAGCCATACGCAATTGCCGTACCAGCGCCCGATTGCAGGGGCCTGCTCCTTTTCAGGTCGTGCCTTATGGCTACGGGATCAGTGGATAAACAGCAACGATATTGAGATGTTATGCAATAATGACGGGGCTCCTCCCGTTTGCGCCACCCGCCTGTTCCCGGGCTCCGCCTTCTGCCGATCCGATGAATACAGGGTAATGAGGTGTGATTTTGCCACTGGCCGATGTGTAAAAAATAACACACCTGCAGGCGCGTATCAGGCGCCCTTCCGGTTAGACAAAAAAATCTTGACATCCTGATCAGAGTGAGATAGAGGAACCACAGTGATATGACCTCTGGTCATATAGTGACCGCCGTTCACGCTCAGTGACGTATCCTAAGCGGTCAGAATCTGTTCAATAATTAGATCTATTCCCAAGTGGCAGTGTCGCTCATCGAACCAAGAGACCGGTTGACCTGGGCGGGGGTGCTTGAGGCTCCCCCTCGGAGGGAGAGCTTTCCTTTCGATTCAGGCTCCTTATTGAATTCAGCAAAAGTGTATGGAGGCACGCGATGGAAGAGCAGAACAAGGTGGAATTGAAAGAAGTGTATCCGGTACATGAACGGGTGCGTAAGATGGCCTATATCAAAAGCAGGGAGGAATACGAGCGGCTCTATCAGGAGTTCATGGCTGATCCGCCCGGATTCTGGGCCAAACAGGCGGATGAGTATCTGACATTCTTCAAAAAATGGGACAAGGTCGAGGACTTCAATTTTGACATCCGCAAGGGACCGATCCATGTGAGGTACTTTGAAGGCGCCAAGCTGAATGTATCATACAACTGCCTCGACCGGCAGCTGGAGAAGCGGGGCGACAAGGTGGCGATTCAGTGGGTCGGGAACGAACCGACCGAGGCGCGGGCGATCACCTATCGGGAACTGTACAAGGATGTTTGCAAGTTCGCCAATGTCCTGAAGTCCCATGGGATCAAGAAGGGAGACCGGGTCTGCATCTACATGCCGATGGTCCCCGAGGCCGGTATCGCCATGCTGGCCTGCTCGCGCATCGGCGCGGTCCATACCGTCGTTTTCGGCGGGTTCAGCCCGGACGCCCTCGCCGTCCGGATCCAGGATTCCGAGGCGAAGATCCTCGTCGTCTGCGATGGGAGCTACCGCGGCGCCAAGGCGGTCCCCCAGAAGAAGGACGCCGATATGGCCCTGAAGGGGTGTCCCTCCATCAAAAATGTGATCGTTTTCAAACGGGTCGGCGACAAGATCGGGAATATCGATTGGGTCGCCGGCCGCGACCTCTGGTGGCACGAGGAGATGGCCAAAGTCGATGACAAGTGCGAACCCGAATGGATGGACGCCGAGGATCCGCTTTTCATCCTCTACACCTCCGGCTCCACCGGCAAGCCCAAGGGAGCCCTCCATACGACGGCGGGTTACCTCCTGTTCACGGCATACACGCACAAGCTGGCCTTCGACGTTCACGAGGACGACATCTGGTGGTGCACCGCCGACATCGGCTGGGTAACGGGTCATAGTTACACCATCTACGGACCGCTCTGCAACGGTTCTACCTCCCTCATGTTCGAGGGCGTGCCGAACTATCCGACCTACAGCCGGTTCTGGCAGATCGTGGAGAAGTACAAGGTGACCCAGTTCTATACCGCCCCGACGGCCATCCGGGCCATTGCCAAGGAGGGCAATCAGTGGGTGGAGGGGATCGACCTCTCCTCGATCCGGATCCTCGGCTCCGTCGGTGAACCCCTGAATCCGGAGGCATGGCACTGGTACTACAGTGTGATCGGCCGCAATCAGTGTCCAATCGTCGACACCTGGTGGCAGACGGAGACGGGCGGTTTCATGATCCTGCCGCTCCCCGGTGCGATTCCCATCAAGCCGGCGCTGGCGACGCTGCCGATCATGGGAGTCGTCCCCTGTCTTGTGGACGACACAAACGGTGAGGAGGTCAAGGAGCTGGTCGGTCGCGGCGCCCTTTGCATCAAGCGCGCCTGGCCCGGTTTCACCCGGACGATCTACAAGGATCACAAGAAGTACGAAGAGACCTATTTCGAGCCGTTCCCCGGCTATTACTTCACCGGCGATGGGGCGCTGCGCGACAGCGACGGCTACTACCGGATCACCGGCCGGATCGACGACGTCATCAACGTCTCCGGCCACCGCATGGGGACCGCCGAAGTCGAGGCGGCCCTCAACTCTCACGAGAAGGTGGCGGAATCCGCGGTCGTCGGTTATCCCCACGAGATCAAGGGGCAATCAATATATGCCTATGTAACGCTCAACACCGGCGTGGAGAAATCCGACGCGCTCAAGAAGGAACTTGTGGCGCACGTCAGGAACATCATCGGTCCGATCGCCACTCCGGAAAAAATCCAGTGGGCGGACGGTCTCCCCAAGACGCGAAGCGGCAAGATCATGCGGCGCATCCTCAAGAAAGTGGCCGCGAATGACGTCGGCAATCTCGGCGATACGAGCACGCTGGCCGATCCATCGGTGGTGGCCGATCTGGTCAAGAACAGGCTGTAAAAAAACCTTTCCCTTTTGGGCTCTCCGGATGTAAAGAGGGGGCGGGAAAAACAGTCCGGACCTCCCGAATGCAGGGGATCCGGAGAGGTCACCGGAATGACCTCCGGATCATACGGTGCGTAGGGTATAGGTTCGATTTCGACAACGCAAGTGACCAGGGATATTATCTATAGTAGGTGCACGTTTTTATGCCGATCAGAGGTACTTCAGCTGACGTGCATCCGGGAAGGAGGAAAAGGTGAATATTGTTGCGTGCGTAAAACAGGTTCCGGACACTGAAGCCCAGATCAGGGTAAAGCCCGACGGCTCGGGCATCGAGGAGGGCGGCATCAAGTGGGTGATGAATCCCTACGATGAGTTCGGCGTGGAAGAGGCCCTCCGGCTGAAGGAGAAAAACGGCGGCGAGGTGACCATCGTCTGCTTGGGGCCGGCAAGGGCCATGGAAACGATCCGGACGGCCCTGGCGATGGGCGCCGACAAAGGGATCCACATCAACGATCCGGTCTTCGACGGCGCGGATGCCTTCACCACGGCCTCGGCCCTGGCGGCGGCCATCAAGGGGATTCCTCACGACATTATCTTCTGCGGCCAGCGGGCCATCGACGACGATTCGGCCCAGGTGGGCGCCATACTGGCCGACCTGCTGGGTATCCCCCAGGTGACGGTTGTGACCAAGCTGGAATTCGCGGGAAGCGCCGTCAAGGTGATCCGGCCCATCGAAGGGGCCCAGCTTCTGATCGAGTGTCCGCTTCCCTGTCTGGTGACGGCGCAAAAGGGGCTCAATGAGCCGCGTTACGCCTCTCTTCCCGGGATCATGAAAGCGAAAAAGAAACCCGTCGATGTGAAGAATGCCGCCGCGCTGGGCGTGTCCGCGGACGGCAAGGCCAAAGTGGTCAGGTTTGTCCCGCCTCCGGCGCGGGCCGCAGGGAAGATCGTCTGCGCGGACGGCACTCCCGAGGGGAAGGCCGCGGAGCTGGCGAAGCTGCTCAGGGAAGAGGCGAAGGTGATCTGAATGCGACTCCGGAAAAAGTCCGTAGGCTGTGTTGCGCTTTCTCCTTCGTCGTTGCGGCGTATGGAAACGAGTACGCCTCACTCCTCAGGAGTCATGTGCCTTGCCTCTGGCGCTTTTTGTGAAGCCGCTCATCGAATAATGCTTGTTGAACGATGGAGGTTATGAATATGGCAAAGGGTGTATGGATCGTTGCAGAACAGCGGGACGGCGCCTTCCGCAAGATCAGTTATGAATTGGCAAGCACCGCCCGGAAACTGGCCGACCAACTGGGCGAAGAGGTATGCGCCGTCCTCTGCGGCTCGGGGATCGAAGGGATCGCCGGGCAACTGGGAAAATACGGTGTCGATAAAGTTTTCGTGGCGGACAACCCTGCTCTCGAACCCTATACGACGGATGCCCATGCACTGGCGGTGGCCAAGGTGGTCAAGGAGAATGATCCGGCGATCCTGCTTCTGGGTGCCTCCACCCAGGGAAAGGACCTCTCCGGGCGTCTGGTGGGCAAGCTGGCGACGGGTTTGGCGACGGACTGCACGGATGTGAAGATCGCCGACGGCAAGCTCCTCGCCATCCGGCCGATGTATGCGGGCAAGTGTTTCGGCGAGATCGCGATCTCCTCCTTCCCGCAGATGGCGACGCTCCGGCCGAACGTCTTTGCCGCTGTTGAAACGCCCAAAGCCGGGGCGGTGGTGAAATTCGATCCCGCCCTCGACGCGGGTCAACTCAAGACGAAGGTCCTCGAGATCCAGAAGGATACGAGCGGCAAGGTGGATCTTACCGAGGCCAACATCGTCGTTTCCGGCGGGCGCGGCATGAAGGGGCCGGAAGGATACGCCATCCTGGAGGAACTGGCTGCCGTCCTCGGGGCCACCGTCGGCGCCTCACGCGCCGCAGTGGATGCGGGTTGGCGGCCCCAGACGGACCAGGTGGGCCAGACCGGAAAAATCGTCTCACCGAACCTCTATATCGCCTGCGGTATCTCCGGCGCCATTCAGCATCTGGCAGGGATGAGCTCTTCGAAATTCATCGTGGCCATCAACAAGGATGCCGAAGCCCCCATCTTCACCAAAGCGGATTACGGCGTCGTGGACGACCTCTTCAAGGTCGTTCCGGAATTCACGAAAGAGTGTAAGAAACTGCTGGCCTGAAACAGCTGACTACCATATTGTGGGTGCGGCGCCCTGTTCAAAAGGGACGCCGTTCCCTGTTTCCCCAGTGTCGGTCTGATCGGGAGAGGTTATGGAGCGCATCCCATTCTCAGTCGGAAATGAGGGCAGGCAGGTCTTCTGGAATGCCGAGACTTTTGAAACATTCCTTTTTTTATTTACGGCGATTGCCCTTCTGATCTTCGCTTACGGAATCTACAGGCGGTGGCAACTGTGGGTCGCCCTGGGAAAACCGGAGACACGCCTGGACCGCCTCCCCGAGCGCGTGAAGGCGCTCCTGATCAACGGACTCATCCAGGTGAAGACCTTCCGGGAACCCTATCCCGGGATCATGCACGGGCTCATCTTCTTCGGTTTCATGGTCCTCATCTTCGGGGCGGCCTTCGACGCCTCGGAGTTTCATATCGCCGAACCACTCGGCTGGGCCTTTCTCCGGGGGACGTTCTACCTTGTTTTCTCCTTTCTGATGGACCTGTTCGGCCTGGCCGTCCTGATCGGCGTCCTGCTGGCTCTCTATCGCCGCTACATCAGGCGGCCCGACGGTCTCGGTTATCAAGGCAAGCCGGACAATACCGCGGATGACGCCGTCGTTCTGCTTCTCCTTTTCGGGATCATCATGACCGGTTTTGTCATCGAGGCCCTCCGGATACGAGTCACTTCCCCTTCCTGGGAGGTCTGGTCCTTCGGGGGCTGGATGTTGGCCAAGGCATTCACAGCCATTGAACCGGAACAGGCAAAACTCCTCCACAAGGCGACCTGGTGGACCCACACCTTCCTGTCGCTCGGTTTCATTGCCTATATCCCCTATTCCCGACTGCTGCACATCATCACCACCCCCGCCAACCATTTTCTGGTCTCGCTCAAACCGGCGGGATACAATGAACCGATCCGCGATTTCGAGACCGCTGAGACCTTCGGTGTCGGGAAAATCGAGGAATTCACCAAGAAGCAGGTCTTCGACTCCGATGCCTGCACGCGCTGCGGGCGCTGCCAGGACGGTTGCCCGGCTTATCTCTCCGGGAAACCTCTCTCCCCGAAGAAACTCATCCAGGATCTGAAGACCTTCTGGCTGACGCAGGCGCCGGCCGCGGCGGCTGCGCGGCGGGCTGTGGGCAACGCCGCGACGGGGGCTGGAGAAACCGGTGGGAGAGGCATCGTTTTTAAGGCCCTCGACCGCATCGATGCCGCCGTCGACCGGATGGGGAGCGGGACGACAGCCGGGGCAGCATCGGCCGAGACGGCGCTGGTCGGCGGGGTAATCGATCTTCACGAACTCTGGGCCTGTACAAACTGCCTGTACTGCACGGAGAACTGCTCGGCCTCGATCGAACACGTCCCCAAGATCATCGGAATGCGGCAATATAAGGTCCTCACCGAGGCGGATTTTGCGCCGGAGCTCCAACTCACCTTCCGGAACATGGAGAACAATTCCAACCCTTGGGGCATCGGCTCCCACCTCCGGGCGGACTGGGCGAAAGACCTCGGCATCAAGACCCTGGCAGAAGATCCCGCCGTGGAATATCTGTTTTATGTGGGCTGCTCCGGGTCTTTCGACGACCGCGGGAAAAAGGTCTCCTCGGCCTTGGCAAAGATCCTCAAGGCGGCGGGGATCAGCTTCGGCATCCTCGGGACGGAGGAGGGGTGCTGCGGCGATTCGGCCCTGCGGGGGGGAAATGAATACCTCTCCCAGACCCTCGTCCAGGCGAACATCGAGGTCATGAACAGATATCATGTCAAAAAGATCATCACAACCTGTCCCCACGGCTACAATGCCCTGAAGAAGGATTACCCGAATTTCGGCGGGGAGTTCGAGGTCTATCACCATACGGAGATCATCGCCGAACTGATCGCTGCAGGGAAAATCACGCTCAAAAAACCGGTGGAAGGTTTGTTCACCTATCATGATTCCTGTTTCCTCGGCCGCTACAACGGGATCTACGATCAGCCCCGGCGGATCCTCAGGGCCGTTCCCGGCCTGAAACTCACGGAGATGGAGCGGAACCTGGCCAAGAGCTTCTGCTGCGGCGCCGGCGGGGCGCGGATGTGGATGGAGGAAGATATCGGCGAGCGGATCAACAACCTGCGGACGGATCAGGCCGTCGCCGCAGGGGCCGGGACGATCGCCGTGGGCTGTCCCTTCTGCCTCACCATGCTCTCCGACGGCATCAAGGACCGCAAGAAGGAGGAGACCATGGCCGCCCTCGATATTGCGGAGATCGTCTGGCGGGCCATGGATCTGGAGGAGGCGCAGCCCGTGGCGGAAGCCTGTGCGGCACCGCAGTAGACATGAGCCGGCTGTCTCCGCTTCTCTTTTCATGATAAAAATCCGTTGAGGATGTCAACCTTTTGAAGGATGGGTCGTCAGAACAGACCCCTGAACGATAACCCAATTAAAGAAGGGAGAGGAACAGATCATGGCTGAGACGAGGTATATGGATAAACCGTGGCTGAAGTCCTACGAACCGGGTGTGCCGGAGTTCGTGAAGTACGAGGAGGTCTGCATGCCCGATTTTCTGGAGCGGACGGCGCAGGAGCTCCCCGACAAACCGGCCCTGATCTTTCAGGGGACGACTGTCACCTTCGGAGAACTGAAGGAGATGGTGGACCGGTTTGCCGCCTGCCTGGCCGCGTTCGGTGTCAAACCGAAGGACGCCGTCGCGATCCTCCTGCCCAATATCATCCCCTGCGTCGTCGCCTACTACGCGATCCTGAAGATCGGGGCAATCACCGTGATGAACAATCCCCTCTATTCGGATCCCGAGCTGGAGCACCAGTTCAACGACTCGGGCGCCAAGGTCTTGATAACGCTCGATGTCCTCGGAAACCGGATGATCGACCTGCGGCCCCGGACGAAGATCAGGCAGATCGTGACCACCTGCATCGGGGATTATCTCCCTCCCCTCAAACGCATCCTGGGAAGATGGCTCAAGAAGTACCCCTTCGGCGCCGTCAAGGCGGCCCCGGATCTCTACGATTGGAAGGAATGCCTTGAGAAATACGGCCCCAATCCGCAGGCGGTGAAGTGCGGGTTCGAGGACGTCGCCATGTACCAGTATACCGGCGGGACGACCGGCGTCTCCAAGGGGGTGATGCTGACCCATGCGAACCTGAGCAAGCAGGTCCAGCAGCTTTCGTCGTGGGTGCCCGCGTTCGGGAAGGGCGGGGAGATCATCCTCGGGGCGCTCCCCTATTTCCACGTCTTCGGCCTGTCCGTCGTCCTGAATTACGCCATCTACAAAGGATGGACGCAGGTCCTCGTCCCCCGGCCCCAGCCGGAGCCGCTCCTGGAGGCGATCCGGAACTTCTGCCCGACCTTTGCGCCGCTGGTGCCGACGATGTACATCGGGATGCTGAACCATCCCGACCTCAAGAAGACCCCGATGACCTGCATCAAGGGGGCCTTCTCCGGGAGCGCGCCGCTCCCCGTCGAGGTGATCCACGACTTCGAAAAGGCGACAGGGGCGATCATCATGGAGGGTTTCGGAATGACCGAGACCTCGCCGGTGACCCACGTCAATCCGTTCACCGGGACAAGAAAGGTCGGGAGCATCGGGATTCCGATCCCCGACACCCTGGCCCGGATCGTGGATCTGGAGGATGAAAAGACCGATGTCCCTGTAGGCGAGCGGGGCGAGCTGATCGTCAAGGGACCGCAGGTGATGCTCGGCTACAAGGACCGGGCGGATGAGACGGCCAAGACGCTCCGCGACGGCTGGTGCTACACGGGCGATATCGCCACGATGGATGAGGACGGGTACTTCTACATCGTGGACCGGAAGAAGGACATGATCATCTCCGGCGGCTTCAACGTCTACCCCCGGGATATCGACGAGGTCTTCTACCTCCACCCCAAGGTCCAGGAGGCGTGCGCCATCGGCATCCCCCATCCGACGCGAGGGGAGAGCGTGAAGGTCTTTGTCGTCCTCAAGGAGGGGATGACGGCCACCCAGGAAGAGCTGATCGAGTACTGCAAGACGCGGCTGGCCACCTACAAGCTCCCGACGGAGATCGAATTCCGCAAGGAGCTTCCCAAGACGAACGTGGGCAAGATCCTCCGCAAGCAGCTCCGCGCCGAGGAGCTGGAGAAGCGGAAGAAATAGCAAAGCGAAAAAAAGAATGCATGTAAAATCCCCCCGGATTGGATACGATCCGGGGGGATTTTTATGTCCCAGGGAAAGCAGATTAAG
>JAMDBG010000067.1:18832-19250 GCA_023487865.1 Deltaproteobacteria bacterium | reverse complement strand
GGGACAGATAATAGGCGCCTGATGCGGCCACGTCCATCATGGAAACGATGATTTTCGCACCGGTCCTTTCCCGGTAGGATGATATTTCATGATACAGGACGTCGCTGGCGATGATCGTCCCCCCAGGCGAATTGACCTTGAACAGGACCGCCTTGATGCGGTCGTCCTTTTCCGCCTTTCTCAATTGCGAGACTATCTGCTGCACCATGCTCGGCGACGATCGCACCAGACCCTTTTTCGGCATGTCGGAAATTGTACCCTGCACGGAAATCAGCAGGATTTTCTCCGTACCGCCGCCCTCCAGGGTGTATTCCCGGAGGGGATCGACGGCATCGGAAAAAAGCCTGATCCGCGGCAATGAACAGGCTGAAGGCGAGGGAGAACGCCATCTTCAAGAAGGCCGTCGCTTCCGTCCAGG
>JAMDBG010000067.1:0-18822 GCA_023487865.1 Deltaproteobacteria bacterium | reverse complement strand
AACGATGATCACCATTATGACGCGTGTGGTTCGCATAGGTCACCTCCGTGATGTAAAGTCAGCCCCTCAGGGAGGCCTCGCATTCTTCCTGCAGGCACAGGCTGACGATATGCCGCAGCTGCTCTTGGGGTATCGGAGACATGTCGACCTGAGCTTGGCTGCAGCTGCATTGACTGTCGCTGTTGCGGCAGCTGATCGCCCCCGCCAGGATGATCTTTTCGACGGCATCGAGCGTATCGTGGGCGTCAACCTTGATCTCCCGATTACAGGGGGCGGGACAAGCAAATGAATAGATCATAACCGTATCCTTCCTTCGCACCCGTTTTCTCATCCGCATGCCTGCCGGATTCTCCCGCTCCGGCAGGCTCCGACGATGACACACTAATGCAAAAGGCGCGGTCTGAAAATGAGGATAAAAGGGAAGGATACTCATAGTCGGAATCTACTATCTAAGGAGAATATGAGGTAATAACGATCTTTTACGAAGGGATCTGTTTTTCTTCGCCGGTAATCAGACGCCGGACCCTCTCCAGTTCCTCGGGGGTATCGACCTCGACGGAGTCGTGCGGCGTGATGACCACCTTGATCCGGTGGCCGTGCTCCAGCGCCCGGAGCTGTTCGAGGGCCTCCAGGCGCTCCAGAACCCCCTCGGGAAGGGAAGGGAAGGTGCGGAGAAATGCGCGGCGGTAGGCGTAGATCCCGTGGTGCTTGTAGTAGTCGGCCCGTTTGTCCCGGTCGCGGACGAAGGGGATCGTGGCGCGGGAGAAGTAGAGGGCAAAATACCGGTCGTCGAAGACGACCTTGACGGCGTTCGGGTGGGTGATCTCCTCCGCGCGGACGATCTTATAGATCAGCGTGGACATGGGGATGGTTGCATCTTCCAGAAGCGGACCGACCACTTCATCCACCTGGGAGGGCTCGAAGAGGGGCTGATCGCCCTGGATGTTGACGACGATCGCGGCCTCGGCGAGGGCGAGCTGATCGGCGGCCTCGGCGATCCGGTCCGTCCCCGACCGGTGGCGGGGGGAAGTCATTACCGCCCGGCCGCCGAAGGCCTGGACCGCCCGGAAGATCCGCTCATCGTCGGTCGCTACGGCGGCCAAGGTGACACTCTTTGCCCGGAGGACCCGCTCATAGACGTGCCGGAGCATCGGTTTCCCGCAGAGGTCGGCCAGGGGCTTCCCCGGGAAACGGGACGATTCGTAGCGCGACGGGATGATGCAGACAACCTGGACAGACATCGATTTATCCTTACAGATAAGGATCGGCCGTGAGGAGATGATTCTTTACGTAATCCCCGACCGCGTCCTCCAACGGACTGAATGCAACCGGGCAGCCGGCGGCCCGGAGCTTGTCCATCCGCGCCTCGGTGAAATACTGGTACTGCCCGCGGATCGCCTCGGGCATCTCGATGTAGTCAATGGCCGGCGGCAGTGAAAGCGCCGCATAGACCGCCCGGATGAGGTCGTTCCATGTCCGGGCCTGCCCCGTTCCGAGGTTGAAAATCCCGTTCGCCTCACGGTGGTTCAGGAGCCACCAGAGGGCCTCGACACAGTCCTTGACGTAGACGAAATCGCGTTTCTGCCCCCCGTCGCCGTATTCCGGCCGGTAGGATTTGAAAAGACGGACTTTTCCTGTCTCCCGGATCTGGTGGAAGGCCTTGAAGACCACACTCGTCATATCGCCCTTGTGATATTCATTCGGCCCGAAGACGTTGAAGAACTTGATCCCCGCCACCCGGTCCTGCAATCCCTCCCGAAGGACACGCAGGTCGAAGAGCTGCTTGGAATAGCCGTACATGTTGATCGGCCGGAGGCCCCGCGTCACCTCATCGTCATCGGAAAACGATCGGCCGCCGTCGCCGTACGTCGCGGCGGAGCTGGCATAGACGAACCGGACCCCGCGCGCCAGCGCCCAGTCGGCCAAAAAGGAGGTGTAATGAAAATTGTTCTCCATGAGGTAGTCGGCATCCTGCTCCGTCGTCGACGAGCAGGCCCCCATGTGAACGATCGCCTCGACCGGAAAGGGGACCCGATTGCTGACGACCATCTCGAGAAAGGCGCCCTTGTGGATATAGTCGGTGTACCTCCGCTTGACGAGGTTCTTCCACTTCCCGGAGCTCTCCAGCTCATCGACGATGACGATGGCGTCCTGCCCCTCCGCGTTCAACTTCGCCACAAAGGCACTGCCGATGAATCCGGCGCCGCCGGTCACTACGATCATCTTTCCGACTCCCCTAAGTATTCATCCTTCCGGGAAATAGGTATCTGTCCCTATTTTACCCTATACTTACGCAACATCGGATCAGCCTGTTCCGGATGCGCGAATGGATATTTTTCCGGGGCACCCTGCCCCCGCAGCGGCGCGCCCGCCGGGAAAACTGTCTGAGCGCAAAGCGCGAGTTTTTTCCCGGCAGCGCCGCGAGGAGGTGCAGGGTCGGAAAAAGATCTTGAGCGCGGAGGAGCGGATTGATCCCTGCCTTCCTCTACAGCGCCTTGGCCGCCTTCTCGATCCCCTTCCGGAGCGCCTTGAGCTTTGCCGCCGGCATCCTGACGCTGATCCCCATGATGAGGGTCCTGCCGAGAAGATCCTCCGCCCGGGGGATCGCCTTCCGGCTGTAAGTCACCTTCCGGTTGCGCCGATCGGAGAAGGGCTGCTTCTTCGAGTTCGCCGTGGACTTCGCCAGGAAGTGCTCCCAGTTGGGGACGTAGTGCCAGAAATTGTCCTTGAAGCGGACCGTATCGATCCCTTCGGCCTTGAGCGCCTTCTGGAACGCCTTCGTCTGGGCTTCCCTGGGAAGGTTGAATCCCAGGAAGGTCGCCGAATCCCCCTCGGGATCGGGCACTGCCCGGAATTTCAGCCCGCGTATCGGGGCCAGCATCTCCATGATCGCCGCCTGGTTCTTCCGCTGGGCCGCGATGACCCGGTCCAGTTTCCTGAGCTGCGCCAGACCGATGGCGCCCTGCAGCTCGTTCATCCGGTAGTTGAAGCCGAGGATCGTCCTGCCGTCGAGCGCCCGGCTGACGGGGGAGAGGTGGTCATGACCGTGGTCGTGATACCATTCGGCGCGGTGGTAGAGATTAAGATCGTTGGTGACCACCATGCCGCCCTCGCCGGTGGTGATCGTCTTGTAATGGTCGAAACTGAAGGTCCCCATGTGGCCGAAGGACCCCAGTTTCTTTCCCTTGAAGCTCGCCCCCAGACCCTGGGCGTTGTCCTCCAGGACGAGGAGCTTGTGCTTTTTCGCCACCTTCATGATCTTATCGATCCTGGCCGGCGCCCCGCACATGTGGACGGGGATCACCGCCTTGGTCCGCGGCGTCACCTTGTTCGGGATGTCGTCCGGGTCGAGGTTCAGGGTGTCGTCGATATCCGCCATGACGGGGATCCCGCCGACCTCGAGGACCGCCTCGTAGGTGGCCATGAACGTAAAGGCCGGACAGATCACCTCGTCGCCGGGCCCCACATCGAGGGCCGTCAGCGCGATCTTGAGGGCCGCCGACCCGGAGGTCACCCCCAGGGCATAGTTCGTCCCGCAGTACCCGGCGAAGGCCTTCTCGAAATCCCGGACCTTCCAGATCCCCTGCCGCTCCTTGTCGAAGGCGTAGCGGGCGAAAACGCCCGTCCTGAGGACATCCATCACCTCTTTGATCTCTTCTTTTCCGATCAGTTCCGCACCGGCCATAATCGCAAACCTCCCTTATCTTCCGTCCCCTTCGGGTCGGTAAATTTAAAATTGATGAATCCTTGTTCCTTTCCCGCGCCATGACGGGAAGGGCGTATTCACGATTGCGAATTGATATTTTTCCGGGCACCCTGCCTCCGCAGGGGAGCGCACGCAAAGGCAATTGTCCGAGCGCTTCAGCGCGAGTTTTGCCTTTGCAGCGAAGCGAGGAGATGCAGGGTCGGAAAAATATCCTGAGCGGTCGGGACATCGCCCTTCCATTTTCATTCCCTTTATGAATACGCCTCCTGGTAGAGCTCGACCATCTCCTCGAGCGTCATCCTGCAGGGATTGTTGGCAAGGGGCCTGGCAACGGTCATCGCCACCTTCGCCAGTTCCGGAAAATCGCTTTCGGGAATCTCCAGTTCTTCCAGCGTCGTCATGACACCGCAGTCCTCGATCAGGGCCTCCACCGCTTCTACCGCGAGATACGCCGCCTCCCGCAGCGGCAGGTCGTCAACGATCTCCCCCATGACCTCGGCGATATCGACGAACTTCTCCAGGGCGCCGGGGAGGTTGAAGGCCATCACCCGGGGGAGCATGATCGTGTTGGCCAGGCCGTGGGAGATCCCGTATTTCCCGCCGAGCGGGTAGGACAGGGAATGGACCGCCGTCACGCCCGCGTTGGCAAGCCCCAGACCCGCATAGAGGCTCCCGAGGAGCATCGCCTCGCGCGCCTCGATGTTCGTTCCAGCATGGACCGCCGTCCGCAGGTTGTCGGAGATCAGGCGGATCGCCTCGATGGACATCATCTCGCTCATCGGCGAGGCATTGACCGAGGTGTAGGATTCGATCGCATGGCAGAGGGCGTCGATCCCCGTCGCCGCCGTAGGATGGGGCGGGAGCGAAAGCGTCAGCTCCGGATCGAGCAGGGCCAGCTCCGGATAGAGATAGGGACTGTTCATCCCCTCTTTTTTCTTCAGCTTTTTTCTGATGAACACGGCGGTGAAGGTCACTTCGCTCCCCGTCCCGGCGGTCGTCGGAACCATGATCTTGGGAAGCCCGGGGCCGGGGACCCGGTTGAGGCCCAGGTAATCCTCGGCCTTTCCCTTGTTCGCCGCCAGGACCGCGATCGCCTTGGCCAGATCCATGGCGCTCCCGCCGCCGATCCCGATGACCCCGCCGCATTTTTTCTTCAGGGCCAGTTTCGCCCCCTCGTCGGCCAGCTCGAGCGGGGGCTCCGGCTCCGTTTTGTCGTAGATCGCGTAAGCGATACCCGCCTTGGCCAGGACGCCGTCCACCTTCTGACAGAAACCGGTCTCCGCGAGGTTCCGATCGATGACGATCAGCGGCCGCAGAATCTTCAGTTCCGCGATGTGCTCCGGCAGGGCGGCAAAACTCCCCCGTCCGAAAACGATCTTTTTTGCGCCGGTAAAGGAAAATGTCTTCATGGCCTGTTCTCCCTTTTATTCATGCAGTCCCCTGCGTCACCTGCCGATCCTGCCCCGCGCCCGGCGAGGGACAGCGCTGCCGGATCATTCCCGGGCTGTTCGAACACGGTGATTGTGTTGCTAAATACGCCGCCGGACGGCGGAAAGTCAAGGGTTTTTGCGCTCCTTGTGGTCCCCGTACCATTCGATCTGCCGGCAGATCCCCCGGATGATCTTGACTTCCCGGGCCTGGAGGGTTGTCCGGGCAAGGAGGCGGCGGATATGCATCATCCAGTAGTCGGGATTCTCCGGATTGAGGAAACCGATCGCCTGGAGGACCGCCTTGAGCTGGACGTACATCGCTTCGAGTTCCCGGGAACCGGCCAGCTTGGGCGCGGGTTTCGTTTCTTCGCCCATCCGGGCCAGGAGCAGTTCATAACAGAGGATCATCACCGCATGAGAGAGGTTCAGGGATTTGAAGCCCACCGTAGGGATCGTCACGACGGTCTGGCAGAAACGGAGGTCGTCGTTGGTAAGCCCCGTGTCCTCCGGACCGAAGAGGAGGGCGATCGCGTTTTCCTGCGAGACGGCGACGAGCGATTCAGCCATCCGGCGCGGAGTGACGGCGGGACCCCGTCCCGACCCCTGCCTCGCCGTCGCTCCGACGATCCAGGAGAAGCCCGCCAGCGCCTCGTCGAGGGTGTCGTAATGGCGGATCGCCTCCACCACCTCCTTGGATTCGTGGGTGGCCATCTGCCGGACCGCTTCGTCGTCAAGGTCGCGGTTCCCCACGACGATCAGTTTGCCGATCCCCATGTTCTTCATGCAGCGCGCCGCCGACCCGACATTCCCGGGGAATTTCGGCCCCTTCAGGACGACGGCGACATGGTCGAGATTCACGTTCATATGGTTATCGTTACCCTTATCTTCACTTTTATCTTTGCAACCCACGGTGCGTTGCGCCGTCGTACGGCTTTGCAGAAAATCGTTACCCGGCGAAAGCCGGAGTCTAATCATTTTTACATCCAGGGTGCAGCTTGTCCAGCATCGAACGGCTTCGGAAAAAATCCCCGAGGCAAGGCGCGCAATGTCATCTCTTCTCCCAGCGGGCCGCGACAAACGCCCCCGTCTCCCTGCCCTGACCTCCCCGCTCGATCCGGTCCAGTTCGGCGGGATCATCCTCCTTCCCGAAGTGGACCGCCGTCCGGACGATGCCCGGGACAGGCGCCGCCGCCAGGAGCTCCGCAGGCGAACGGAAGTAAACCCGATTGAAGATCGATTCCCGGTCCCGTGTTGCGTTCTCCCTTCGCCGGACCGCCCAGGGGCTGAGGCTGTTGAGCGTCGCGATAACGACGATCCCACCGGGTCTGGTCACACGGAAAAGCTCGGCGACCGCCCCTTTCTCGTCCTCGATGAACTCTAGGGCCGTGACGGAGGCGGTTTTATCGAACAGGCCGTCGGCAAAGGGGAGTGACGCCATGTCCGCTGCCACCATCCGGCGGGAAAAGGCCTCATTGTTTGCCGCCGCCCGGCGGAGCATCGCCCAGGAGATGTCGAGCCCTACGACATCGGCCCCCCGGTCGAGAAACTCCCGTGTAAAGATCCCCGTACCGCTCCCCGCATCGAGGATCCGCTCCCCCCGTACCGGGCGGAGCAGGTCGAGGATCAGCCCTTTTTCATAGCGGAGGACGGCCTTCCCCACAGGCGTATCGAACCAGCGGTCGTACCGCCCGGACCAGTCATCAAACAGCTGTTTTCCGGCCATGTTTCGGTTTCCTTCCCAATCCTCTTCCCTGGCGGAAGGGGATTTTCGCCCGGTTGTCGCCCTGCTTGAAGGACAGGTGACGGATAAGATTGATCACTTTTATAATGGTTCGCGGGGGGGTGCAACGACAAAATTGACGCTGCGGCCTTGTGAGGAACGAGCTGTTCTGCCATTGTTCTTATACAAAGAGCATCTTGATGCCTGCAATGACCAGGACAACGGCCAACGGCTTCAGAACGGCGGCCGCCGGCAGCCGGCGACTGCCCAAAACAGCGCCGACGCTTCCGCCGATGAGCGCCGCGACCGCGAGCAGCGGCGCAAAATACGGGATCGCCTGGAGGCTGCTGAGATGTCCGAGAAGGCCGGATACGGAATTCACCAGGATGAACAGCGCCGCAACGGCGGAGACTTCCCGCACCTTTCCCCACTTCAGGAGCAGGAGGAGGGGGCTCAGGAAGATGCCTCCGCCCACACCCGTCAGCCCGGACAACAGGCCGAGCAGTGCACCGAGAGTCAGAGCCACAGGCGCCCAAGGCGGCCGTGTTTCCGTATCCGCATATTCGGTCCGGAAGAAGAGACGACACGCGGAAAACAGAAGAATGGCTCCCACCAGAGGCCTGTACAGATGAACAGGCAAACTGAGGTAGCCGCCGATGAAGCTGCAGGGGATCGAGGTCGCGGCAAAGGGCCAGAACAAGCGCCACGAGAAGTGACCGGCACGGATAAAACAGAGCGTGGCGACGGACGACACCAAAATATTCAGGACCAGGGCGGTGGGTTTGAATACGGCCGGCGCGACGCTGAACAGGGCCAGGGCGGCAATGTAACCGGATGCGCCGCCATGCCCGACACTGGAGTAGAGGACCGCTACCGCCAGAATGCAGACCATAAGGAGTAAAAGGCCGGAAAGACTCAGAGGCTCGGCCAGCGTCATTGCAAAGCATCTCCCATCTCAAAGCCCCGGTCGAGCAAAAGCACCTCCACTTCGCCTCCTTTGGCATACGACGCCTCGGGGGCCATGCGGATCAGGCCGTTACCCTGAATCAGCGACGAGAGCCGCCCGGAACTCTGATTGCCGGTCGTTGATACGTGATAACGGTCATTATGCACCGAGACAATCCCGCGCACCAGATGCGGACGTTTCCCCTTGTTCGCCGCCGGCTCCTGCAGGATCGCCTTGACCGCCGGCCGGAAAAGCCGTCGGTGCCCCATGGCTTTGAGGATCGACGGCCGCACGAACAGTTCGAACGCGACCATGGCGCCGACCGGATTTCCCGCCAGGGCAAAGACCGGCTTCCCTTGCAATAGGGCGAATGCCAGCGGCTTGCCCGGTTTCATGTTGACCTTCCAGAAGGTGACGCTGCCGCCGAGGCTTTCAATCGCCTCCTTGACGAAATCCCGGTCGCCGACCGATACGCCGCCGGTAATGACCAGCATATCCGCGTTCAAGCCGGCCTTGATCTTGTCGCACGTAGCGTCAAGGGCGTCCGGGGCAATTCCCAGCAGCACCGGATCGCCCCCCGCATCCAGCACCTGGGCGGCCAGGCTGTAACTGTTGCTGTTGATGATCTTGCCCGGCGCCGGCGTCGAGCCGGGCTCAAGAAGTTCATCCCCGGTGGCCAGGATGGCGACCCGCGCGCGTCGGTAAACGGCCGGGGCGGTTGTTCCCATGGCCGAGAGCATGCCAATCTCCTGGGGCCTGAGCAGCGAGCCGGCACGGATGACAACCTCGCCTTTCCTGATGTCCTCCCCCCGCTTGCGGACGTGCAAGCCCGTCTTGATCGTGGAAGTGAACCGTATCCATTCGCCATCGTCCAAGACCTCTTCGATGGGGATGACCGTATCGCAGCCGGGAGGGATCGGCGCGCCAGTCATGATCCTGATCGCCTCGCCGGCCGGCACCGGGGCTAAGGCCACCTCTCCCGCCGGCAAAAAGCCGGTCACCCGGAGACGGTCGCCGCCGAGCGTTGCATGGGAGAATGCAAACCCGTCCATGGCGGAGTTGTCGGCCGCCGGAATGTCCCACGGGGCAATGTGGTCCTCCGGAGTGATCCTGTTCAGCCCCTGGAACACGGAAACTTTCTCCGTTTCCAACACAGCGATCTGTTCCAGAATGGTCCTTTGCGCGTCCTGAATGCTGATCATAAACCGTCTCCCCTCCTTAATCGCGTGTGGGATAAAAGCAAGCCCAACGCTCACAGAAATCGAGTTCGATAAACTTGCTGTCCACCCTGTCGTTCAACCCTTTTCGCAGGAGATTGAATTTTTCCAGCAGCGTTTCCGCCTGGAGGGTAAGTGCAGATTCGCCTCCGCCTCTCCCCCCCTTTTGCCGTTTCACCAGGGGAAATCCGAGCCGCCTTTCCATGGCATCGATGTATGTCCAGGCCTTGCGGTAAGGAACACCCATCGCCTTCGCCGCGGCATTGATCGAGTTTCCCTTCTGGATCAGGCGCAATAATTCCTCCCGCCCCTGGCCGAACACCGGTTCACCGTCGATTTCCAACCAGATTTTTGAACGTACCTGCAGTCTGCAACCAGGATCTCTCATCTCAGAAATTTCTCCTCCAGGAAGTCGGCGACCGCTCCGGCGTCGTTGAGATCGAGCACCGGCACGTCGAGTTGAAGCGGCTCATCGCTTGCCACGGCCAGGAGCATCGGATCGTGCTCACCCCCCCGGCAGATGAGCGTGGCGCTCCTCTCCTTGCGGTGGAGTTCAATCTTCGGCAGGGCGCCCATCTTGAATCCTTCGGTCAGGACGATGTCCATGTCGGTGAAATAGTGTTCCAGCAGTTCCTCGATGGGAGGCGACGCGGAATGTCTCTTCACCAGCGCCAGCTTTTCAGGAGAGGAGATCAGCATGGTGTCTGCCCCGGCAGAGGTCAAGCGGTGGCTGTCCTTTCCCGGATGGTCGATGTCGAAACGGTGGGCGTCGTGCTTGATGGCGCCGACCCTGTACCCTTTCTCCTTCAATCGGACGATGACTTTTTCCAGAAGGGTCGTTTTGCCCGTGCCTGATTTTGCGACAAACGAAACCGCTTTGACCGTCATAAGGAGCCTCCTGTTTTGATTTTCGCGAATTCCTCCGGGGTATTGACATTCACGAATGCCCTTCCGTCCCCGTTGAGATGAGTCAACTCCTCATCCCGCGCATATCTGACCCGGACCTGAGGATAAAAATCGTAGATACACCTGTTTCCGCTCTCCAGAAGCTCCCTCATCGGCCCAAGGCAGCTCTTTGCATAGACCGCGAAGAGCGGTTCGAATCCACGGGCGGTGTCAGGCACGACGGCGTCGAAACCGTCCCGTTGCGAACAGAGAAAAAGCAATATTTCTTTGTTGGGAAAAGGGAGATCGCAGGAGGACACGAAGACATACTCCGTATCCGCGTGACACAGTCCGGTATAGAGCCCTCCCAGGGCGCTTCCGGGGTAGATATCCGGCAACACAGGGAGACCGTAACCGGCGAAGCGCTCCGCCCGGTCCCCCACCAGCACGACCCGGTCAAAGCTTTCCTTGAATATCGCCAGCACCCGTTCGAAGAGGGTGTGGCCGGCGATTTGCAGAAACGCCTTGTCTTGTCCCATGCGGCGGCTTTTCCCGCCGATCAGGATCACGCCGGTGATGTCGTCGCGCTTGCCGCGAGGCATGGATGTCCCTGCCGGACCATCGGACCTCCTGGCACCATCGTTGATCGGCACAGTCCGATCCTTTTCGTCAAAAAGAGGGAACGACAATCCGGACCTCCACCCGCTAGACATGACAGGAATTCGAGAGTGCGCCAACTTATACCAAAATCGCATAACGCAAGGCAACAAAAATATTTATGAACAAATTCAGTGGCTTTAATACGATGATGGCAATAACAACAGACTCAGGCAAATCTCCTCTTGAAAAATTCCCGACATACTGACAGATTGACATCATCGATGACCACAACATTAAAGATAAAGATAGGAACTATGCCCTTCAAGAAACGCATTTCGAATATATTGAAATACGAAATCAAACGGCTGTTCGTTTTCTTCGTTTTCCTTCTGTCCCTTTTTCTTGCCCAGGATGCGCCTGCCCTCTCAACCGATGTCGTTAAAATCGGCGTCTCCTCGATGATCACACCCGTTGACGCGGTGAAATACTACCAGGACATCATCGATTACATCGGGGATCAGATAAAACAGCCGGTCCGGATGGTCAATCGAAGGACCTACGACGAGATGGATGTCCTGCTTGAAAAGGGCGAGGTCAAGGTTGCGTTTATCTGTTCCGCTCCCTATGTGAAGAACCGGGCGCAATTTGGGGTTGAGCTGCTGGTCGGACCGATCGTCAATGGCCGGTCCGTTTACCATTCCTATATCATCGTCCATAACGAGAGCCCTATAAACACCTTTCCGGAACTCAAAGGAAAGGTGTTCGCCTTCACGGACCCCAAATCCAATACCGGCAAGCTTTATCCGACCTATCTGCTCAAAGGCATGGGGTTTACACCGGAGGGATTTTTCAAAGAGCTCCTATATAGTTACAGCCATAATAAGTCGGTGGAAATGGTGGCAAAGAAGATCGTGGACGGCGCCGCCATGGAGAGCATCGTTTATGAACACATGCTGAAGACCGGGTCTCCCTATGCCAGGCAGACCAGGATCATCAAGCGCTCACCTCCCTTCGGAATCCCTCCTGTGGTTGTAACGCGGGATATCGACCCTGCTCTCAGGAAAAAGATAAGGGACGCCTTTCTTTCCATGCATAAAACAACGAAGGGAAAAGCCATCCTCGATGCCATGATGATAGAGGGGTTTGCCGAGGTCTCCGACAAGAACTATGACTCCATACGGGATATGGAGAGGGGCGTCGTTGACAGTTCCCGGGTGGCAAGAACGGTTAAGGACAACAAGATTATCCATCTTGGCGCCATCCCGAAGGACAACCCGAGGATCATGTATGAGAAGTACCAGCCGCTTCTGGATTACCTTGCGGAAAAGACGCCCTATCAGTATGAACTCCTCCTGAAGAAAAATTATGAAGAAACGGTAAATGCCTTAGGCACCGGAGAAACGGATGTGGCGCTCCTTGGCCCGTTGACTTACCTTGAGGCCCGCGCGAAATACGGTGTTTTGAGCATATTGAAGTCCAAAGGCGTCGAAGGTACGGCAACCTATAAGAGCGTCATTATCATAAAGAAGGGCTTGCCTGTCAGAACCATCGCCGATCTCAAAGGGAAAAGCGTCGCCTTCGCCTCTTCCAAATCCACGTCGGGGAATCTCATCCCCCGTTATCTTCTTGCCGGCGCGGGGATCCATCTCAACGAACTCGGCAGTTATACAAACTTCGATTATCACGATTCCGTTGTAAAGGCGGTGCTGAAAGGTCAGTATGCCGCAGGCGCCGTCCGAGACTCCGTTGCCAGAAAGTATATGAAGCTCGGCATCGCCGTCATCGCCGAGTCCGAATCGATCCCCACCGGCCCCCTGACGGCCGGTCCTGGGACCCCGCAAGCGGTAATCGAGGACATTAAAAAAGCGCTTCTTGCATTGGATCCAAAGACAGCAGACGGTCAGAAGGTTCTGAAACGACTCGATGAGGATTTTAAAAACGGCTTTACCGAGGCAACCGACAAGGATTATGGAGACATACGCTCAAAAATCAAAGCGGTCCCGCAAACGTGCGGTATAGGATGCCATCCGAAGATGCAATTATGAACCAAGCGACGGATTTCTTTTCCAGGCTGAGCCTGCGGTACAAATTCATACTCATCACAACCCTGGCTATCGTTGTGTTCATGAGCATCATCGGATATGTCGCCGTTGCAAGAGAGAAACGCATCTTATACAGCGAGGTTGAAAAACAGGGTCGCCTGCTGGGAGAAACGCTTGCCATCCCGATCATCAACGACCTCATCTATGAGCGGCTCGGCCTCGTGGAAGAAGGAGGGCTCCTTGACAACTATATCATGGAGATATTCAATCGAAAGGATGCCGACCTGCGCTACATCGCCATTCTCGACAAGGAGGGAAAGGTCATATCGCACAACGACATTACCGAATATGGAAAAGTCTATGCCGATCCGGTAACTATAAATACCATTGCATCGGACCAAACCACCATCCAGCACGTGTCGTCGGGTGTGCATAATACGCTGGATTTCGGCGTTCCACTCTCCATCGGCAAGAAACGGTGGGGGAGCCTGAAGTTCGGGGTATCCCTGGAAAAGGTAGAAAACGAGATACTCGCCACCGTCAAGACCATCATCGTATTAACAACGGTTCTTCTGATTACCGGCTTTGCTATCATTCTGCTTTTAACCCGACGGTTTATCGGCCCCATTACACAGCTCGTCAGTACCATGGAAAAGGCGCGGGGGGATTTTCTGGACATCCGGGTCGAGGTGAAGGGGCACGATGAACTGGCCGTCCTGGGAGAGCGGTTCAACAGCATGATCGAAAGGATCAGGCATGCGAACGAAGAGCTGAAGAAGACCCATGAGAAGCTGGTCCGGTCGGAAAAGCTTGCTTCCATCGGGATACTTGCCGCCGGTGTGGCCCACCAGATCAATAACCCCCTGGGGGGGATCTTCAACTGCATTCAGATCCTCAAGCAGGACGGAAGCAATCCGGAATTAAGGGCGAAGTATCTGGACCTTGTCAACGAAGGCCTGGACAGGATAGAAACTACCGTCAGCAAGCTGTTGTGGATGTCACGGAAAACCGAACGCGTGCCCGTTGACATGGACATCAAGAGCGTCGTGGAAAGCGTCTATTCCTTCCTGGAATATAAGATAAAAAAGGCAAAGATTGCCTTCAAGAACGAGGTGGCCGCTGACCTGCGCATTACCTTTGATGTCCATGACTTTCAGCAGCTGCTCTTGAATCTCTTCATCAATGCGATCCATGCCATGAACAACGGCGGGATGCTTGAAGTAAAGGGTCGCAGGAACGATTCCGTGGTTTCGCTTGAAGTCATCGACAACGGCTGCGGCATTGAGCAGGAAAATATCGGCAGGATATTCGACCCCTTCTTTACCACGAAGCCGACGGGAGAGGGCACAGGTCTTGGGCTTTGGTTGACGTACGAAATCATCAGAAACTACAGCGGCGAAATCGCAGTGGAGAGCGTTGCGGGCAAAGGCAGTAGATTCATTATACGGTTTCCGGTACAAGAGACGGCATGAAAGAGACAGTCCTGTTAGTCGAAGATGACAAGATCATGCGCATCAGCCTGGAAGACGCGTTGAAAAGGGCCGGGTATGATGTCGCCTCTTTTGAAACGGGAACAGAGGCCTTGCATGCCTTCAGGAACAACTCCTTTGATGTCGCGATTACCGACTTTAGGCTTCCTGACCTGGACGGTTTCGACATTATCAAAGAGATCACCAAAAAGCAGGATGTACCGGTGATCATGATGACCGCCTACGGCACCATAAAAGACGCCGTGGAGGCGATGAAGCTGGGGGCCTTCGATTATCTGACCAAGCCATTTGCCCTGGATGAATTCCTCCTGCTTATCGAAAGAGCGCTCTTGATCAAGGGGCTAAAAGAGGAAAACATCCGGCTCAAAAAGGACCTCAACAGATGCTACAGCGGCCGGAACATCACCGGTGAGAGCGCGGAAATAAAAAAAGTCTTCTCCCTTATCGAGAAAGTCTCGGCATCGGATGCCACCGTCCTTATTCTGGGAGAAAGCGGCACGGGCAAGGAGCTTGTCGCCACCACCATCCACTACCAGAGCAACCGCAGGGACAGGCCTCTGATCAAGGTGAACTGCGCCGCGCTCCCCGAGGGCCTCACGGAAAGCGAGTTGTTCGGCCACGAAAAAGGGGCCTTTACCGGCGCGGTCAGAAGGAAGCCCGGCCGGTTTGAGGCCGCCGACGGCGGCACGATTTTCCTTGACGAGATTGCCGATCTGCCGCTCCCCACGCAGGCAAAGATTCTCAGGGTTATCCAGGAACGGCAATTCGACCGGGTCGGCGGCACGACGACGCTGACCGTTGATGTCCGCATCATTGCCGCGTCAAACAGGGCGCTCGAAGAAGAGGTAAAGTCCGGACGGTTCAGGGAAGACCTCTATTACCGACTCAATGTCATACCTATCGTCATGCCGCCGCTGAGGGAACGACGTGAGGACATCCTGCCTCTCATCGACTTTTTCATGGACAAATACGGAAGCGGCCTTGCGAAAACGGTCCGCTTTACCCGGGAAGCGATCGGTCTGCTTCTTGCCTATGATTATCCCGGCAATGTCAGGGAGCTGGAAAACATCGTCGAGAGGTGCATCACCCTCTCTTCGTCCGGAACAATCGACAAGGATGATATGCCCGCCTTTATTGTGAACGGCGAACAGAGCGGCAAAGGCCTTCGGCTCTCCGACGTGGCTTCCGACGCGGAGAAAAATCACATCATGAAGGTTCTGAAGACAACGCTGGGCAATAAGACAAAGGCCGCAGATATGCTGGGAATCAGCAGGAAGACGCTTTGGGAAAAAATGAACGCTTACGGTATTCAATCGTAAAAACAGGCTCTCTCGCCTCCCCTCCTTAGTGTTTCTTTTTCGTAACACTGGCGGCTTTTGATTCTCACGGTCTTTCTTTTCTATAATCAACCGGTTATCATCTAATGTCCTTTTTGCCGCTTCTTTTTCGTAACACCCCTATAAATATTATCTTTTGTTTTCAACTACTTATACATGGCAAGCTATTTGCTAGAAGAACGGGGATACATTGCCCAAGGCTGAGTTCTGTGCCCCCGTAACGGACCTTGAAAAAAGAGGAACTGTATGAAAATCAGAGAGTTGAACAGAGCGTTTGAAGGATCGCTCACTTAGAGAGGTCGATTTGCCATCATGAGGAAAAGGTTAACGATTATCGGCGCCGTGTTTGGAATCATGGTCGTAAGCGTCGTCGCCGTGATATTTGCAGCAGAAAGATACACCAGCAGCTCAACATTTTGCACGCAATGCCATATCATGAAGACTGCAGTTGAAACGTGGAAAAAAGACAAACATAAAACGGGCAGCCACAGCAAGATCGAAAAGGATGTCGATTGCATTGAATGCCATTATGCCCCTGGGGACAAGATGAACCCGAAGGTAAAATTCAGGGGGCTGGGACAGCTTTTCTCCTATATCGCGACGGGCGACAAGGAGGTCAGGAAAAGGGCGGTAGTAAACGATTCCAGTTGTATGACAGCCAAATGCCACCCGAAAGAAAATTTCTTTGAAAAAAAGATCGAGTACAAAACCAAATACAAAACAGACTACAAGGGCGCCCTTGTTCCCTTCACACACAAGACACATGATGAAAAGACAATAGAGGGACAAAAGCTTCGCTGTTCATCCTGTCACATCCACCAATCCGCGGGAAGGCATTTTGAGGTTCCCAAGGAACTATGCTTCCTCTGCCATTTCCGATCGGCAAAGGACAATGAAGGCCGGGCCAAGTGCGCAGTGTGTCATGTCATCTCCAAGGAAGCCCTGCGAGCGGAAAAAAAGGAAGAAAATACCGGCGAGAACAAGGCAATACCCATGACCCATCAGAGCCTTGAGAAGGCCAAGGTAGCGTGCAGCAGCTGTCACATCGAACTGGTCATGGGGAAGGTCGAGGTGAAGGACGATTCCTGCATTGAGTGCCATCACAATCCGACCCCTGAACTGATGAAAACGGCAAAAGACAAAAAGAAGATGCATGAGGAGCATGTAACGAAACAGACAGCCAGGTGCTTCAGCTGTCACCAGCCCCTGGAACATAAAAAGTCACCGTACCTTGACGCAGCCATCCGGAATTGTGCGACATGTCATCCGGAGCCGCACCGGGACCAGAAGCTGCTCATCGCCGGCGAAGGGGGCAACGGTACCGGTAAGTATCCCATCGCGCATGATGCAATGAAAACCAATTGCCTGGGCTGTCATACGAAAGACGGACTTGATGGAAAAGGCAGAAAGGTAAGAGTCGCAGAAATGAAGTCCTGCGTGGAGTGCCACGCGGACAAGGAGCTGGAGAAGCAGGCGAAGAAATGGAAGCGCGATGTTTCCGAAGAGCTGAAAGCGGCGCGGGAGGTGGAGAAGGAGGCCATTTCCGCGATCGAGGAGGCAAAGGGGAAACTGCCTGACTCTGTCGTAAAAAAGGCCCTTTCCCTGCTGAAAGACGGACAGGAAATGAAGGCCTCGTTAATAGCGGGAGGAGGGGTGCATAACAAGAAATATGCGATGCTGTTGATTGAAACAGGGTTGCAGAAGTTCGAATCCATAAAGTTGGAGCTTAATGCCGGAAATAAATAACCTATTGGTGAAAGGAGGATAACATGAGGATTAACCGAAGGGAGTTTTTGAAGGCCTCGTTAATAGCGGGAGCGGCGGTTGCAGCGAACGGCCCGCTTCTGAACGCGCTTGCATTGGCCCAGAAGACACCTGGAACAGAAACGGGAAGCTGGATACCGTCCACCTGCCAGGGCTGTACGGCTTGGTGTCCGGTGGAATTCTTCGTACAGAGCGGACGGGCCACCAAGGTGCGGGGGAACCAGTTCAGCAAGGCCAACAACGGCTACTGCTGTCCGCGCGGCCACCTGATGCTTCAGCAACTCTATGATCCGGACCGGGTGAAGGTCCCCATGAAAAGGACCAATCCCCAGAAAGGCAGGGGCGTAGACCCCAAGTTCGTTCCGATCACCTGGGATGAGGCCCTGGATATTGTGGCCGACAAAATGATTGAACTGCGCAGGAACAACGAACCTCATAAGCTCATGTATATGCGCGGCCGCTACTCCTCCACCTCCACCGATCTGCTCTACGGCGCGCTGCCCAAGATCTACGGCACCCCCAACTATTTCTCCCACAGCGCCATCTGCGCCGAAGCGGAAAAGATGGGATCGGGACTGACCGAAGGGTTCTTTGGGTACCGTGACTACGACCTGGCCAATACCCAGTGTCTGGTGGTATGGGGATGCGACCCGCTCAGTTCTAACCGCCAGGTTCCCAATACCATCAACAAGTTCGGGGACATCCTGGAGCGCGGCTCGGTGATCTGCGTGGACCCGCGTCTTTCCGCCTCGGCCGCCAAGGCCCAGGAGTGGCTGCCCCTGAAGCCCGGCACCGACGGCGCCCTGGTCTCGGCCATCGCCCACGTGATCCTGACCGAAGGGCTCTGGAACAAGGCGTTCGTCGGCGACTTCAAGGACGGCAAAAATCTCTTTATCGCCGGGCAGGCCGTGGACGAGGCGGCCTTTGCCGAGAAGGAAACCTTCGGCCTCGTCAAATGGTGGAACATCGAGCTAAAGGACAAGACCCCGGCCTGGGGCGAGAAAGAGTCCCTGATCCCCAGGGAGCAGATCGTCCGCGCGGCCCGCATCATGGGAAAGGCCGCTCCCAAAACGGCGGTCTGGATGGGACCAGGCGCTGCCATGCAGCCCCGCGGCACTTACTCGGCCATGGGCGTTTACGCCTTGAACGGCCTGCTCGGCTCGATAGACAACGAGGGAGGCGTCCTCCGTTCCCAGAGGGTGCCTACAGGCAAGTTCCCCGGTTATGAATCCTTTGAAGACGAGATCGCTAAGAAATTTTCCAAGGAAAAGAAGCTCGACGGCCGCGGCGCCAAGGACATGCCGGCCATGATGAACGCCAAACCGGGCAGCGGCGTGGTCACCAACAACGTGGCCAATGGCCTGTTGAAGAATCCCGAGGCCATCAAGGTGTTCATCAGCTCCTGGAGCAATTTCAACTTCTCCTGCACCGGCGCTCAGCGTTGGGACACGGCCATGGCCAAGGTGCCTTTCTTCGTGCACATGGTGACCAACGCCGCGGAGATGACCCAATTTGCCGACATCGTGCTGCCGGCCACCTTCGCACCGGCGGAAAAACTTTCCATTTCCGTCAATATGGCAAACCTCCACGCCCACGCCTCGATCCAGCAGCCGGTGATCAAGCCGCTCTGGCAGGCCAAGGCCGAGGAGACCGAGGTGATGTGGCTGCTGGCCGAAAAACTCAAG